>NZ_QUEV01000001.1:0-408071 GCF_003478225.1 Clostridium sp. AM54-37XD
TTTTATATAATGTATCTACACCTAATAATCCAGAATATATAATGCCTATTATATAAAAAATACATTCAGGATTAGCTGTTATTTGACAAAAAATTTCATATGGAGAATAATGCCTTAACTCAATATAATTATTTGCATTTGTTGACGAATAATCAATTATAGAGTTTATGACTGAGATTAATATCCCTAACTTATCACATTCATTGGATTCTATATTTGTTTTAATAGTAATTCCTACCACAGTACCATCTTTTCCATTTACTAGTAGTTGGCGAACTTCACCGAGGTATCTTGATAAAATATAATAATCTGTCGATGAAAAAAATTGACATCCAATTTCATTTTGTATACATTCATATACAAAATTAAAATGTTTTGGCTCTAAAACAGGAATGGTTTTCAGCAATATACAAAAACTTCGTAAACTTCGAAACGACCTTAATTGCATAGCGACACGCACCCCGTTTATTATTGCATTGTATGCATCTTGATACTTATTTTGAGCGACATAAATATTTGCCAATGGGAAATAATTTTTTGTACCATAATAAAATTTTTCTAATATAGGGAGAAGTTTTAAATATTCTTCTTTCTTTATTAAACCACTTGAACTATTTGCAGAAGAAATTTGAACATTATCATCAGTCTGCATTAAATATTTTATCCCGTTAATTATATATGGAATAGTCGGAAATAATAGACGAGTATTATTCATATGGATATTATCAAAAACACACTGTTCAAAATTAAGTCCTTTCATTTGACAATTATCAAAATACACATCCTCAAAAGTTGCAGCTTCCCAAAGCATACCTAAAAATACACATTCTTTAAAACTTACGCTTTGAAATATAGCATTAGAAGCCATTCCAGCATCAAAAGTAATTCCTTCAAATGTACATTCTACAAATACAGCATTGTTAAAATCTGTGCCTTCTAATGTATTATTACCATTGATTGAATATTCAAAATTACATTGTCTAAAATTACATGAATCAAAAACTGTACGCTTTAATAAATTATTTGTAAAATTACAATTAGAAAAAATAGAACCAGTAAACCCCGTATTTGTAAAATTTGATTTTGTAAAATAACAATCAGAATAAAAGGAACGACGCTGATTCAAATTAGAATAATTTTTAGAAATCTGAGTTCCGAAATTTATTTTATATTGATCTATTCTGTAAAAATCTTTATTTTTTACATGTTTTTTTAATTCAATCTGTGCCTTTATAACATCTTCTTGTGAAATAGTTGTATCATTTATTACATTTTGTAATAGTATTTCATTATCTTTATTCATAATAGTACTCCATATGTATTAGTTATTATCTTATATTGCAAAAGTCATATAATCTATCGGTCTCTAATAGAACTACTTACTTACTAAAACAATGGATAATATAAGATTATCCATCACTTATTTTCTTACTTTCCTTCCCCTCCAATCTATCCCCAATCCCATGCAAAATCAACCGTTTTGCATAAAACGACCATATATTGCAGAAAATGACCAAATTTCTCTTATTTTTCGATTGTATTCTTCCATTTTATAAATTCTGGAATATATACTAAGCAAGGCAGAATCCTGCTACGAAGATTCTATGCACAGCAAAAATGACCTTGGTAAGACCCATACCGGGCTTATATCGGATCTATCTTGAAGTGCATCTAATAAATAATTTTAAGGAGAACAAATACAAATGACTACGACTCTTTTATCTACACACATTCAAAACTATCTCACCTACTGTAAGAACCAGAAGCGACTGGATGAGAAAACATTAAAAGCATACCGGATTGATCTGGCACAATTTGCACATGCACAAATTCCTTCTGACATCACAGATATCACTCCCGATCTTTTAGAGGAATATGTCGCAGGTCTTCACGAACAATATAAACCAAGAACAGTAAAACGGAAGATTGCTTCATTAAAAGCCTTCTTTCATTACCTGTTATATAAGGATTTTCTGCCACAAAATCCATTCGATAAGCTTCAACTGCGTTTTCGCGAACCTATTATTTTACCAAAAACAATCCCATTAGCTACTGTCGAAACGCTTCTGTCTGTAGCACACAGACAGCAAACACTGGCTCCAACAGAATATCAACGAAAAAATGCATTAAGAGATACTGCCGTACTGGAACTACTCTTTGCAACGGGTATTCGAATCTCCGAGCTTTGCTCTCTTCACAATGATTCCATTGATCTGCAAGACGGAACCATTCTAATCTATGGAAAGGGATCAAAGGAACGCCGCATCCAGATTGGGAATGAATCTGTGCTTTGTATTTTGAAAAAATATAAGATAACTTTTCAAAAAGAAATACTCGCCTGCGATTCTTTCTTTGTTAATCAGGCTGCGAAACCCTTATCCGATCAGGCTGTGCGGCGTATGATAAATAAATACTCAGAACTTGCATCTATTGATATGCATATTACACCACATATGTTTCGTCATACATTTGCAACCAGTCTTTTGGATGCAGATGTGGATATTCGATATATACAGGAAATGCTTGGTCACAGTTCGATCACCATAACCGAAATATATACTCATGTAGCTGTCGCCAAACAGCGTAATATTCTGGCAACCAGACATCCTCGAAATCAATTCATGCTATAAGTCATATAGCATATATCAAAAAAGATGATGCAGAATATATCAAACTTCAATATTAGATTTTCAAATCTAACCTTTGAAGCTGGTATATTCCACACCATCTTTTTACATTTCTTCCAGATCATCTCTAGTCTTCTGTCGATTCTTCTATAACACAGTCTGGAAATTTTGAATGAATAAACATTTTTTCTTCTTCCGATAGCTTACGCCATAAATTAACCCTAAGAAAATAACAATGATTGAAAAGGCAGCTAGCCATTCTTTTTTCAATCGCATCCACCTCCACCTCTTATTTCATCTTACGATGTATCATGCAATTCAAATAATAATATACCCATACCTGCCATATAATTACCACGGAACCTTTTCTATTTCCCAATAATTGGATAAGTCACGAATCTCACAATCAGGAAATATTGACCATATATATTCTTTCCATTTTTCCGGCATTATCTCTGAAAAACACCACCAATCCTGCAAACTCTCCAACTGTTCGATGGCTTTTAAATCATCGAACGATATCGCGATACTTCCATCTGTACTTATAGATGTCATATCTGGAAATGCCTCTATAATTTTAGGTAATGTAATACCATACCCACCCATAGACTCTAATGAAATCATTTTCTTATCTCCATCATAGTATCTAAACGCAAATGATCTTCCAGCATAACCCTCAAACACAAATGACAACACATATGATTGATATTCTTCTCCCATATAACTTCTTATCTTTGGTGCGAGAATATAGCTTATTTTAGCCATATTATCTAAATTCCAGGAATCTGTTATATTCTGAAAATGAACTTTAACCCCTGCATATTGTATATCCGTTTCAGATAATATTCCTACATATTCCAGTTCCCAATCAGGTTCATACACTTCACTATATTGCCTCACAAAGACATTATATTGATTTTCTTTTTTTATCGGCTTGTTATTATTATAGCGAATAATACCAATGACAATAATAAGTATTACTACTACTATGCAGACTGGAATAAGCCATTTTTTTCTTTTATTCGATTTTTTCATCATACATTATTCCTCTGTCCTCCCTATATTAGAATTGTCCCCTTCCTTAAACTTACAATCTGGAAATAAAGTTAATATATAATCCTGTTTTTCTTCAGAAAAAGGATTCCCAATTTCTATGTACTTCAAATCTTTAACATCTTTTAAACAATCCAAATATTTACATCTAACACTGTCATCCAACTGAAGTGAATTCACTTCTGGAAAATTCATAACAATATTCTCTAAACAAACCCCTCTTGATAATCGATTTGCAGTAATAGTTAAAAATTTATCCCCGTCACTATATTGAACCGCAAGCCTCTTGCCTGCATAACTTTTAAAATGGAAGTCTATATCATATCCATCATAGTCTGATCCATAATAGTCTCTTATTTCAGGCAAGAGTTCCTTACATATGAATGCTATTTCACTCATATTCCAATCAGATTTTTTATTAAAAAAAGACACAACTATATGATTGTCAAATACGATACTTGCACCCTCAAGCTTCCATTCTCCTTTACAATTTTTGACGTTTGTTTTCACAAACCTATAAAAAGGACTTGTTGTTGCATAATAAAATATAATTCTTCCAATACATACAACTAACAAACATATCAATACTATATATCTCTTTTTTAATTTATATTTCAATACTAATCTCCCTCCCTACTGTTTCACTGTAATATACACAATATTCGTTGCGATGCTTACCACGGAACCTTTTCTATTTCCCAGTAATTGGATAAGTCACGGATCTCACAATCAGGGAATATGGACCATATATATTCTTTCCAATTTTCCGGCATTGTTTCCCTAAAGCACCACCAATCCTGCAAACTCTCCAACTGTTCGATGGCTTTTAACGCATCGAATGATATCGCTACATCTCCATCCGTACTTATAGATGTCATATCTGGAAATGCCTCTATAATTTTAGGTAAAGTGATACCACATCGCCCCATATTTGTCAAAGAAATCATCCTTTTATCTCCGTCATAATATATGAATGAAAATGATCTTCCTGCATAGCTTCGAAATTTAAATGCTAATGCATATGATTGATATTCTTCTCCCATATAACTTCTTATCTTTGGTGCAAGTATATAGCATATATGTGCCATATCAGTTAAGTTCCAGACACCCTCTTCTCCCCAGAAACGCACTTCAACTCCTGCGTATTCAATATCCGTTTCTGGTGCTATACTTACATTATCCAGCTCCCAATCAGGTTCATACACTTCACTATATTGCTTCACAAAGACATTATATGGATTTTCTTTTTTTTACTGGCTTGTTATTGTTATAGCGAATAATACCACTAACAATAATAAGTATTACTACTATACAGACTGGAATAAGCCATTTTTTTCTTTTCTTTATATTTTTCTTCAATAGAAACTCCTTTCATCTCTTTAATATCTCTCTGCATCCCGAATTACACAATCCAAATAGCAAAGTATGCATGATTTAACCAAATCAATCAAATCATGCATACCTGTTATATAATTACCACGGAAACCTAGTATGTTTAAAATTGGATGCATCATAAATTTCACACTTTGGGAATACTGACCATATATATTCTTTCCAATTCTCCGGCACTGTTGTTCCGCCTTGCAGCCACCATTCCTGTAAATCCTCTAACTGTGAAATTGCTTTCAGATCCTCAAAATTAATTGCAACACTTCCATCCGTATGTATCGCTGTCATATCTGGAAATGCCTCTATAATTTTAGGTAAAGTGATACCACACCACCCCAAATTTGCCATAGAAACCATCTTTTTATCCTTATCATAAAAGATAAATTGAAATATTCTTCCTGCATAGCTTTCAAAGATAAATGATATTGCATATGATTGATATTTTTCTCCTATATAACTTCTTATCTTCGGTTCAAGTGTGTAGCTTACCCTAGCCATATCAGTTAAATTCCAGCAATCTTTTTCGCTCCATAAGTGAACTCTAAACCCTGCATAATCTTCATCTGTTTCAGATCTTATCCCTACATTTTCCAGTTCCCAATCAGGTTCATACACTTCACTATATTGCCGCACAAAGACAGTATATGGATTCTCTTCTTTTACCGGCATGTTATTGTTGTAGCGAATAATACCAATGACAATAATAAGTATTACTACTATGCAGACTGGAATAAGCCATTTTTTTCTTTTCTTTATATTTTTCTTCAATAGAAACTCCTTTCATTATTTCGCAGTAATATGCAAAATATTTGTTGCAGCACCTCCCATAGATGCATATGTCTGCATATAATATAAATACTCATTATAATCAATATAAAACTTTCTTCCCCATGATGAAACCTGTAACCATGTCCTATCCTCAATAGAATTTCTGATCACTCCCGTAACTGTAACATAATGATTATCAAATGTAGCATCTGTCATTTCGTAGTTTTTTTCTCTCGGGATTTCAGTATCATTCGTATACATTTTTATGTACAATCCCTTATCCTTCGCCTCCGCTTCATACTGCTCTTTTATCGCATTTGCCGACAACGTCACAGGAATATCATTTTTCAACATTTCTTCTATATTTTTCAACATTTTATCTGTTCCGCCCCCCCAATAACTGTGCAAATCAACATTATAGAACCAATTATATTTATAAACTCCATATGCAATTGATAGTCCATCAATTCCAGTCCATTTCTTTCCGTCTATGAGATCAATATCTCTTACATGAAAAAAGCTTTTTTCCATGCGACTTATATAGTCAATATAAGAATTATATTCTATTGCTCCATTATCAGTCCTGATAAGATCTGTCATATCCGTCGAATACTTACTATTTACGCTCGCTAAATACAACAAAATATCACTTATAGAAATTAAACCACACCCATAACTATCAATTGTTGAATATTTCTCAATATTATTTTGTTTATATTCCTCTCCAAACCATCCCTGATTTCCACCATATGAAATTTGACTATTACCATCTTCATCTATAAAATTCACCGCAATATAATCATGCTGCAACTCATAAACATCGACATTACATATTGATGGATTTGAGTGATATATTTTTACCTCCTCATAGTCTGTATATCCATCCCCATCAGTATCGGGATTTCGGGGACTGGATTCCATATAATAAAAATCCGCGTTCTTAGGAACATCCAATGTCATTATATTGGAAAACTGCTTATTTCGTTTTGTCGGATCTATTTCCTCTCCATCTGTCAATTTATCCCCATCAGTATCCTTTTTCTTTGGATCAGTATAAACGATCATACCATACTGATTTCTCATTCCTCCTCGTTCTACTACATCAGGAATACCATCTTCATCCGTATCTGTCAGATCTGTTACTTCTGTGTTTGAATTTGTGACCGGGCGTTTTCCAATCCCCAATTTCATAATCATATCGGATAAATCATTTAAATCCTGCATTTTATAAAAAGTTCCACCAGTCATCTTTGCCACTCTGATCAACGGAGCTTCTTTTGCGTATTCTCCTAATGCTATCGTATCTACTTTTATATTTCTTTTTTTCAAATAAATTAATAATTCTGATGACCCATAGCTAAAATCACTTCCACATACAAGAACAATACGTCTGTCAGGATATCTTGTATCCGTTTTTTCATAGTCTTCATAATTCTGTAATATAACTCCAAGCATCTCTAAATCTTCATTTAATTTAATCTCTCTATCATACTGCCATTCTTTTATCAACATTTTTTCCAATTCATTACGATTTGCTATTTCTTTTATATTTTCTGCTTCTGTAAGATAATCCCCATCATCATAAAGCAAACGCCCAAAAACTTCAAACGTATCTGTATTACTCATATCATTATGAATCTCATGATAAAATGCAAATGCTACTTTATCATTCTCTCTCATGGTATCCGTAACCTCACCTATAATCTGTCGCCCAGCATCAATATACTGTGAGTGATATTCTGTTAATTTTTTCCCTTTCAATCCCGATGAATTGCCGGGTGTCCCCGCAAGCTCCCAAGGAACCGTACAATCAAATAATAAATATGTGTAACATGCATCAATTTCACGCTCCGGCAAAACTGTGGTAAGGTAATCAAATTGCAGATTCCATACCTCTTCCCACTTCTTTTGATCTACCAACATATATTTGCTAAAATGTGTTGTCTCCGTACTAACGATCCCAGTCTCAGCGTCATGCTCTGTCTCCAGCTCAACCATCTGTTATTATCCTCATCATACCATAAAAACAGAAGGTCATTAAACTCTGTTTCTCCAAGCTTTGTCTGATCGACTTATAAGAAAGTGTCGCCGTTTCAAATGTACATGTTGTTGTTATCTCAAATGGTTCACCCACCAGACCTGCTACATTTGAACATCCATAATCTGTATCCATTATACTTTCAATTGTTGTTGATGCCGTAAGCTACCGGATGTCACCATATCCACCTGAATCTCTGTAACAGCACACTCCTTATTCTCAACCTCATATGTAACACTCTGTTCAATCCGTTCTTTTCCATCAGGGATTCCATTTTCATCGGTATCCGGCTTTGTAGGATCAAATCCCATTGCCGGTTCATCCCCATCGATCAAACCATCTCCATCCGTATCCGGTTTTAATGGATCTGTTCCATATACCAGAACTTCATCTCCATCGGACAGCCCATCCTGGTCGGTATCCGACTCCCATGGAAGCGTTCCATACATATATTCCTGCGCATTATTTAAACCATCACCGTCAAAATCCTCCTCCGCATCGCTAATGCCATTTTCATCGGTATCTGGTTCAGTTAATGATGTTCCAAGCTGTAAAAACTCGTAATAATCATCCAATCCATCTCCATCAGTATCTGAAAGAATCTTGTCACTGCCAATCAATTCTTCCAGTTCATCCGGTAACCCATCCTCATCAGTATCCAGATAAGAGTTCCAATTATCAAAATCACTCATCAATTCCTCATATCTTTTCTGTTTCGCATCCCAATCCTCTGTTGTCGTTTCCGTACTACTATCTTCTGTTGTATTTTCTTCGGTACTGTTGTCCTCTGTTGTTTCTTCTGAACTATTTTCTTCAGTAGTAACATCTGGAAGCTCTCTTCCCTCCAGATATTTTCTCTCATCATCCGGTATGTCTAGTAATTCAGACTCTGTGCCTACAAACTCTGCCATTTGGCTACTATAATTTACATTTACACTACTACTTATGATCGTAACCGTTTCCGCTATTACAATAATGTTATTTAATCCCAGATTCTGTGCCTGTATCTTCACATGTCCAAATGGTGCGTAGATCAAGCCACTCAGATTCACATTTGTACTGTCAATAATGATATCTCCATATTTGGAATAGATAACAGAATTATTTGTATTTTTCACCTCTCCGGTAAGCGTTATGGTTTCCAATGCCTTAATTGCCGTATTCAGGTTAATATTTCCCTCCAGATTCATCTCTCCGGATGCCGCAACCGGAGTACTGATATTGATATTCGTCTCCTCTAAAACATAGTCTCCTTCACATGCCACATAATCGGTACCAGTAAAATATGCATCATCTATTGCATGAAACAAATACATCATGGATTCCTCTGCTGATTCTTTTTTTGTTCCATTAATTTGAAGATTTCCCGATGCTGATATCGTTCCATTCGTCACCATATCACCATTCAAGCAGAAATTATCTGCATTTATAGTAATGGCTCCTTCTTTCTGTGCTGATGCAAATATGGTATATGGATACCTGGTCTTCTCCTCAGCCTTTGCTGGCAATATCGTCATGTTGCCTGCCACCATTGCTCCAGCAGCAATAACCGCTGTTATCTGTTTCCATTTTCTTCTCCAATTCATAATAAATACCCTCCCATGTATTGATCCTTTTTCTTTTGTTACTTAATTATTTTTTACTTCCTCCTTTTCATGCACTATACTGTTTTATCCCCCTCCAAACAACCCACTTTGCAGAAAACGACAATATATTGCAGAAAATGACCAAACTCACGTAAATCAATATGAAATTTCTTCATTTAAACCCCAGATAGTGTAACAAACAAAAAAAGCAACATCCATGCAGTAACCACTTAAGACTTTCTTACGAAACCTTAAGGTTGCTGCATGGATGTTGTTTTTTATAATCTCTGTTCACTTATCAATATTTATATGCTGTAAATGCTTCCTCTACTTCCTTATATCTGGCTTTCGGTATCGAAATAATATCACCATTATGAAGCGTAACTTCATATCTTGATACCTGCCTGATATGCTGCAAATTTACCAGATAACTTTGATGCACCCGGATAAAATGATATGACTTCAGCTCTGCTTCCAGATCATTCATGGTGCCATACCTGGTATATATCCGAACTTTCCCATTTTCTATAATATGGAACTCCAGTTTATGTAATTTACTTTCAATATATAAAATGTGATTGAATAAAACCTCTGTCTGCCCTTCTTTAAATGTAAATTTCTTTCTGGCAGTATGCGGTTCCCGTTTATCCAGAACTGCATCCAGACATTCTTCCACACAAGTTGTATTGGTATCAAGGAATATAATAGAATTTTCAGGAAGGGATTCTCCCTCACACAGGAACATCTCTCCTGAATCGAATGTATCAATTGTATATAAGATCTCTTTTGTATCCAGATAATTCTCTATGGATGTCCGCATCTGATCGCGGCATTTCTTTTCACCATTACATATGGCAATCTTCATCATATGTCCCCCTCTTTTTCGCATAATGCATTATGTCTGTAAACAATATAATATAAGATTTTCGCCCATAAATCAATCGTCTGCTCTTTTTATTCAACAAAAAACAACATCAACATGCCAGCCATAAGACTACCTTCTGATAATCTTATTTTTAACATATTGATGTTGCTTTTATATGTCCTCTATTCGATTATTTATTACTTATTCTTCACCCAGATATTTGTCGATGCTGACCAGCTTTACGCAAAGAACAAAGATCTTTGAAGCTGCTTCCATCTCCTCAACAGATGGGAAGGATGGGGCGATACGGATATTGCTGTCTTTTGGATCTTTACCATATGGATATGTTGCACCTGCGCCTGTCAGAACAACTCCTGCATCCTTACACATTGCTACGATCTTCTTTGCACAGCCCTCTAATGCATCAAACGAAATGAAATATCCACCAACCGGTCTAACCCATGAACCGATCTCAAGTCCTGCAAGCTCCTTATCGAATTCATTCAGAACTGCTTCAAACTTTGGTCTTAAGATATCTGCATGCTTCTCCATATGAGCCTTCATGCCATCGATATTCTTAAAGAATCTTGTATGACGAAGCTGGTTGATCTTATCATGTCCGATTGTCTGAACGGTAAGCTGCTTCTTGATAAATTCAACATTTCTTGGAGATGTTGCAATTGCTGCTACACCGGAGCCAGGGAATGTGATCTTGGAAGTAGAGCCAAACATGTATACCATATCCGGATTTCCGGCTTTCTCACATTCATCTATGATATTTAAAATCTCTGCCTGCTTGTCCTTATATAAATGATGGATGCAGTATGCGTTATCCCAGAAGATTCTGAAGTCTTCTGCTGCAGGCTTTAATGCTGCAAAACGTCTTACTACTTCATCTGAATAAACGATTCCTGTTGGATTTGAATACTTTGGTACACACCAGATTCCCTTTACCGCAGGATCGTTATTTACATATTCCTCTACGAGATCCATGTCCGGACCATCCTCTAATAAAGGAATATTGATCATTTCGATTCCGAAGAATTCTGTAATCTTGAAATGTCTGTCATATCCCGGTACAGGACAAAGGAACTTCACCTTGTCCAGCTTACACCATGGAGTAGAACCATTTACACCATGTGTCATGGAACGTGATACTGTATCATACATTACATTTAAGCTGGAGTTACCATATACGATGATATTCTCCTTCTTAACTTCCATCATATCTGCCATAAGCTGACGGCACTCACCGATACCATCCAGATCTCCGTAGTTTCTGGTATCGTTTCCTAACAAAGTTCTCATATCCGAAGAACTATTGATCTCATCCAACATTCCCATCGACAATGCAAGCTGTGAGAATCCAGGCTTACCTCTTGCCATGTTCAGACTCAGACCTTTTGCCTGTTCTTCCTTATACTCCTCCAAAAGAGCGGCTTTTAAAGTCAATAATTCATCTTTACTCATATCTTTGTATTTCTTCATTCTACATACCTGTGCCTTTCACTTATTCTATTCCGGTTAAATCAGTTATGTCCTGTAAAATTCCTATTAGCTATTTTAAAACATTTTTCAAAAAAGGCAAGCCTATAATTGAAAGTTCTTGTCTATTTCGTTTCAAATATCAACTATTTTATTGAATTTTCTTTATTTTATTCTGTTTTTTCTGCAAAAATCGTATTTTTCTCCATTTTTTTATATATGACTTGTTTTCATAAAGTAATATGCAAACAAAATGACACCGGTCAGACTCTCTCCAACCGATGCCATCTTATATGTATTTACGAATTGATACTTTTACAAGCTTTCATCTTAGTATATGGAACTAAAATCCAGATACCATTTTCCGCCTCTCTTATAGACATACATAGTGAAATCATTCTCGATATCATCATCCTTGCCCTTTACCTTGACCGTGCCTTCCACGCGTGCAACCTGGCTGACCTTGATATCGTATTCATCTTCATAGTCTTCCTGCTTATCTTCCAGCTTGCTGCCTTTTAACTTCTTAACCTTCTTGAACTTAACCTTGATGCTCTTTACTTTACCAACCTGGTTTTCGAGAGATTCACCTGACCATTCCAGAATCTGATCTAACTTATCGATCATTTCATCTTTATCCATATCTTCTTCGTCCTCGTATATTTAAGGACTTTCTTATCAATCAGCTTATACAGCTTCTTACCGCTCTGCTTTTCTACTGCATTTACATAAGCCTTAACAACTGCCTTTGGGCTCTGCTTACCGTGACCAGCAATTCCACCGATAATGTTAAAGATCAGGATCAATGCAACAACTGCTGCCGCCGCAATAATAACGATCTTCTTATTATTCACAATCGCATTCTTTACTTTATCAAATCCACCGCCTGCCGGCTTATTACCCTGTGGCTGCTGTCCATACTGTCCACCATATGCCTGCTGGTTTGGATCATAATACTGCTGTCCGCCGTATGCCTGCTGGTTCGGATCATAATACTGCTGTCCGCCATATGCCTGCTGATTCGGATCATAATACTGCTGTCCGCCGTATGCCTGCTGATTTGGATTCATATTCTGAGCTGCTCCATCCGGCTGTCCGGCATTTGTGCCATTTTGCTGATTTCCATTCATATTCTCGTCCATGTTACTCTCCTTTATAATTCAGACTAAATTTCATCTGACAGCCTCATCTGCCAGATAGCCCATCGATAACACAATATATTCATTATCGACAAAATTTATTCTACCATCTAAAATCTCAACAGACAATATATTTCTAAAATTTTTGCTAAGGAAATGCCACACTTGTATATGCTCCAACCCCAAAATTCAGATACAACATTTCTGCTCTATCTGGATTTCCACGAAAAAAAAGAGATAACATAACTGCTATCTCTCTTTTCTTCGGCAATCTCCTACCAGTCATTCAGGCTCTCCATCTTGTCGAGCTGGTTCTGGATCAGTGAAACTACCATATCTCTTATCTCATAGGTCTTCATATCTGCAAATGTCTCATATGGGATCGGTGGCAGAAAATGAAGCTGTGTAATAACCTTTCGGAAAGATTTTCCTTCGAATGGTTTAAATGAATCATATAATACGACCGGCACAATCGGGCATTTTGCCTTCTGTGCGATCTTGAAGCTTCCCGGCAGGAAGCCTCTCAGAGAATTATGGTTATGGTCGTATCCGCCTTCCGGGAAAAGAATATATCGTCTTCCCGCTTTGATCTCTGTCGCAACGTCATTAATTACCTGAACCTGCTGCCTGAGATCGGTTTTATCCAGACGCTTTGCCTTTAACAGCTCACACAACTGCGTGACGATAAACAAATGTGATCGCTTCGCATCCATTACATATGTGCATGGCTTTTCATGTACGCTTATAACACCGAGTGCATCGTACTTGCCTGATGATTGGCAAACATGATATATCCGCCTTCCGTCGGCAGATTCTCCATGCCGGATGCAACCGTCTCGATACGCCCTCTTTTCTTTACATGCTCGATCATAACCTGTGCCATTCTGTAGCATGTCTCCTCATCATATTTCTCACCATGTCTGGCATAATATGACATCTTCGGAACATAATACAAAATCAGAAAAAAACAGGAAATGATCACTATAAAAAATCTAACCATCTACCTAAATCCCCTGAATTTACAACTCTCTGTCCAAAAGTACTGCAATATCCAACAACTGTTTTTTTGATCCGGTGCGATCCGCACCGGATCCGGCCATTTATAAATCTCTACCCGTTACCTTTAATCGCATTAACGCTCTGGAAAGAGATGCTTCTGTCTGTTTGTACTCTTTCAGACTTTCCTTCTGTCTCAAACGCTCTTTCGCACGTTCAAGTGCCTGTTCAGCACGGACTCTGTCGATATCCTCCGGACGTTCTGCAGAATCCACCAGCATCGTTACACGGTTATTTACGATCTGGGTAAATCCCTCCCCGACAACACCAAGAATCTTCTTTCCATCCGGTGTATCAATTCGGATCTCCCCGATACTGGTTGCAATGATCATATTCTCATGGTGAGGAAGGACTGCCATCTCACCATCTTCCAAAGGCAATACAAACTTCGTAACCTTATCATCAAAAAATACTTTATTACTTGATATGACTCTCAGGTAAAATGTATTCATGTCTGTCTGCCTCCTTTATCCTACTGTCCCTTTGCGGCTTTTTCTTTGACTTCTTCGATTCCGCCTACGTTAAAGAATGCCCACTCAGGATATTCATCCATCTCACCGTCTAAGATAGCCTTAAAGCCCTTTACTGTTTCTTTAAGAGGTACATATTTTCCCGGAACACCTGTAAAGTTCTCTGCTACATGGAATGGCTGTGATAAGAACTTCTGCACCTTACGTGCTCTTGTAACCGTAATCTTATCTTCCTCTGATAATTCTTCCATACCAAGAATTGCGATGATATCCTGTAATTCTCTGTATTTCTGAAGAATCTCCTGAACGCCTCTGGCTACATTATAATGTTCTTCACCGACAACGTCCACCTCCAGAATACGGGAATTGGATTCCAGAGGATCAACAGCAGGATAGATACCCTGTTCTACGATCTTTCTGGAAAGAACGGTTGTCGCATCCAGATGCGCAAATGTAGTTGCCGGAGCCGGGTCTGTCAGGTCATCGGCAGGCACATAAACTGCCTGTACGGATGTAACGGATCCTGACTTTGTAGAAGCGATTCGCTCCTGCAACTCACCAAGCTCATTTGCCAGAGTTGGCTGATAACCAACTGCGGATGGCATACGTCCAAGCAGGGAAGAAACCTCTGATCCTGCCTGTACAAAACGAAAGATATTATCTATAAATAATAACACATCCTGATGATTTACGTCACGGAAATATTCTGCCATCGTAAGTCCTGTTTCCGCAACACGCATTCTTGCTCCAGGTGGCTCGTTCATCTGTCCAAACACTAAGGCTGTCTTGGACAATACCCCTGACTCTTTCATCTCTGTCCAGAGGTCATTACCCTCTCTGGAACGCTCACCGACACCGGTGAAGATAGAATATCCGCCATGCTCTGTTGCTACATTCTGGATCAGCTCCTGGATCAGAACGGTCTTACCTACACCGGCGCCACCGAACAGACCGATCTTACCACCTTTGGCATATGGGGCAAGAAGATCGATAACCTTGATACCTGTTTCGAGAATCTCAACAACAGGGCTCTGATCCTCAAATGACGGAGGATCTCTGTGGATGACCCAGTGCTCTGTATCTGCCAGATTCGGTCCACCGTCCAGAGTGTCACCGGTTACATTAAATAATCTGCCAAGGGTATCTGTACCAACCGGAACCTTGATTCCTGATCCTGTCGGAACAACCTCCATATCTCTGGATAAGCCCTCGCTTGCTGCCAGCATGATGCATCTGACGGTATTATTTCCGATGTGCTGTGCAGCTTCCATTATGCATTTCTTTCCATGATTATCAACTTCCAGAGCATCCTTGATGTTTGGTAAATCATTATCCGGAAATTCTACGTCTACAACAGGTCCCATGACCTGTACTATTTTACCGTTTTTCAAAACATCAGACCTCCTATTTCTTATTCTGCAGAGCCTTCGCACCACCAACTACCTCGGTGATCTCCTGCGTGATCGCAGCCTGTCTGGCTCTGTTGTATTTAATACTGAGATCAGCTAACATATCTTTCGCACTTCTGGTTGCAGAATCCATTGCCATCATTCGGGAATTCTGTTCACTACAGAAGGATTCAACCAGTGCTCCATATATGAAACCTGTAATATAATTCGGAACAATTCGATCCATGACCGCTCTCGGAGAAGGTTCAATGATGATCTCCTCATGATAGACATCCGCCTGTGAGATCTTGAAATCCATCTTTCTGAACGGAAGAAGCTGGATCATCTCCGGCTCTGCCGTTACACTGTTTATCATCTTCGTATAAATGATATAGACTTCATCGATCTTACCGCTTTCGTAATTCTCCAGCATCTTATCCGCAATAACCCTCGCTCTGTGAAGACTTGGGTTCTGGGCTGTATACTGGAAATGGATATCAACCGGCACATTCTTCCTTGCAAAATAATGTCTTCCCACCTGTCCGACAACGTATAATTCGCTGTCCGGGTGATTTGCCAGTTCTTCTTCTGCGATCTTAATGATATTATGGTTATATGCACCTGCCATGCCCTTATCGGCTGTAACTACAATATAACCTCTTTTCGGATTTTCCTTCTTTTCATCGTCTTCATTTTCGAAATAAAGATGATCCATATCAGGAAGATGTCGTAACAGTCGTGCCAGAGAAACCTGTAAAGTATAGAAATACGGTTCCGTATTCTCCAGATCCTTCTTCGCTTTTTTCAGTTTGGAAGAAGAGATCATGTACATGGCATTTGTGATCTTCATTGTATCCTTAATGCTTTTTATTCTGTTTTGGATTTCTTTGGTACTTGCCAATTACTCCACCCTCTTCATAAACTCTTTTCCTGCTTCAAGAATATGCTCTTTCAGATCATCTGTCAGAACCTTTCCTTCTTCAATCTCTTTGATAACATCCGGTTCTGCATCCTTGAAATATGCAAGCATATCCATCTGTGTCTGCTTTACTTTCTTGATATCTACATTTAAGAACAGCTTATTTGTTGCTGCAACCAGTGTAATAACCTGCTCTGCCATACTAAGCGGATGACATAGCGGCTGCTTTAACAGCTCCATCAGTCCCTTACCATAAGTAAGCTGCTCCTTTGTATTCTCATCCAGATCGGAACTGAACTGGGTGAATACTTCCATCTCACGGAACTGTGCAAGATCGATACGGACGGTACCGGTTGCTTTCTTCATAGCCTTGGTCTGCGCTGCACCACCGACACGGGATACGGACAATCCTACATTTACCGCAGGACGCATACCTGAGAAGAACAGATCACTCTCAAGGAAGATCTGACCATCCGTGATGGAGATAACATTTGTTGGGATGTATGCAGATACATCACCTGCCTGTGTCTCTATAATAGGAAGGGCTGTGATCGAACCACCGCCTAATGAATCCTTTAACTTACTGGAACGCTCAAGCAGTCTGGAATGCAGATAGAATACATCACCGGGATATGCCTCACGTCCAGGGGAACGTCCAAGTAACAAGGACAGTGTTCTGTATGCTACTGCATGCTTTGACAGATCATCGTATACGATGAGCACGTCTTTTCCCTTATGCATAAAATATTCTGCCATCGATGTTCCTGCATATGGTGCTATATACTGAAGCGGTGCAGGATCACTGGCTGTTGATGCTACAATGATCGTATAGTCCATTGCATCATTCTTCTCAAGTGTGGAAACAATCTTTGCAACGGTGGATGCTTTCTGACCGATCGCTACATAGATGCAGACAACATCCTTTCCACGCTGGTTGATGATCGTATCAAGTGCGATCGAAGTCTTACCGGTCTGACGATCACCGATGATCAGCTCACGCTGTCCTTTACCGATTGGGAACATGGAATCGATCGACAGAATACCGGTCTGAAGTGGTTCATTGACCGACTGTCTGTCTGCGATACTTGGTGCTTCCTGCTCAACCGGCATGTAATCTGCCTCTTTGATCGCTCCCTTACCATCAATTGGTGCACCCAATGCATTGATGATTCTTCCAAGGAATTCTTCACCTACCGGTACGCCGGCTCTCTTACCAGTTCTGGTAACCTTCGTACCTTCTTTTATTCCGGTATCTTTTCCGAACAGGATACATCCGATCTCGGTTCTTCTGATATCCTGTACCATACCCTTGATACCATTTTCAAATACTACAATCTCACCATACATGGCATTATCAATACCATATATCGTTACTATTCCATCTCCTACCCAGATGACAGTTCCTACTTCTTTGTCCCGGGTGTCGAAGTCAAAATTCTCTATCTCACTTTTCAGTATGGAGATAATATCTCCTGAACTTATTGAACTCAAATCTTATCACCTCGTAACCAATCTTTGTGTAAGCCGCTTACATCTGCCTGCCAGACTCCAGTCATATTCCTTATTTCCGACCTTAATAATAAAGCCGCCGATCAGACTGTCGTTCTTCTCCAATGTCAGTTCCACATCTGAGGTCTTATATTCCTTTTTCAGAAAATCTTCAATCCCCTTCTTCTGTGTCTCCGTTGGAGGTGTCACATAATAAAGGGTTGCAAGAAGGACATCCGCTTTCTTCTTTATAAGAACTCTGTATTCTCTGCATATCTCAAAGAACTGATCAAAATCAGAATTGTTGCAAAGTACCTTTAAGAATTTTACCGTAGTCTTTGAACCGTCGAATATCTTATCGATAATTTCTGACTTTTTTTCTCTGCTGACAACCGGACACGTAAGTGCCTCCTGTAATTCAGGATTCTCCCTGACAACTGCTTCCATGTCTGAAAGCTCAGCCGCATCAATATTCAGCTCGCACAAAACTTCAGCATAATTAATTGCTTTCTGTGTCATGGGCCTCACCTGCTTTTTCTATAAACTCATCATATAGTGACTGATTTTTCGCGTCATTTGAGTCTTCACCCAGAATCTTAGCCGCTGCCGACATTGCAAGCTCCGCAACCTGAGATTCCATATCGCTCAAAGCCTTTTCACGCTGTACTTCTATAGTTTTTTCCGCATCCTTGATCATACGGTTTGATTTCTCGCCTGCATCTGCCACAATCCTGTTATATTCATTCTGTGCAGCCTGTCTGGATTTGTCCCGCATGGTATCACATTCATCCTGAACACCTGCGAGAGTATCTTCATATTGCTGCTTCAGTTTCATGGCATCATCCTTCGTCTGATTGGCATTCGCGATCGAGGATTTGATCATCTCTTCACGTTCTGCCATGATCTTATTGATCGGACCGATCAGGAATTTCTTTAACAGAAGAAACAAAACTATAATATTAATTATGGTTATGGCTATGGACGAGACACTTAAATTTATCATTTAATGACCTCCTGCCTTTCTGTCTGTTTTCGTTATCCGACAATTACGATTCCTTCATATCTATTATGATATAGTGCCGCAATCATCATATTCTTATAAATATTATTTCAGAAGAAGAATGATCAAAAGACCAATTACCAGACCGTAAACGGCTGTTGCCTCTGCAAGTGCTCCACCAATGATCAGAAGCTTTGTGATCTTACTGTCTGCTTCCGGCTGTCTTGCTACTGCTTCTACTGCCTTTGATGTTGCGATTCCAAGTCCGATACCTGCACCAATACCTGTTAATACTGCTATAGCAGCTCCAATTGCGATTACTGTATTCATAATTATTATCTCCTTTTCATTTTCCTTATGTTAATCTTAGTCTTCTCCCAATCCTTCCTGCATGTAGAGTGCAGTTAAGAATGTGAATACAAATGCCTGAAGTAAGCCATCAAAGATATCAAAATAAAGGCTTAACGGAATAGGCACAATGACAGGCGCTACCGCCTCAATTAATTTCATTACAACAAATGCACCTAAAACATTGCCGAACAATCGCATACATAACGACAATGGTTTTATTACAAGCTCCATTACATTTATAGGTGCTACTATTGCTACCGGCTCTGCAAAGCTCTTAAGCCAGCCTTTCGGTCCCCTGCTTCTGATACAGACAACCTGAACCATGACTATACTCATGATCGCCAGTGCTGCTGTTACGTTCAGATCCTTGGTTGGTGGTTTAAATCCAAATATACCTGCGATATTTGCCATTCCGATATACAAAATGACAGTGATCAGATACGGTATATATGCCTTACCTTTTTCTCCCAAAACGTCACTAAACAGATTATTAAATGTCGTAATGATCGACTCCAGAGCAAGCTGTTTCTTTCCCGGATTCTCAACTTTCAGATTCCGGACAAGTATAACGGACAACAGAACAAGTACCGCCATAATGATCCATGTTACCACGATTGATTCCGAGATCGGGATTCCACCAAAAATTGGAATGGTAAAGAGAGTCTCGCAATTCAGCTCCTCTGTTAACTTTTCTGCAAGGTCACCCGTAGGTCTTCACTTCCTCTCATGTAATTTTTTCAAAGGGCATACTAACTGTTAAGGATATTTATTACTTCTCTTGCATCACTCTCGGAAAATCCTTTTACTGTATTCTCCGTATTGATCCAGTAATCAGCAAGTCCAACTCTGTCCCAGTCTGAGTCCATGTCATCTAAGATCACCAGCCTGTCTACATCGTGTTGGTCTACATAGTCCTTAACCTCGAAGCACCGTCCATAATCCTCATACTTGCCGGATATATGTTCCTGCGGCGGAGTTACATCGGATATAACGAGACCTTCCTCCTTAAGCTTCAGGATCAGCTCCTGTGCTCTCTCGTCACATACCGGATCTTTCATAACCTCTTTCCGCCAGTTAAAGATCGCTACCAGCTTCGCATCTGTTGCCTTTACAACATCTGCAAGGTTTTTTACATTTTTTCTGTCAACGGTTTCACCCGGATTGTTACAGATGAATTTGTTTGAATTTAACACACCGTCAATGTCGAAAAAAATGACTTTCATTTAAATTTCCTCCTGCATTCTTCCATGTGCTTCCAGTCGTCCTTTAAACAACAACGTATTATAGCACACCATTTTTTATTTTTCACCTTTTATTAATTTATTAATAAAAAATATATTTCTAAACTTTTTATAAAAAATCATAACTAATTCTACTCTGTAAAGTAAAATAGCCCCATCCTTTTCAGGCTTTCTTCTGTTTTTTACGTTGTTCATAAAACAGAAGAAACTCTTACCGGAGAATGGGGCTTTATTTCTGAATATCTGTATTCTATTCAGCCCCACCTGTAATGATCCATGGTGCCGGCTGAGCAACAAATACATTTTCTTTATTTGTCTTGGATACGTTGATCTGTAACGCTTCCATATTCTGAATACCGAATTTGTCAAAGATCAGCTTGGTCTCTGCAAGGATACCAAGATCTAATGTGTAAATAACAAACTGCATCTGCGGATTGATTGCAAGCAGGCGTTCAATATCAGATTCCAGATAATGATTCGCAACGATAAATGCAAGTCTTGGTACCGGAATCCTACTCAATGATTCTTCGCTCATATCCGGAATGATCTGCACATTATGAACTCCAAACTTCTCAACATTTTCCTCCATAGATCTTCTGGAACCGCTGTCCGGCTCTACTGCAATGATCTGACCTTCGCTCGCTGTGATCGCAGCTTCGATAACGATACTCTCTGCCATCAGAGCAAGAATCGTATCATGAGTATCTACACCGAGAATACTCATGATAACCGCGCGGATCTCATTGCATACATAATGAACCGATCCCTTTGTAAACAGATCATTCTTCATACCGTACCGTACGGATTCTCTGGTCTTCTCGTTTACGATAAATATAACCGTCGGTTCGGATATCTTCTTATTAATAACATTCTTGAGCTTTGCATTTGTAAGTTCACTTCCCGGCTCTGTTCCTTCGCCGATCCAGATATCATATTCGCCAAATCCCGCTTCCCATAATGTATAGAAGAGATCTTCATGACTGGCATCAGTATAGATCAGAACCCTCTTATGTGTATCAATCGTTGGCACGACATTTTTCTGTCTGCCGCAGATATTAAGCATCTTTATCTTCTCCGGGCTGACATCCATCTTATTTGCAAAGAAGCCAAGCCAGTTCAACATGCCTGAATTACTGAACGTATTTTTCATTGTTTTCTACCCCACTTTTCTATCGTATTTTCCAATCAGATAACCTTCTCCAATCGGATTGTCGTTTTCTAAAACAGTCTTTATAATTATACAATTTTTCTCGTTAACTGTAAATTCTTTTGTGCGCTTTTCACACATCTATCCACGAAGTGTTTCATCAATTCCGAGTGCGATCGCATTCACGATATCTTCAAACCGGTAATCAAACAGATAATTATCCTTATCACTGTCAATAAATCCGGTCTCGATCAGAATTGCCGGCATCGTTGTCCGGCGCAGAACAGCCAGATTCTTCCGTTCCTCAACTCCCAGATTCTCAAATCCGATCTTTGCAAGCTCTGCATCCACATTTTCTGCCATTTCATATGCAATCCCTGATGTATTATAAACCAAGGTTTCCACTCCGTTATATTTGTTCGGATACGGTGCAGCATTCCTGTGCAGGGAGATAAAATAATCCGCACCGCTCTCATTTCCGATCTGTGCTTTTCTTGTCGGTGAATCATAGACATCTGTCGTTCTCGTAAATTCCACGTCATAACCAAGCTCTGACAACGCATCACCAAGTGCCAAAGCCAAATTCAGGTTGTCATTCTTCTCCGTTCTGCCATTATAAGATGCCCCATTGTCAAATCCACCATGTCCGGCATCGATCATTATTTTTATAGCCATAAAAAACCTGCATACTCTGTTTGCTACAGTATATGCAGGTTCTCTGTTATATGTACTTAATTTTCATGACCTTAATATGCCTTTCTTACATACTGCGTACATTTTTATATGAAAGGACCGATCTTAAGCCAGTACTTTCTTGATAGCTGCGAGCAGCTCATCATATGTCTCATAAGCCGGAAGATCAGGATTGTCTGCTTTGATCTGATCGGTACTCTTAAAGAGGAATCCGGCCTTGCTTGCGCGGATCATTCCAAGATCGTTGTGGCTGTCACCACTTGCGATCGTATCATAACCGATAGACTGAAGTGCTTTTACGGTTGTGTATTTGGATTTCTCACAACGCATCTTAAAGCCTGTGATCTCTCCACTTTCTGCTACCTCTAATGAATTACAGAAAATTGTCGGCCAGCCGAGCTTCTTCATAAGCGGGCTTGCAAACTGTGTAAATGTATCACTGATAATGATAACCTGTGTCATAGAACGAAGCTCATCTAAGAATTCCTTTGCACCGGGAATCGGATCGATCTTTGCGATCGTTTCCTGAATCTCTTTTAAGCCAAGTCCATGTTCTTTTAATATACCAAGACGCCAGTTCATTAATTTGTCGTAATCCGGCTCATCTCTTGTTGTTCTCTTTAACTCCGGGATACCGCTTGCCTCTGCAAATGCGATCCAAATCTCCGGTACTAATACACCTTCCAAATCCAAACATACAATGTCCATTTCGGGTTCCTCCTGTTATCTACATTCTCGCTTCATTATAATATACCGCCTGTCATTCTGCAATACATCTAAGGAAAACAGTTTGTGTGTATGCAGGTGGGACAGGCTAGGCTTCAAAGATCCGCTTCGTTTCCTATGAAATACATATGCCTGATTCGCTCATGCTCCTGTGCAAACTCGTCCTTCGGACTCAGACATGCACCCGCATTCGCTGGCAATATGTATCTCATTACGGAAACTACACTTAATATCTTTGAAACCTAGCCTGTCCCACCTGCATACACACAAACTGTTTTATATAATATGCTAGGAATCTAGCATGCTGTATTAATAACATGATCAGTCTTTCTTATTATATTTTTACATATATCGAGAATCGCAAATATCAGACTCTCCTGCAAATTCCGTTGTCATCCGCATCCATATACAGGAATTTCCTATATTCCACGTTTTATTCTCCTGACCAATATACGCAGAAAATCCTGCATATTTGTGGAACATAGAATTTTTCGGATATCAGCTGCAATGCCGCAGTGCCTTTCTTGTTTGATAAGATATCCAGCTTTTTTCTGTTATGAGATACATATTGCCAGCGAATGCGGGTGCATGTCTGAGCTCGAAGAGCGAGTTTGCACAGGAGCATGAGCGGATCAGGCATATGTATCGAATAAGAAAAAAGCGTATCTTTCAAACAAAGAAGCCACTGCGGCATTATAGCTGATATTCAAGATGTTCCCCCACAAATATGCAGGATTTTCCCTTTTATTAATCAGAAGAATAAAATCTTGTGTCCCTGGTCGATCTGGTAGTAGGAGATTTTGTGCTGTTGGGCAAATTCCTTCTCTGTTTCCATCTCGCCATGGAGGTTGGAGCGAAGCATCCACGACAGCAACAGACCTGCCGCAAACAGTCCGCCACAGACAATGCCCTGTATGATCGGTAACAATTTAAATCCTGTAAGTAAAATATTTATCGAATCCATGTCTTATCCTGCCTTTCTTTTACATAATCAGTCGTTGTTGAGGATGCAAGTCGTTCTTTGTCGTGCTTATACCTGTTGTATTTACTGAGATTTCTGGTAAAAAGTCCCGCCGCCAGCATAAAAAGGAATACAATGATCGACCCTCCATATTCATGGAAAAAGCCATACCCTTTTGCAATTCCCTGATTGATTTCATAAAATACAACCGCTCCGATCGTGCAGCATACAACTCCGGCCATCACCGCATCCGAAATAAAACTCCTTTTATTCACTGGAATATTGCCAACAACCTTTCCGGTCTGCCCATTGACCAGAATCGTATAAAGCTCATGCCTATACCAGAAGGTCATGAACCATGCAGGCAGGAGCGCATACTCAATCTTATCCACACTGTACTGTTCAATGCTCTTCTCTATGTAAGTCGTTCCTGTATCTTCTATCATTGCTTTATCCATAGCATCACTTATCCTCTGATGGATGTCCGGCGCAGCCTCTCTGGACGGCACATCATACCGATCTGCATAGAATCCGGACAGATACGATGGATCAAATGGCTTTAATGCTTCCATATGATATGGTTCCAGACGACTGGATAGCCGATCATCTAATTTTCTGGATGCATCAAAGGTAACCTGTTCAAAATTTCCATATGCATCTGCAAACATATCTGTCTTCTCATTTATACCTACAGAGACACTTCTCGTTTCCGCATCATATTTCTGATTCTGAAATGATCCCGGATACAATCCCATCTTCTTCGATGACTGCAGCATCGTATAAAAGGATTGGTTTCTGTTCATTCCGGCATTAAAGATATTTTCCGGTTCTTTCTTCTCAGCTTCATTACTCGTTACCAGATGCAGATTTGCTTTTTTCCGCATATACACTGTATACAGCCAATATGGAATATAGATTCCACGGATCTTGTCAATCTTCGGATGTTTGATCTCTCTTGGCACATATCTGCCTGTACCGAATTTCTCTTTGATCGCATCCACTGCCTGCTGTTCCGTTATGGAAAATGGAATGATATAATCCGGCCATACTTCCTTCGATTCACGGTCAAATATAACCGTCGGCTGTCCACAAAACGAACAAAAAGTTGCCCGCTCATTTCCATGGATCATAATCTGTGCTCCGCAGGAAGTACAGCGGAATATCTGAACCGACATCAGTCGTTCTCCCTGCATCTCTCTCCGGTCACCTGTATAAGCAGTGTCTTGTGCCTGCTGCTCTGATTTTTCTGATATATCTTCTGCTTCCGTCTGTTTTGATGCAGCCGATATATCTTCCGGTCTGTTATTCCGCATCTCAAATGCCAACAGATCCGCATCCCAGTCAGGATTGATCTGGATTTCCTTCTCTCCATGCCACTTCTGATCTTTATCAAGACCAAACCACAGATTATCAAATGATCGTTTTCCGTCTTCTTTTTCCTCTGTATCCGGATCTACTTCCTTTAACTTCATATGGAATCTGCGTTCGCTTGTCTGACCACATTGTGTACATTTCATTTTCCCGAGATCCGGGTCATATACCAGCACACCCCCACATGCCTCACACTTATAGATCATATGTTTCTCCCCTTGAAATTCATCAAATTTTATTATGATATTTTTTCGATACTGGACTCGTTGCCTGCTCCAGCCATATGCGTTCTTCCTCCGTCAGATGTGGAGCGATCTTCTCATACACATTCTTGTGATATTCATTCAATCGTTGGAGCTCACGATCTGTCATCAGTTCCGGTATCAAAGCTTCTGTGTCAAACGGAACCCAGGTCAGAGTTTCAAATTCCAGAAATGTTCCATTTGCTTCCGCTTCTTTCAAGAATACCTCCGGAAGCTTGCCTGCCGGTTTTCCTGCTTTCTTACAAAGAACCAGATTCTCATGACGGATGCCAAACCTTCCTTCTATATATATACCCGGTTCATCTGATGTGATCATTCCTTCTTCGAATACTGCTGTCGGTCTGCGTTCTTCCATGATTCTGAAGTGGATCCTGTTTGGTCCTTCGTGTACATTTAACAGATATCCGACTCCATGACCGGTGCCGTGATTGAAATCCAGACCATACCGCCACAGCGGTTCACGCGCCAGATAATCGAGATTCTCACCACGCGTTCCATGTTTAAATCTTGCTGCTGCCAGATTCAGATGTCCGATCAGCACCAGTGTATATGCCCATTTCTCTTCCTCTGTCAGAGTTCCGAGCGTAATCGTTCTGGTGATATCAGTTGTTCCCTCCATGTAATGGCCGCCGCTGTCCACTAATAAGAAGCTCTCCGGTTTTAGTTCGACATTTGTCTCCTCTGTCGGTTCATAATGTACGATCGCGCCATGTGGACCATATGCAGATATCGTTTCAAAGCTCGGCTCGATATACCCCTTTTGCTCTTTTCGAAAAGACTCCAGCTTCTCTGCTGCCGAAAGCTCCGTGATCGTTTCTGTTCCGATATGATGCTTAAGCCAGTAGATAAATTTCGTTACAGCAACTCCATCCTTAATATGCGCATTCCGTTCATTTTCACACTCTACTGAATTCTTCCGTGCTTTCATCAACTGAACCGCAGACGGTTCATCGACCACTGATATACCATCCGGTATACAACTTCTTAATCTGTAATTGGTCTGGCAGCCATCCAGCAATACCGTCATCTGCTCTGCCTGTTTATGCGTATGAATAATCTCCGGCAACCGCTTCAGATCCGTATAGATTGCATTATACGGATAAAGTGTGAGCCCATCAACGGCAAGTTCTCTGGTGATTTCATCGTTTAAGATCACATCATTGATATATAAACGACAGTCTTCATCTGCGATCAGCATATATGACAGGAATACCGGATTACAGTCTATATCATTGCCCCGCAGATTCAGAAGCCATGCAATCTCATCCAATGCAGAGATCACCCGGACATCCGCGCCTGCGGATCTTATTGACGCTCTGACACGCGCAAGCTTATCCGCACGGGTTTCACCTGTGTATGAAAATGGCAATTCAAATACCGGCTCATGTGACAGCTCCGGTCTGTCCGTCCAGAGTTCATCGACCAGATCCAGTTCACCATTTAAAGTGACCTTTTTATCGCCCAATTTTTTTAGCATCCGGTCAGCAAAATCCAGGCTGACGGTTCTTCCATCAAAGCCTACAACCTTTTCCGGTTCCAGATGGTCATACAAATATTCCTCGATCGTTGGAACGCCCGGCTGTCCACTCTTCATCAGTTCGATCGTACTGCCTGCAAGCTGTGCTTCCGCCTGAATGAAATACCGCCCATCTGTAAACAATGCTGCCGTATCAGGGAGCACAACCAGTGTTCCGGCAGATCCTGTAAACCCGGACATATATTCTCTTTCCCTGAAATATGCTCCAACATATTCGGATGCATGAAAGTCATCCGTTGTGATCACATAAGCATCTACGCCTGTTTCATTCATTTTCTCACGCAGCCCTGCAAGCTTCTCTGTTGTCGTCATCATATTCACCTTCTCATGTTCTAATCGACCGGTTTCAGGTAAATTCCGGAAAATGCCGGAAGGTCAAATCCAAAATCTCCATTTACACCCTTGATCGTCTTTTCTGTATCTTTTGTGCTTCCCCCAAATTTATTCCAGTCGCTGTTGATCAGTACCTTCATTGTATCACCATTTCCATAATTAAAGTGATAATTTTTATATACAAGTCCCGACAGGTTTAATACAACGATCACCTTATCTTCATTTACTTCACGCTGAAAGATATAGACAACATCATTTTCCTTACCGCAAAGGATCCATGCAAATCCATTCGGATCATCATCCCATGCAGATAATGCCGGCTCTTTCATATAAATCTTATTCAATGCTTTCATATACTGGTGGAAAGAATCATGGTTCAGATATTTCAAAAGATCCCAGTCCTGCTCACGCTTCTCATCCCACTCGCGGAACTGTCCGATCTCATTTCCCATAAAGTTCAGCTTCTTGCCCGGATGCGCATACATATAAGCATATAATGCCTTTGCCTGCGGAAACTTTTCTTCATACATACCCGCCATCTTCTGAATGATCGTTGCCTTTCCATGTACAACCTCATCGTGTGACAAAGGAAGCAGATACCGTTCATTATAGTTATACATCATCGAGAATGTCAGGTCATGATAATGCTCGCCACGGACAAATGGAAGTGTACGGAAGAAATTCAGTGTATCATTCATCCAGCCCATATCCCATTTGTAATCAAAGCCCAGTCCACCATATTTTGTTTCCTTCGTTGTACCCTTAAAGTCTGTCGAGTCTTCGGCACACAAGATGATCGAAGGATGACGATCCTTTAACCCCTGATTCATATTCCGGATAAAATCAACCGCCCGGTCATTTACACCACGGCTCTCATCGCCCATCCAGTAGATGATACGGCTGATCGCATCCATACGAAGTCCGTCAAAATGATACTCTGACAGCCAGTAATTCGCCGCAGACTGTAAGAAGCTCCGCACTTCTCCTTTGGAATGAATGAAGTTCATGCTTCCCCACTCACTGTATCCCACATCGTTGCTTGGATATTCATACAATGCCGTGCCATCATATCTGGCAAGTCCATAGCCATCAAGTGCGAAATGAGCCGGAACAAAATCAAGAATTGTGCCAATATTATGCTGATGCAGAATATCGATCATTTCCTTCAGGTCATCTGCTGTTCCATATCTGGATGTCGGACTGAAAAATCCGGTATTCTGATAACCCCAGGACTGATCGGACGGATGCTCGGAGAGCGGCATGAACTCTACATAATTATATCCCTGCTCTTTCACATATTCCGCAAGCATCGGAGCGATCTCCTTATAGGTATACCAGCTCTCCGCTACCCGGTTGCTCTCTACGATCTCCTCCGGTGTCAGCGGATTTCCCTGTTCATCAAAGACCGGTTTTGTGCGCCAGGAACCCAGATGAACTTCATAGATGTTAAGTGGGCTGCCCTGACATACACTACGGTTCTTCATCCATTTGGCATCATGGAAACGATATGTATCCATATCCCGGATAATGGATGCAAATGCCGGACGCAGCTCCATGCCGAAGCCATACGGATCACAATGCTCCATGCTGCTGCCGTCTCTGTGATAGATCTTATACTTATACATCATGCCCGGTCTTGCTTCCGGCACAAATACCTTGAAAAAGCTGCCGTCATAACAGCGTTCCATGACTGTCTCGTTCCAGTCGTTGAATTCACCGATCACATTTACCCCCAGAGCATTCGGTGCATATGTGACAAATTCCACACCACTGACAACCGTCTTCTTTCCTGTGACCTCTTTCTTCACATGCGCCCCCAGTTCTCTATATGCATCAAAGCTTCTTCCGGAATAAAATTCGTAAATATCCATGTCATTCTCCTTTGTATTTGTACAGATGATTCTTTATTGACTATAGTAAATTTATAGATTAAAATAGACATGTTTATTATATGAGATTACAAAAGCTGACACCATAGCCAATAATTGAATAACGTCAATTTATTGACCATAGTCAACAAATAGTAAATCAGGAGATCGCAATGGATTTAAGAATACAGAAAACCAAGAACAGCATTTTCAGTGCTTTTATAGAATTACGTGCGGCGAAACCGCTCGAAAAGATTACGATCCGGGAGCTGACCCAGAAAGCAAATATCAGCAAACAGACATTTTATCTTCATTTTAAAGATATCTACGATCTGTCGGAATATCTGGAAAATGATGCGATCACGTCACTGATTGCAGACATTCCAAATCCGGATCTTATCATCACAGATCCGGCTGCCGCAGCCAGACTGCTCTGTACCGCATTTATCACACAGGGACATCTGTTCAACATTCTTTTCCCGGATGATGACAGAAGCTGTGGCGTGCTCACCAACAAACTGGAAGCCCGCATTAAGGAACTGATCTTTATCACGCATCCGGAATTCAAAGACAATCTGGAGAAAAATATCACAATTTCTCTGCTGATTCAAGGAAGCGTACATACTTTCTTAAAATATAAGGAAGAAGATACCGAGCAGGTGATCGAGATTCTTGCCGATACCATCGGAAGGATTGCCGACCATTCCTAATCATTCCTCGAACATTTCTCTGCATCAATGGCCAGAACAAACATAAGTGCAATAAGTGCGTTTTGTGGATCATATACATCGATCACATATTGATCTGTCGTATGAAACAGTTCCTTTGATATGGATGCAACCATACCACCTGCAGCATCTGTGATCTTGTAATCCCATTCCATAAAGCTTCCATCAATATGCCATCCATTATAAGCAATATCATATCGGGGCTTAAGAAAGGAAAACTCTTTCTTAATGCATCCCAGATATTGATTTCTCTGATAGATCTCAAATTTTGGAAGAAATGTGAATACCTGTTCCTTTACTGTACCGACTTCATTCCCATATGGATCAAAAATCTTCAGACAATGTCCCCAGGATATTTGTCCCTTTACCACATATATCGGATTCCCCTGTTCATTATAAATATCATAACTGTCAAACCACGAAAACAGTCTCTGTTTAAAATACATTCTCATACTGCCACCTCCGCTCATTTCGCCATATTTACTTATATTATCATTATCATCGCTTCATTGCCTTGAGTGCAGCTTTTTCCTCCGGTGTGATACGGAAGGATTCCTGCATCTTCTGGATTGCTTTATTAAATGTGAAATCATCCAGATGGTTATTATTTAAAAATACCTTCGTCGGCTCCGGACATTTTACATAGGCTTCTGCAAGTCCCCATGCAACACCCATTTTCAGATAATAGCCATCATTCTTCATATGATCGTATGCATATAACACCTTATCAATATAGGCATCATTCAGATAATAATTCAACATCATAACTGCTACAAACCGCAGTTCAAACTCACGATTTCTCTCGTTAGCAGGCTTGCCATCGATTACTCCCTGCTCGTCCAGATATGGCATCAGGAAATCCCACACTTCCTGCTGATACTGGTTTGCGATCTTAAAGGTATTACAACAGGTATCGCAGATCGACCAGTCATCGATCTTTGGTATGAACCGTCCCATGTATGTGAGAATGTCGTCGATCTTTCCTCTGGCATAGCCAAGCACGATGCCCTGTAACATGACTTCTTCAAAGGTATCATCCCTTGCACCATCCAGATACTCCTTCCAGTTTACAGACGCAATCTCTTTCGCCATTTTGCGCAGCACCGGAATCCGAACGCCGATGATATTTCCTGCTCCCGGTGACAGACTCGCTGTAAATTTTCCATATTCAACATCCATATTTTTATACAACTCATCCCGTACCAGATCGTGAACTGTATATTCATTCGTATCTCCCATTTTTCCTCCTGCACCCATATCGTTTAAAATTTAAACACCTTGCCGACCTCCGGTGTATAGCCATCCAGATAAGAAAGGATCTCATCTGTATCTGTCATCACCTGATAGATCTCGTTTGTTACATGGTTCATAAAACCCTTCTCGACACATTCATCCATCATCTGAAACAGGGAATTAAAGAATCCATCCTGGTTATAGACAATGATCGCCTTGCCATGTCGTCCAAGCTGCTTTAAAGTCAGCACCTCAAAAAATTCCTCAAATGTTCCAATTCCACCCGGCACCATGATAAATGCATCACTCCGATCCTCCATGATCTGTTTCCGCTCACGCATCGTCTCTGTCCGGATCAGCTCTGTGCATTTGTCATAGATGATGCCATCCACATTAAAAAATGTGGGTGCAACGCCAACGATCTCACCGTTTCCGGCACTTGCTCCTCTGGCGGCAGCCCCATAAGTCCTCTTGCACCCGCACCAAATACTAATGTATGTCCTCTCTCTGCCAGCTTCTTTCCAAGATTAAAAACCGCATCCATGTATGCCTGATCAATGTCATTACTGGATGCACCAAATATACATATATTCATACTGCTACTCCATTTTCCTTTTATCACTGTTCATCGCTCTGTGAGCAACCTTATCCTATAGTATGCTATAGAGTTCACTGAAATTCAAATTATATTCTTATAAACCAGTCCAGTTCTTCCACCCGGTCGAGATTCTCATCCGAATGTTCGATCTCTCTGGAATACCGATACACCAGTTCGATCAGATCAGCCATCTCTAACTTCTCACTGCACTTTATCCATCTGGCGAGAAGCAGCAGGAAGATTACTGTCACATGGCCCACCGCGGAATCTATTTTACCAAGAATATTCCCATCATAGACCGCACCTAACAAATAGATCGAGATAAAATAAACAACGATCTGCTCCAGCACGATTTCAAGTGAAGGCAGGCTGCTGTTTCCCCACCATGACAGAAATCGTTTCTTATTCTCTGTGAAACCGGATTCCCCCTGATCAAACAAAAGCACTTCGGATTCCACCAACACATCATCCCAGTCCTGATATAACAGCTCCAGCTCCTCTGACAGGAATCTCATATGCTTCCGGAACAGTTCATATTCATCTTTCACGCAGACTTTATCTGTATCCTCACATTCACCCCAGTCGATCAGATCCCCTTCTTCATAATGTCTCTGTGCGGAAGCACCGATCTGCAATACCTTTCTGATCCTTGCTTTCAGACTTTCTTCCCGGTTCTGGGTAATCTTCAAAATCTCCTCCCGGATATCCTCAAGATGGAAAACAGGAAATAATCATAATCCTCAAATACTTCTTCCTCATCGTCTTCTTCACAGACAAATGTTACCGGTTCTGTCTTCTGCATCAATATCCTTGCCACCTCCGGGCAGGAAAGCGATAATGAAATCTCTCTTATATTTTCAAATTCTTCCGTATGTCTTGGATATTCCCGACAGGTCGTGCATAAGCTGTCTTTTCCCATATGCTTATACATGTCGCACAGTCCATCATCCCGCAAAAATGCACATTTGCCCTTCCGGTTATGTCCGAATACGCCCTCTTCCCACTGTATATTCCGGTGAAGTGTCTGCCTGTATTCTCCTGCGTAATTCCGATATTTTTCCAATGATTCATCATCGATCACGATCTGCCAGTCAGAACAGCAGGTGTCCGGGCATTTGTCCGCTATACATCTAAACTTTTTATAATAATCCGGATAAGAATAAATCATATCTCTGCCTCACAAACATTTATATATCGTCACTGAGAATATTGCTCTCCCATGTTCCCTTATGCCGGTGCCGAAATGCCAACGATCATTTTATCCTTCAATCAAATGATACGAAATCTGAACACGGCAATTTCTATTATATTAGACCTGCATAAATGAATCAAGCTCGCAATCCATAGAAATTATTGACAAACGATAATTTTAATGATATTTTGAAACTGTAATTATTGTTTTTCGATAATTTTTAGATAAAATCAGCTATCAGAAAGGATATAACCATGAATCAGATTTTTACAACTCCGTTTGAATGGATCGCAGTATGGCTTCGAAAGCTTTCATTATCCGGAAACTCCGGTAACTGTATCGCGATCATACTTTATATCATTATCTGCTGTCTCCCGGCAATCGCATTTCTGCTTCTTTGTCTGAGGAAAAAGAAGATCCGTGCAGACTATCTGTTACTCGTATGCTCTGCTGCCCTCTTTATCGGCATTTACCTGATAATAAATCCGGGGCTTATAAACCCCTATTTTCATTATTCGATACCTATGATCAATCTGGCAATATCGACAACCCTGTGGTCCATCTTTATCTGTTACATCATTCTCCGGGTTCTTGCCATAATCCGGTATGCAAATGAGATCAATCTGGCAAAGATCGCACAGGTTTTCATCATTCTTGTAATGATCATATCAATCATTAATATCTGTTTCATAAAGCTTCCAAAACTATGGGTTTCTGCAAATCAAACAGGTCCTGACCTGTATTCCCGGATCATATCATCAGAAGATGGTGCTGTTATGCTTGATAATGGCAGCATGAGATCATTTCAGCCTGACCGCATTCCGTTACTCCTCTGCGACCTGGTTCCATCCCTGTTATTCATCTGGGTATTGATCGCATCCTTCCGGCTGTGTCGTTCTCTGAAAGACAATCATTTCACCGATCAGACGATCCAGGATGCAGGGGCACTCTCCCATCTGTGTATAAGAGTTCTCTGCATTACGGCAGTACTTGAAGTTGTTCGAAACATCCTGCAGCTTCTTATGCTTCCGTCACTTTCAGATACAACCTTTACCGTATCTCTTCCTATTATAGAGATACTTCTGACCGTAACGGCATTTATCCTTGCAAAGAAATTCGAGACAGCACACACGCTGGAAGAAGAAAATGAAGCATTCATTTAACACGGAGGTTTCATATGGCAATTAAGATCAATCTGGAAAAAGTCTTAAAAGAAAATAATATGACTTCTAAAGAATTATGCAAAAAGATCGGCATAACCGAAGCAAATCTTTCCATTTTGCGAAGCGGAAAAGCAAAAGGTGTCCGATTTACAACCATCAATAAAATATGTTACTACCTGCACTGTGATGTAGGCGATATTCTGTCATTTGACGGAAATCTTGATGAGGAGGAAGAAGCATGAAGAAATTTTTATCTATAAGTATACTGACCATTTTAGGTCTGACTGTCCTTTCCGGCTGTCAGCTTGCAAAGAAAGAAAATACCCCATCTGCAGTTACCAGGCATCTGATTGGTATCTATTGTACAGCAACACCTCTGGATGATCAGGAAGAACCGATTTCCTGCACATATGATCAGAAAACAGATACTTTCAAACCGGATAATCCCGATATCTCCGGCTGCTATCTTGCTGCAATTAAAGTTGATGTATCCGAAGAAGAAGGAGGTTTCTATTATTCGTTCTGTTCCGATATGATGGCTGAACCATCTATAAACATTTCCGGTTCCGATGGAACGAGCACTACCTCCTATGAGTCTTCATCCCATACACTAACCGGTCAAAGCAATTATATATATCCGCCTGATGGTACCACAGAAGCTTCCTTATCCCTTTCCGGCACTCTCTATGTTGATCCGGACAAAACAGATTATTCCACAGATTCAGATCTTTATTATATCTATCTGAATCTAATCTATCAGAAAGAAAATGGTGATCTCTTTATAACACCCGGCTCTCCTGTTTCAATCATGAACGAAGGCGAATCAACGACTCAAACCTTCTCTGAAAGCTACACAGAATCAGGCATCGATTCCAATGCCACTACAACGAATACGATCTCCCTTACGGTACGATCCATTTCAGATCCTGTAGACAGCTACACCTTCTATGGTATGTCCGATGACAATACCATACTTTGGAGCGACACACAAAAAGCAGCCACCCTCACCGATGAACCGCTATCCTTAAAAGGTGCTTCCTATCTGCTCATAAAAGAAGTGTCCACCAAAGGCATTGTTTCCTACGACGTCCTTACTCATACAGATGATGACGCAGAAACCACAGATCCTGACTACCGCAACCGCTATATCTCAACTGACAGCTTTTACTATCAGCCTTCAGAGATCCATATTGTAAAGTAACCGGACGAAAAATATAGCCGGCTGTCCGGCACAGATACTTTTCATTCCGCAAGACGCTCTCGCTCTATTCTCATGTAGCGGTACTAAGCTCCCACTTCCGTGGATCGCTAAGAACCGACATTCGAACAGGCTTGCTTCATGAAAATATCTGTTGCAGAACAGCCGGCTATATTTTTCTGTCTTTGGTTCTTCCTCAAACAGAAAACACCACGGTATATATTCAAGGAACAGAACTCGGGCCGGGCTTATACTATTATGAAGCAAACCTTTCCGAGCGTCGGTACTTAGGCTGCGTCTTGCGCAGCCTTATGTACCGCTACGCCGAGGAATAGAGCGAAAGCGTTTTGCGTAATAATAGATATAAGCCCGGCCCGAATTCGTCCCTTAAACATACACCGTGGTGTTTTCGTCTGCTACTTTAAAGTCTCTCGACAACCTTGTTGAGGACCTCAATCTCTTTGGCCTTTGCGGTCATGATATACTTCTCAAAACGATCAAGGCAGTTCACATTTCCTGTGATGGATGTCTTGATCAGAAGGTTTCTTGCTGTCAGCATATTGTTGACAACCTCCATGTACTCGTCAAGAATCTCATTATCATAAGCCAACACACCTTTTGCCATCATATACTTCAGACGTTCATTCATCAGAACTTTATGATCGTATAACAGGTGAAGCGCACGGATATCAAAATCAGGCTCATCTCCTGAAAGCTGCTTTTCGATCTGCTTATATACTGCATCGTATACATTTACACCGAATACTGTATCTGAGAAACGATTTCTCATCATACGGAAATGATTCTTGGAATCCTTTGCGTCCAGATATTCAACCAATGTATCCTTGATATATGCCACATCCAGATCATAATACATCTCAGCGGTATTCTTCTGGATCACATATAAACCACGTCTGCCTTTATAATCATCCTTAAACATATGATCTTCGGATGCTGTTATGATATCGTAACCCCGCTTAACATCCTCAAAAGATACAGTTGAATAAGAATAATGCTCACCAAATGTGAAATCACCAACATGGAATTCTTCCTTATCCTTATCATAGCCAAAAATAAATAACTCATGTGGGAATTTGTAATCTGCACCGGAATCGCACAGGATCTTTGCCTCGTCAAATACACCATAGACATATCCGTTCAGGTCGATCGTTTTAATAATGAAGTTAATGATATCTCCACAGTAGCTCTCTACCTGCTCTTTTGTCATCAGTGAGAACAGAAGATATGGACACTCCTTCAAAGAACTGCTTCCCGGCATCATATCTGCCAGAAGCATCTCATCTCCTGTGAAAATCTCCTCAATATTATAACATCTAAGCTGGATGTAATTGCTGAAGATCCAGTTCTTAGCTTTTTCGTCATCCCCCAGAATTGAGAATAATGTTGCATGCCACTGCCATGATGTAATCATCGGGTAGCTGACTGGCAATATCTTTTTATTGCTCATGATTATACCTCCCTTGTCTTCTTTAATTCAACTTGGCTGCAACAGCGGCAACCACATCATTCATATCATAATACAAGCCCAATGCAAGTTCTGAATCCTGAAATTCAATATTGAAATCATTTTCAAGCTCTACGATCAACTGAATAATTGATACAGAATTAACCCCATATTCTTTTGTCAACTCGGCTGTCATGTCAAGCTTGCTGATGTCGATCTCCGGCATAACACAAGCTACAGCCTGTAAAACCTTTGCTTCCAAATCCTTTCTGTCCATTACTGACCTCCTATCTGATATTTTAGAACCCGACATATTATATCGTCAGGTTCTTTTTGTTAATATTTACCAAATACTGTTATTAACATTGTATATGTTTTAACACTTTTTTTCAATAACTTCTTACTATATTAATAGCTTTTATTCTTTCCTTGCATCCAGAATCATCTGCCGGACTGCCTCAACTGCGGTCTTTACTGCCATGTCTGTATCGTATGCCAGTGGATTCTCAAGCCCTGCTGCCTTCCGCTCCTGATTTCCAACCACCAGATAACAGGCTCCGACCTTCACACCCAGATAAGCACCTACGATAAATAACGCCGCTGACTCCATCTCGGATGCCAGACAGCCCATCCGCTTCCATGCCTCCCATTTGGCTTCCAGTTCATAGGACACCGGCTTGTTTCCCGGCTCATGCTGTCCATAGAAGGAATCCTTGCTCTGAACAATTCCGGTATGGTATCGAACTCCCGTCGTCTCGCAGGCTTTTGTCAGTGCCTGAATAACCGGATAGCTTGCAACCGCCGGATATTCGATCGGAGCATATTCCTTTGATGTACCCTCCATCCGGACAGCACCGGTTGCCACCACGATATCCCCTCCCATGATATCTAACTGCATCGCGCCACAGGTTCCAACCCTTATAAATGTATCTGCGCCACAATGCACCAGTTCCTCCAATGCAATCGCTGCTGATGGTCCGCCGATACCGGTCGATGTTACACTGACCTTCTCGCCCTCCAGATATCCGGTATATGTCACGAATTCCCGGTTGTCCGCAACCAGCTTTGCATCATCCAGATAAGCTGCGATCTTCGCTGACCGCTTCGGATCCCCCGGCAGGATTACATATTTTCCGATTTCGTTCTTCCCTGTCTTTATGTGATATTCCCGTCCTGATCCTTCCTGATAGATCATACTGCCACCTCCGTTTCTGTCTGCTTTTGTTCCGGTCAATCCCTGTTTTTTTACAGCTATTTACAAAAGCAGATACATATCAACTGCTATTTACCTGTATTATACCGAAAATATACACCAAAATCACCAATTTCTCCTATTTTGTACAAATTTTTCATAGCAATTTGTAACACCATTACAGTTTTACTACATATAAATGAATATCCTTAACTTAAAAATGCCGATTTTTGAATTTCTTTAGGATAAAATTTCTATTCGCTTTAAAAAATTTTATAAATTGGTAATAATTTTGCTTTTTGTTCACACTTTCATAATTTGACTTTAGCAAAAAAAAGGATTATAAATTGTTCAACAAATCAAGGAGGCGAGTTTTATGGCTAAATCAACTGACATTAAAGTAAAATTAAGCAGCGTTGATGAAGTAAAGCAGTTTGTAGATGTAATGAGAGGATATCATGGTGATGTCGATATATCAGCTACAAACAAAAACTATATGGTAGATGCAAAATCTATTCTTGGTGTTATCAGTCTCGATCTGAGAGATGAATTAACCGTAAAATTCTATGATGGTATTTCCGATTCATACATGTCAACACTGAAGCCTTTCATCGCTGAACCAGCAGTCGCATAAGGCAACTTACATTTAATAAAAGGAATATACGACAAACAGAAGCTATAAGAGCAGTCGTAAAAAAGGATATCCGGTCATGATTACCGGGTATCCTTTTTTCATTGTAAGGAAAAGGGTTATTGACGTAGCTGGAAAACCATCATAAAATGGATAAGTAAATTTGAATAATGATTTGAGGAACACAAATGAACTTATTAACAATGAAAAATATTCATAAAGCCTATACAGACAAGGTTCTCTTTAAGGGAGCCGATTTTTCTGTCAACACCGGTGATAAGATTGGTGTGATTGGTATAAATGGCACGGGGAAATCCTCCTTGTTAAAAATGATCGCCGGTATCGATACCTGCGATGCCGGATTGATCGTGAAAGGCAATAATGTTGTTGTCAATTATCTTCCACAGAGTCCGACTTTCCATGATGATGAAACAATCTACGAACATGTTATCACGGCAAACAGCACAGAAGAAAATAAGTGGAGCATTGAAGGAGATGCACGGGCACTTCTGGATAAGCTTGGATTCACAGATACCAGCATCCCGGTTTCCAGTCTGTCCGGCGGTCAGAAGAAAAAGGTAGCCCTTGCCGCTGCCCTTCTTTCAAGCTGTGATATTCTGGTTCTTGATGAACCAACTAACCATCTGGATAATGATATGACCGAATATCTAGAGGACTATCTGAACAACTACAGGGGTGCACTGGTCATGGTCACACATGACCGTTATTTTCTCGATCGTGTAACAAACCGGATCGTTGAGATCGACAAAGGATACATCTACAACTATGATGCCAATTATGAAGGCTATCTCATGTTGAAAGCCGAACGTGAAAATATTGCGCTTGCCACCGAACGCAAGCACCAGAATATTCTCCGGAAAGAGATCGCATGGATCCGCCGTGGTGCGCGCGCAAGAAGCACCAAACAAAAGGCTCATATCAAGCGCTATGAAGCCCTTGCAGCCGAAGAAATGATGGAAGCTGATAAGACAGTAAATCTCAGCTCAATTGCCAGCAGACTTGGAAATAAAACGATAGAACTTCATAATATTTCAAAAAGCTTTCCGGGACTTACTCACCCACTCATCGAGAACTTCTCTTATAATTTTCTGCGTAATGACAGAATCGGTATTACCGGACCAAATGGCTGTGGTAAATCAACCCTTATGAAGCTGATCACCGGCAAGCTGGAACCCGACTCCGGTATCATAGAGATCGGTGAAACCGTAAATATCGGATATTTCTCACAGGAAAATGAAATGCTGGACGATAACAAGATTGTACTGGACTATGTGAAGGAAACCGCAGAATATATCCGAACCGTCGATGGATATATGTCGGCATCTACCCTTTGTGAGGAATTCCTGTTTGACTCCACCCTGCAGCACCAACGGATCGGCAAGCTGTCCGGCGGGGAAAAGCGCCGCCTGTATCTGCTTAAGATCCTTGCCGGCTCGCCGAATGTTCTGATCCTGGATGAACCAACCAATGATCTGGATATATCAACACTCTGTATTCTGGAAGATTATCTGGATACCTTTCAGGGCATTCTGATCGTAGTTTCCCACGACCGGTATTTCCTTGACCGTGTTGTAAAACGGCTGTTTGTCTATGACGGCTATGGACAGATCAGGCAGTTTGAAGGAAGCTATACCGACTATTATCTGGAATATGGAACATTTGCAAATTCTGTAAAGTCCGGTTCCGGTTCTGCAAAGCCTGCTCCGGCTTCCAAGGGAAAACCTGCAGCAGATATTTCAAAATCAGAAACAGTAGAAAAGGATACCGCACCGAAACGTGCAAAAACCAAATTCACTTTTAATGAACAGCGTGAATACGATACCATTGAAGACGACATTGCTGCCTGTGAAGAAACCATTGATGGACTGGACAGGGAAATCGCAGCTTCCACAACAGATTTTACAAAGCTGAATCACCTGATGGCAGAAAAGGAAAATGCCGAACTGAAGCTGGAACATCTGATGGAACGGTATGTTTACCTTACAGATCTTCTGGAATCCTTTAAAAAATAGGTATAATCATAATAAATAAGAAAATGAGGAGACAGGCTTACATCTGTTTCCTCACTACTTTATACTCATCATCTAACTGAAAATATGGACAGCTTTCATATGAGCTCGTTATAAATCTGGCATAATCATCTTCATCCATATTCACCATGCATTCCGAAAAATCATCTTCTTCATCATACACATAGTGTGCGCACAAATCACAACTCGCTGCTCCCATAAGCAACCTCCTTCTTATCATTTTCCCAAATTAATTGCCTGTTTTCAGTAAATATTACACATATTATTTCCAATTTGCAAGTCCTATCCCATAATATATTGTTCATGCCTACAGAAAAGAGTTTTTGACTGGCAATACTTTCCATATTGTGATATTATTAAGAAAGTATAATTTTATAACTTTTCTGATATAGAAAAGAAACTGGGGTGCGTAATTATGAGGAAAAAACTACTATTATTTATAATAGCTGCTATTTTTACTTTTTCAAGTATGACAGTCCTCGCCGCAGAGGATACCGCAGACAAAGATGCAAAAGATAAAAAGTCTGCCGCAGCTACCATCGATACTTCTTTATACTATTATAACAATTTCGATAACGATGCTTACCGGGATGCTTATAACCAGTTAAAAGAAGCAGCAGATGCATTTCACAATTCAAACCAGAATGCGGAATACGAAAATGCGAATACCGAAAACAGCTACTATAAAGCATTTTCGATCAATGTTACAAGCAAAACATGGGAAGTTATCGGTCCGACAGGTATGCAGGCAGTTATCAATGCCTTTCTGGCAGATAATCCTACATACTTCTGGATGTCTCCTTCCTTTAATTACAGTACCAAGTCTTTAGATGGCGGTGCTGTATGCTATAATGTCGAGATTGTCTGTTATAATGATTATGCAAATGGAAGTTCCAGACAGGTCATTAAGAATAACATTGATATCTCCGTATCAAATCTTGCTGGCAATCTGGAAAAAGATCTTCCTGATTACCAGAAGGAATATCTGATCCATAATGCGATCATTGAAGATACTTACTTCCAGGTCAGCAATGAAAACTCACATTCCGGATTAAGCTGGTCCTATACAGTAGATGGTATTTTCAACGCAAAGCATAAGACAGCAACTTCATTTGGATATGCCAAAGCATTCAAGGCAGTTATGGATGCCACCGGTGTAAAATGTATCTATGTAGAAGGAAATACCAAAGAAAACGATGATTCTACCTATAATTCACATGCATGGAACATGGTTTATCTGGATGATGGCTGGTATATTGTAGATCTTGCGTATGATCATCCGGAAACAACCTCCGGCAAAAATGTTCTGATCTATGATTATTTTAACATTACCAGTGATGAAGCATCCGATCTGAATCCTGCATCTGACTGGCTGCCTGGTATTCCAACCTGTACCGGTACGGCTCACAGTATCGACAGCATCCAGTCTACACTGGAAGCTGAAAACATCTGGCAGGAAGACAATTACAATTTTTTCGATAAAATACTGGATAAATACGGTGTGTCCGTTGTCCTGATCAGCCTTGGTGTTATCATAATCCTGATCGTCACTTTGGTTAAACGGATTCACAAAAGACGGAAAGCAAGACGTGTCGAAAAGATTAAGAATACAAAGACCGTAACGATCGATCATTCCGAACTGGATGAGGAACTTCGTCGTCCACCACTGTCATAATAAAAAAGTGGAACTATACCTATGATAACAAAGGTACAGTTCCACTTTTTTTCTTATTAATTTCCTATGATCAGCCAGGAGGTCAGGATTCCCAACAGGCGTTCATCCGGGTGTCCTGTCTCTGTTAAAAAGATCAGGCCAATCCTTTCATGATCTCTTCTGCTTTCTTCATAGTATTTCTTAACATTCATAACTTTTTCATCATATGCAACAAAGCGGAAACGTTCAGACGGATGTTTCTCCAGCTCAATATATTCCTGAAGATCCCGAAACCGGGTTTTCTCATCAATATGACAATTTGTGTCTCCCAATAAATACGGAAAAATACAGTTGTCACTGAAATCTCCCACTACCCTTTTATCTTTCAGGATTGGCACATGAGAAATATTTCTGTCATTCATGATCCGGATAACCGGCATAACCGGATCATCCAACGAACGCCATACCAGATTATTAAAGGGTACTGCAATATCCATACACCGCACCGGATTCTTGATACGATCCAGCACCATTTCCAGAAGCTCGATCATCTTCTTGCCCGGCTGTACAGCAAATTCCTCATCCAGCCGTTGGTTATGCTGCAGAAGATTTCTCACTTCTCTGCAATAATTCAGTTCAAACCGGATATCCTTGAATTCACTCCGCTTCTCCAGCTTGGCAACCGCCGAACCATCCGGCGGAAGTTTGAATTCATTAATTGCTGCATTTTCCAGCTCCTTGTATTTATCAAGGAAAATTTCCGTATTATCCATAATGACATCCTCCCAATTTCTGATCTGATATCAGCCAGCAAGCTACACCCGAAAGTGTTTATTTTAAATAATTAAAATCACCCAGATTATCAATGGATATCCAGATTCCTTCGTTCATAATCGTCTGAACCAGTTCGTCATTTTCATCCATTTCCTTACTGCTGCAATCATCAGAAACTTCATATAATATACTGTTATTGATCAATACATTTGCTGTTTTCTTATCTTCATCCGGATAATATACATATACTCCATTATCCGATACCGCATATCCCTTATCCCGGTTATATGCACGGATTGCCAGCGCCGCATTCTTCATATCCCCTTCAAAGCCATATACGGTAACTGTAATATCCTTTGATGATGAATTATTGCTCCAGTCTGTAACACGAAGTGTACAGTCCAGATCTCCGGTCTTTGTTGTATCGATCTGACGGTTGATCGTAAGTTCATTGGTCAGATCCGGCTGTGAATCCTCTACTGAATAGTAATCCAGCAGATCGACCTGCTCATTTACGAAAACGCCCAGATTATCCGGTCCGATAATTTCCGGGAAATCTCTGTCAACTACTTCAAGCGTAAGTTTTTTCTTCTTTTTCAGCTTTCCGCATTTTACTATATAGCTCACTTTATAGGAACCAATCTTCTCCGGTGCAAAATCCGCTGTATCGCAGGTAACAACCGCCTTACTGTTCACCGGCTCTACATATGCCGTGATATCAAATTTCGAACCCAATACATATTCGCTTGAAATCTGCTTTACCTTGAGATAGCGGCCACGCATAATGCCATTTACCATAAAAAGCAGAATAATGCCTACAACAACTGCAAGCAGCAATGTAAACTGATTTGCCGTTATTCTCCTGCGTCTTCTTTTTTGTGGCTGTGTCTTTCTTCCTGATGTATTGTTTGAACGTACGCTGCCAGTGTTGGCACTCTTTGTTCCGTTACCTGAATGTGCGCTGGTGTTTCTTGCGCTGCCTCCATTGCTTCTGGCTGCGGTATTTTTTACACCACTGCCTGTTCTATTTGAATGCGCACTACCAGCACTTGTGCCACTACCCGGACGTGTACTGCCAGTGCTTTTTGTCCCGTTACCCGGACGTGTGCCGCCAGTGCTTTTTGTCCCGTTACCCGGACGTGTGCCGCCAGTGCTCTTTGTTCCAGTTCCCGCCGATCTTTTCTTCACTACTGCATTTGATACTGCGGGCTTTTTTACATTTTTATTTTCCTCACCCATTTTATTACCTGCTCCTTTTCTTTTATATATCAATATCCCTTTGTTTTTAAATCATGAACCAGCTTCACATAAAATTCCCGGACATCAAATCCCGGAATATTTTCCCGGTTTAGATCGATCACATCTCCATGCGAGATTCCGCGCTTCCCCTCCACTGTCAGGTATTTGAAATCTGCTCCCCATGGGAATGATTTTTCGCCTACCAGTCCATCATTTGCTCCATCAAAATATTTTACCAATCGATATGTATAATTCAGCGGAAATCTGCCATTTCCTGCCACATTCTGCCTCGAACCAACGCTCTGATATAACACGCCCTGTGCATCATGTAATTTATCATTTAGGCTTTACATGCCGAAGCTGTCAGATCTTTTACTCCCAACAGAAAATCCGGCGAATCATCGCCCAATTTTTTAAATACTGCATTATACGCTTTTGCCACGCTCTGCTGCTCTTTTTCCGGAACAATATTTAACAGATAATCTGCAAATTCACATCCCCGGTGCGGTGTATTTATCGTTGTTAGTGATGCAACATACCGATCTGTACCAAGTTCTGATAAGGCATAGCGCATATCCAGACCACCTTTTGAATGTGCGATCACATTTACTTTTTCACAGCCCGTTTCAGCTACGATCTCCCGGATTCTTGCATCCAGCTCCTGCGCACATGCCGGAACCGATGCTGCCGACTGGTGATTGCCATAAAAAAGAACTGCACCATTTGTCTCCAGTTCCTTTGGAATTCTTCCCCAGTAATTTAACAATTTGAAATCCCGGAAGAAGATACCATGCACCAGCAGAATCGGGTATTTTGTTTTGCAGATCTGATCTTTATTCCGTTCCCGATTCAATCGAACCTTATCATTTTCAAATGAAACCTCTCCTATCGTCAAGCGAAGCATCTTCCCAAATACGACCAGATTTACAACCGGTATCATGCCACATACAGCTCCGATCCCTCTCCATTTGATACCAAGCTGTTCTGACGTCAGATATATCCGGATCATTCCATTCCAGAACACAACTGCTTCCACAAGAATCGCTGTCAATATATGAAATACCCACATTTTCCCATTTGTCGGTATATATTCAGCCGGAAGAACTTTTGCCATACATAAAACGGTATATATAATTGTAAGCACTGTGGATACACAGAATACAAATAGCTGCATACAGCCGTTTCTGCATTTGCTAAGTCTTGGTGTTTCCAGTTTTCCGCACAATACCGTCGGTATTACACAGACCATCCCCGTAACAAGCCATGGAACAATATCGTACAACACGCTATTATAAACTCTGCCTGACAATACCGTACAGGCAGCAAGCCCGACTGCAAGGCTTCCAAAGACTGTAACAACCGCCAATCTCCCTTTTCTCATGTATATCCTCCGTTTTATACACTCTCCTTTTTTGTAACCATACTAATTATACCAAAGCATGTGCTGCCTTGCTACAATTATTTCATTGCATTCTCTATAAAAAAATGCGATAATGACTTTTAGTATTATCCTATTCACAGGAGGAAATTGAAATGTCAATTAATAATATCGGCCCTTTCACAAAGAGCCATCTGGATATGTGTATCAAAAACAACAGCATTGATGATGCCTTATATGAAAAATATGGTGTAAAACGTAGTCTCCGTGATTTAAATGGTATCGGTATCAATGCCGGAATCACGAATGTCTCTCTCAGTAAATCATTTACAACAGATGAAAACGGCAACCGTATTCCATGTGCCGGAGAGCTCTACTATCGTGGCTACGAAATTCATGATCTGATCAAAGGATTTTTCCTGGATAATCGTTTTGGTTTTGAGGAATGTACATATCTCTTGTTATTCGGCGTTTTGCCGGATGAAAAGGAGCTTCAGAACTTCAAGCAGGTTTTAAATATCAGTTATGATCTGCCGCATCATTTCATTCAGGATGTGATCATGAAGAGTCCGACTGCCGATATTATTGCAAATATGACAAAGAGTACACTGGCTCTTGGTTCATACGATAAAAAGATGGGTGACAACTCTCTGGAAAATGTATTACAGCAGTGTATCCAGTTGATCAGTATGTTCCCTCGTCTGGCCGTTTATTCCTATCAGGGATACCGCCATTATGAACTTGGCAAGAGCTGTTATATCCATAAGCCGCTTCCTGAATTGTCATTTGCCGAAAATATATTAAGTACCCTGCGTTCCAACCGGAAATACACCCGTCTGGAAGCCCGTGTACTGGATCTGGCACTGGTGCTTCATATGGAGCATGGTGGCGGAAGCAACTCAACCTTTACAACGCGTGTTGTAACCTCTTCCGGTTCCGATACATATGCAACAATGGCTGCTGCCCTCTGTTCCTTAAAGGGGCCTTTAAACGGTGGCGGTGATTATCAGGTTATGGGTATGATGAAAAATATCCGTGACAATGTATCAGATATCACAGATGAGGAAGAAGTTGGCGAGTATATCCGTAAGATTGTCAACCGGGAAGCATATGACAAGACCGGTATCGTATATGGTATGGGACATCCATTCTATTCTATATCCGATCCCCGTGCTCTGGAATTCAAAAAATATGTAAAGCTTCTGGCAGCCGAAAAGGGTATGGACGAAGAATATGCCCTTTATGAGATGATCGAGCGCATTGCACCTAAGATCATTGCCGAAGAACGTAAGATTTACAAAGGTGTTTGTATCAATATTGACTATTACAGCGGACTTCTCTACAAAATGTTAAAGATTCCTGCTGAGATGTTTACCCCGTTATTTGCAATTGCACGAGTAGTCGGTTGGAGTGCACACCGTATGGAAGAGCTTGTTAATTCCTACAAGATCATCCGTCCTGCCTACACCAGCATTGCAGAGATCAAAGAGTACGTTCCTATCAACGAACGATAATATAAAAGAGACTGTAGCAGCTTACAGCTAATCAGTCCTGTCCAGGTGACTTTGAAACGAAATGGAAAATAGCATTACATATTATTCCGCAAGGCGTTTGCACTCTATTCTCACGTAGCAGTCCTAAATTCCCCACCTAACGGTGGCTCATTAACGACTGACGTGAGAAAAGGCTTGCTACATAACAGTAATGCTATTTTCCATTTCTGCTTAATCTGGCATTATCTGGACAGGACTTTATTAATTGTATGCTGCTACAGCCTTTTCTCTCTGTCGTTCATCTATCTCGATCCTATATTGTTATGAAGCAAACCTTTCCGAACGCCGGTACTTAGGTTGCGTCTTTTGCAACCTTATGTACCGCTGCACTGAGGAATGTAACGAAAAACGGCGGTCACCTATGCGATACCAGATTCGGCCTTGTCTCAAGACATCAGCGAGGATTCCGTTATGAATTGCATATACCGGCAAATATGAGTGCTTGTCTGAGCCGTCAGGCGAGTTAGCACAGGAATATTTGCGAATCGGGTATATGCAGTTTATAGGAACCGCAGGGAGTCTTGGCACAAGGTCGAATCTGGTATCGCACAGGCGACCGCCGTTTAGACGTTCTCTACCACTCAAGTACGATCGCACCATAGGTTAAGCCGCGCCAAATGCTGACATTGCAACCTTGTCGCCACGTTTTAAGCCGCCATCACGCACCAGACTGTCAAGCATGACAGGTACACTGGCAGCACTCATATTTCCGGTATATCCGAGCGTCATCGGGAACTTCTCGATCGGTGCTTTTAACCGCTTTGCTACTGATTCGATAATACGGACATTTGCCTGATGAAGAACGAAATAATCAATATCATCGGCTGTCATATCTGCCTTTTCCAGTGCTTCGAGCAGGCACTTCGGGCACTGTCTGACTGCGAATTTGTATACTTCCTGTCCATCCATATGCAGATAATCATGTTCGATCCCGGCTTCCGTAAATATATTGTGAGTACGTCTGCTCTCGCAGTTCAGAACCATTCCCTTCTTACCGATCGATCCCTGTACTACACTGATAATTCCCTTGTCGGATTCTTCCAGATACGCTGCACCTGCTCCATCTCCAAACAACACGCAAGTTCCACGATCGTTCCAGTCGAGGATCTTGGATAATGTCTCCGCACCAATTACCAGTGCATTCTTAACAAAGCCTGTCTCGATGTACATTTTTGCCACATTGAGTGCAAATACAAATCCTGAACATGCGGCATTTACATCAAATGCAATGGCATTGTCTGCGCCCAGTTCCGCCTGAACCTGGCATGCGGCACTCGGTGTATAATAATCCGGTGTTACTGTTGCAAACACGATCAGTTCTACATCAATTGCTTCTTTTCCTGCCATCTCCAAGGCTTTCTTTGCAGCCTCTGCTGCCATTCCTGCAGTTGTCTCATGTACTGCGATTCTTCTATTCTTAATTCCGGTTCGGCTGGAGATCCACTCGTCCGAAGTATCTACATATTTCTCAAGGTCTGTATTTGACACATTTTTTTCCGGTAAAAAGCTTCCGGTTCCCATTATTCTTATTGGCATAGGTTTTCCCCTTTGTATTTTTTTATTGTTATATATCCCTCATTTTAGGCTTGTTTTCATTCGGTCTATATATCTTCCTGCATTGTTTAATCCCGCTTAGTATAACATAACATACCAATTCCAGCAATTCCCTGTAAAGAATCTATGTGCATTCCTTTTATAAGTCGCTTAGGTCTATTTCATATATCATCTGATCTGGCTCTTTTTCCTGATGAAAAAAGATGACCATATACCAGGGCAGATATGTGATCCCATTCTCTGACTCTATATTTCCTTTTGAAAAGACAACCGACTCTTTAAATTTCCAGTTTTCAACCTGTAATGCACGATCCAACGCTTTATGTTTATGGTAATCATTTCCAGATTTTACTTCTACAAGCTCAACCGACAAACCTCTTTGTAATACAAAATCTAACTCTCCAATCTTTTTTGAATCATAATAATTCAAATGAAAGCCACCTGCCTGAAGGTTCTGTGCAAACGCATTTTCAAGAATACTCCCCATATTAACATCCACGTTTCCCATTAGCAGATCGAACTGAACATTTTCCATACAAGCCGCACACAGCAAACCGACATCACCCATATACAATTTGAAAAGATTTCTCTTTTCGCTTAACTGCAATGGGGGCTGAGGTTCTGCTACGTTATAACATGCCAGTGCGACTCCTGCATCTGTCAGCCAATTAAAGCAATCCTCATATCGTAACATTCTGGCATCCGGATGGATACTACTAAGTTTAAATCTGCGATTTTTTTCATTTAACTGGGATGGAATGCCATCATATATTGCTTTGATCTTTGCTTTCTCATTCTCTGATGCGTATTTTGCAATATCCAATCGATATAAATCCAAAATACTTCTCTGGTTCATAACAACCTTTGCAACATCATGTGTATCTACATAAATCTGCACATTTTCAGGCATGCCACCCACTACAAGATAACTATAAAAAAGCTTGCTTAATGTTTCATGAACCGTATCTGAAACCCTTGAAGCATTATCATAACATTCTTTTAAATAATCAAATGTTGACTGCTGTATTCCATTTGCCCACATATATTCCTCAAAATCAAGCGGATACATAGGCAATATCTGTTCAAATCCAACCGGATACGAACTGATTTCTTTATAACGCACTCCCAGTAATGAACCAGATTCTATATAATCAAATCTTCCATCCTCAACAAGAAATTTTATCGCAGCTCTGACCTGCGGGCATTCCTGCACTTCATCAAATAAAATCAACGTTTTTCCCGGCTCAAGACTTTTGTGCAAATACGCAGTTATATTTGTAATAATTTCATCAGCAACCAGTTTTCCCTCAAATATTCTGGAAGCATTTTTGTCCGTTACGAAATTTATCTCTGCAAAATGTTCATATTCTCTTGCTCCAAATTCCCGGATGAGTGTTGTCTTTCCAATCTGTCTGGCTCCTATTATACATACTGCCTTTCCTTTTGATTCATTCTTCCACTTTAAAAGCTCCTGATATGCCTTTCTTCTTAACATTTTTCCACCTCCCATATATACCGTCTATAATCAATAGTAACATTTTTCTCAAATTTTTCAAGCCCGTCTGTAACATTTTTCCACGTTTTTCTCCTTATTTTATAACATTTTTCCACATTTTTTACTGTCTGTCTGTAACATTTTTCCTGTTTTAAGGAAACAACTTGTTTTGATATGTTCCGGCTCCTGCAACGATTGCTTACGATGTCTTTCCTGTATGCTGCAAAAACTAAAAAGGGCTGCTGCCCTACGAATGATTCTTCGTAAAGCAACAGCCCCATTTATGATTATTCATATCTGACATTTCTATCAGAAGGAGACAAAATGATTTACTTTAATAATTTTCATACAGGAAGTGAAAGAATTATCCTTCAATTGAGATATATTTGCTTTCCTCAACCTTTGGCTTCTCTTCTTTCTTTGGTACGCTGATCTTTAAAACACCATCTTCAAATTTTGCCTTGATGTCTTCCTTTTCAACTGCCTTACCAACATAGAAGCTACGGCTGCAAGAACCACAATATCTTTCACGGCGGACATATTTGCCTTTCTTGTCCTGATCGCCTGTTTCTTTCTTCGTTGTACCTGTGATGGTCAGGTAACCATCCTTCAACTCTGCCTTTACATCTTCTTTCTTGTAACCGGGCATATCAATATCCAGTTCAAATGAACCTTCGGTCTCTTTTACATCTGTCTTCATAATATTAGCAGGCTGTGTATAACCTGTTGTCACTTTATAAGGACGTGCAAAATCATCAAAAAAATCATCAAATAAATTTTCTCCAAAAATACTAGGCATCAACATAAGTCATTCCTCCATTCAAATACATACATTTTATTCTTTTGTGTGCTGACCATTGTCAGAACACGTAATTGTTATTTTTCCGGAACTCCGGAACCTCCATCAGTCTCTATCTGATGTCCTCTCCTTCGTTCTGATTATGTTATACCACTTGTATTAGCACTCGTCAATAGAGAGTGCTAATAGTTTTTGTGAAAAATCTGTGAAGTCTTGTAGATTATTCTCCTGCACACATTCCCCGCTCTGCCTTAAGCTTTTCATTTGCCGCTTCCACATTCATTCTGGAAAGTATAAGCAGGATTAGTATATCAAATATCAACGGCAGCCACAGATACATGAACTGCATCATATCAAGAGCCGACTGTGGCTGAACCGCCATCGTTCCTTTATAACCGGACAGTTCAAGGAGCCAGCCGACAACCGCCGTTCCGATTCCTCCTCCGATCTTTACACCAAGCGAAGTACAGGAGTACATAGTTCCGTCAACCCGCTTTCCCTGTGTCAGGTAGGTATATTCGGAACAGGAAGCAATAACCGCATTCATATCTCCCTGCCAAGGTCCCTGGCCTAGCGCTGCAAGAGCTGTAAATGCCAGCATAAGCGGGATGCTTCCAATATAGCCGGCAACAACAACCAAGCTCTGCCAATAACCGCTATGATATATCCTCTAAGGTTCAGCTTATACATGCCCTTCCATTTGCCAACCAGCGTCGGTGTAAATATCAGTGCTATAATGAGGGGAATATTTACTGCCCAGGCAAACTGCCCGAACAGATTCTTATTCTTAAGAACCCATGTCATATAGAACAGACCCGCACCGATCATGGCACTGTAAAGCTGCTGCAAGATGTAAGTTCCACAGATCATAATATAATATTTGTTCTTAATAAGGAGCTTAAATGCCTGAACCAGACTATACTTCTCCTCGGTTTTCTTCGGCTCTCCATCGTTTAATTCTTCCTCCGGAAGCTCCTTCACAGACAGACCGGAGATCGTATTTACCACAAGACCAACTATCGCATAGATGATTGCTACTAATCTCCATGCCGCCGCATCTCCACCGCACCAGTCCACGAATCCGACCGTGATCGTCTGGATCAAAAGGCTGGTTGAAAATGCAAATATAAACCGATAAGAACCCATCTGAACTCGTTCTTTGCTGTTCTTTGTGATCAGTGAGGTAAGTGCCGAATACGCAATATTATTTGCCGTGTAAAACACACCATTTAACAATGTGTATGCAATGAAAAACCATGTATACTGTGCAGCCTTACCCATACCGGCTGGAACTGCAAAACATGCAACCAGCGTGATTGCACAGCCAATATATCCATAGATCATCCATGGTCTTGCCTTTCCCAGTCTGCTGTGTGTCTTATCAATCAGGGATCCGAAAAATACATCCGTAAATCCATCAAATAATTTGGATACCGCGATCAGTGTGCCGACAATGCCTGAAGCAAGTCCGACCGTATCCGTCAGGTATACCATGACAAAGGATGTCAGAAACGCATATACCACATTTCCCGCGATATCTCCCGAACCATAACCTACTTTATTATACCATTTTAAATATTTCTTCTCTTCCATCCGTATCTCCTCCTAATTAACCCCTCACAAACGGTACCAGCGTGAAATCAAACCGGAACTCATTTTCACTGAACCTGTATTCATCCGAAACAACCGGGCCACAGCTGTTCGAACCGATTCCATTCTGTGCATGATCAATACAGAGCACCGTACTGTCGGCTTCCGTAAGCTCATAATTGTGTTTCGTCTGCGTAAGCACTTCCTGAGTGTAATAAGAGGCATTAAATGAAAATGTATGTTCTGCAGCAACAGCCATTCCATATCGCAGATTTGTCAGTTCCACATAATCACAGTCATAGTGGCTTCCATTCTCCTGCGGCATGATGTAATCTTCATGAAGCTCCTGCACAGAACTTCTGAACAAGCCATGGCTGGCAGCTCTGTGCTTGTCGCGGTAGCTTTCCTGTGGTCCCATGCCATAATAGGCAGCCTCAGAAAGCTTCTTATCCAGAAACATTCTTATACCAAATCTTGGAAGATCCGGGAGTTCCTCATCTTTTACTGCTGTTATTCCCGCAGCAATTCTGCCTGCGCCATCTATTTTCCACATAATCTCTACATCGATCAGCTTTTGAACGGTTGGAGCTACCACACCTGCATGGCACATGATCATTACTCCGAATTTGTTCTGAAGGATCTGTTCACTATATGCTCTTGTGTATGCCTCATCATAATGAGCCTTCTCCCATTCTGCCCGGATATACATATCGTTATCTGTAGGCGCACGCCAGATGTTAAGCTCCATTGGATGATTCAGATATTCCCTGCCTGCATACTGAAGTCCGCTGAACAAGCCGGTACGCTTATCCAGCCGATATGTGAAGCCATCACCATTTAACACGATCCATGCATCGTCTTCCTCTACCCTGATATCGGATACTTCCACATCCGAAGCCGTCCATTTGGCAGCTGTCTGGTTTCTTCCATCTTTATTCTCAAGCAAAAGTTCATCAAAGCCCAATACATGACCCGCAGAAACTAACGGAAGCTCTTTCTTTAACTGATAAGAAAGCTTCAGATATACTCTGCCTGCCGTAGGAACATCGATATCAAGCCCCACGGTGCAATCACTGTGCGGAGCAGCCGAAGCACCCACTACCTTGCCCTTCTGAACACTTAAGCCATCCTGAGTTACCTCATAACAGATATCCACGAAATCCTGAATATCATCAAAATCCATATAGTTATGGAGGGTAAGCGTTCCGCTCTCCTGATCAAATGACCGAACTCTGACCGGGCGGTAGACATTTTTGTATTCGAGCAGTCCGGTATGCGGGGTTCTGTCCGGATACACAAGACCATCCATACAGAAATTACCATCATGTATCGCCTCTCCATGATCTCCGCCGTAGTAATACTTCGTCTTTCCGTTTTCCGCTTGATCATGCGCAACTGCATGGTCGCACCATTCCCATACAAATCCACCGCACATGCGGTCATCACTGTGGATCATTTGGAAATAATCTTCAAAATCTCCGGGACCATTTCCCATGCTGTGGCAGTATTCAACCAGCAGAAATGGTTTGCTTCCGTCCTTTTCCAGATATTCCTCGATCTCTGACAGCGCCGGGTACATACGGCTGTACAGATCCAGATTCTCATAATTATAGGTCGCATCATAATTTCTGTATCTTGCACTTTCATACTGGGTAATACGGGATGGATCATACTGCTTCGTCCATGCAAGTGCTTTTTCAAAATTGCAGCCATATGCACTTTCATTTCCCATCGACCACATCACGATACAGAAACGGTTCTTATCTCTCTCGACCATCCGCTTCACCCGGTCAAGAATAGCCGCCTCCCATTCCGGATTGTCTGCAATCTTCTCATTCCACTTTTTGAACCGGTTGTAGTCAGTATCCTCTTTGCGATATAACATATATGGGCCATGTGCTTCTATATCCGCCTCGTCGCATACCATGAAGCCATATTTGTCACACATCTGATAAAAATACGGTGCATTTGGATAATGACTGGAACGGATCGCATTGAAGTTGTGCTGTTTCATAAGGGTAAGATCCTTTTTTATCTTCTCCACATCCACTGTAAAGCCGGTTACCGGATCAGAATCGTGCCGGTTGACACCGCGGAATTTGATCTTCTGTCCATTGAAGTAAATAACTTTATCCTTTATCTCTATCGTTCTGACAGCGATATGATCAACGATCGTCTCATTTTCACTCTGCAAAATAAGTGTATACAGATATGGATTCTCGGTGTTCCAAAGTGTCGGCTGTATAATCTCAAATGTGAAAGCTCCGTCATGCTCTGCCTGTCCTTCCGCTACAACCACACCATTCCTGTCTTCGATCGTAACCTTAACCGCTGTCTCCTGATAAAAGCTCAGATCGAGCTTCACCTCAGCCTTTTCCTTTAAAACAGAAGTCGTGATGCGGTAGTCGCGAATGGCGCACTCCGGTCTTTTCAGAATATAGACATCACGAAAAATTCCACTCATCCGAAATTTATCCTGATCCTCCAGATAAGAACCATCACACCATTTCATGACAAGGACAGCAATCGTATTTTCTCCCTCTTTTAAAATGTCTGTCACATCATACTCACCGGTCATATGGGATACCTGACTGTATCCGACATATTCCCCATTTATCCACACATAGAAGCAGCTATCCACACCTTCAAAATTCAGAAATGCCTTTGCCGCATCCACATCCTTTGCATAAGAAAAGGTATGCACATAAGCTCCACACGGTATATCCTGTGGGACATATGGTGGGTCAAATGGAAATGGATAGCGGATATTTGTATACTGGTGTGTATCATATCCTGCCATCTGCCATACGCCCGGAACCTCGATCTCGTCAAATGCTCCGGTGTCATATCCCATCTCATAAAAAGCATCCTTCACATCATAAATACTTTTAAAATATTGGAATTTCCATTTTCCATTTAATAACTGTAACCGATCTGATCCTTCTCTGTGCTCGACCAGATCATCCATCCTACAGGAAGCCGGTACATAGTATGCCCTTGCAGGCTGTGTATTTTCATGTAATACATTCAAATTCTCATAATAACGTGGCACTATCATAAGTCATCCTCCCTTATATGTACTTTTTTGTTTTCGACTATTCTTATGTTTTTGATATTATTTGCAAATATTATCTTGTTATTTCGTTTTGTCTGTATTTATCATACACTTGAACAGCATTTCTGTCTATGAACCGGAATGGACAGAATATGGACAAAATGATACAATATCAATAAATCTTTTTATATTACAATCCTACAAATAAAGGAGAGCTTCATCATGTATATAAATACCGGATACCTGAATCATTCCTACCTTGATTTCAAGGACAAGCGCAGACCGCTTATTGTCGGAAGCTGCGGAACATACCGCTTAAGTGGCGACCCGAAGATGCCTACCTATCGTCCTAAGGGCAGACAGGACTACCAGATCATCTATATCGCATCCGGGCTTGGACATTTTCATTTTGATAAGGCTGAGAATGAGACGATCGTTCCTGCCGGCAATATGGTACTCTACCGCCCGAAGGAACTACAGAAATATGAATATTACGGTGCAGATAAAACAGAGGTTTACTGGATTCATTTCACCGGCTCCGATGTGAAGAATCTTCTGAGGAAATATGGATTTAAAGATAACCGGAGAGTATTTCCTGTCGGTTCCTCTCTGGAATATGAACATATATTTAAACAGATCATCCTGGAGCTGCAGCGTTGTCAGGATGATTATGAAGAAATGCTGGTTTTACTGCTAACACGCCTTTTAATCGTATTTAAACGGGAGCTGTCACGCGAACATATCCTGAAAAATGAATATCTGGATCGTGAAATGGACTATGCAGTTTCCTACTTTAATGGAAACTATAATAAAGACATCAGCATAGAACAATATGCCGAGTCAAGAGGAATGAGCGTGAGCTGGTTCATACGGAATTTCAAGAAATACACAGGCATGACCCCGATGCAGTTCATCGTATCCCGCCGGATCAACAACGCCCAGCTTCTCTTAGAACAGACGAACTATTCTATAAATGAAATAGCCAAGGTCGTAGGATATGATGACCAGTTATATTTCAGCCGGCTGTTCCGGAAACAAAAGGGCTTCTCCCCCTCTCAATATCGGAAAAGAGGCGCGCATACAGTATAAAAGAAAAAACATTGCCCAGTTCCAGCAATGTTCGTTTAGTAAAAATGCAACTGGCTGCCATTTTACAGGCCCTATAGCTCTGCGTCACATCCTTTAGAATGCTTTGCCAAATATCATATATGCTTTATATTAATATCGGATATAAAAAAGTCAATAAATACATGAGAATTTTATACGCTTTGTGTATTTCCCGTATTTTATACATAATCTAGTCGTCACACACCAGCCTGCTAATAAAATAACGGATATAACGCTGCGCCATCTGTACAGGTTCAACTGCTGCCTCTGCCTATAATAAAATATTTCAAACACATCCTTATCAGCATATAATCTTCTCTCCGACATCTGCTTCCATTCACTGGACGACTCCGCCCAGAAATCAAAGTCTGACCACTTTGCAGGCAGATTTATATTCGGTAAAATATTCAGGTAGTCCGTTACATAGTAACAGTCCGAACTATAGCCATGGTGTTCACCGACCTCTGTGGCATACTCCCCTCTGTAGTTCTCCTCCGATATATCGATCACCAGACCACTTATTTCTCTATGCTCAACAAGCTCCCAGTCTTCTCCACGTTCCTGACCTGCCTGAATCAATATAAAGTTATCCTCTGAATCCGTTACTGACCGCACAACATGATCAACACCTTGGACTGTCACCGTATACCCTGTAGCATAAATACTTCCGAACAAATGATATGCCAGCCCGCTGCTTATAATACATCCGCCCATATCATTTTCTGCCAGTCTTCCACTTATACCGAGCATATCCTCCACGTCAAAATCTACAGTTACTATATCTGCCGTGATCTGCTTATATACGCCATTACCTGTTACCGATACATCCCTGTCAATAAGATATGTGCCTTTTATATAGTCTTCATTTTTCATTTTGTTATATGTGACCTGTTCTGTCGTAAGATACGCATAATTTCTGTCATTATCATAAGTTCCGCTGATATATTCCGCATGTATGATATTCCACACCGCCATACCTGATAATAAAGCAGCTCCCAGTATACCAATCACAAATCGTTTCATCGTCAACCCCTCTATTTCTCCCGAACCGTATCCCCTGCTTCGATCTTCTTGTCCGAACTGGCTATGATCCTGTCGTCGCCTGTCAGGGAACTTTTCTTAATTCCTACTTCATAATTATTTGTATCTCCTACCGTCACATATACTTTTGCAGCCACAAGCTCTGTTCCAAGGATCGTATCCTTTGATCTCTCTACAAGCACATACGAACCTACAACATCTGCATATATCGCGGACACCGGAACGATAAAATCATATTTCTCAGACTGATGGGAGATATCTGCCAGAACACTGTCTCCTACATTTACCAGTTCACCGGATATAACCGTCTCCACGATATACCCCTGCTCATTTGTGGTATCACTGTATACTGCCGTTACTTCCGTATTCACACTGGTATCATTTATATGAAGAATAACTTTATCTCCTTTTTCTATATAACGCTTCTGCTCACTCGTTACCGGGATTCGTACTGTATATTCATCCGAGCTCTCCATAACCACAAATGCTGCCTCCTCTGTGGTTCTGCTTCCTACATCCACCCGAACCTCTGATATAAGCCCCTCCACCTCGGAATATATGACACCCTCATTTGTGGTCAGCTTTTCCAGATAATTCAGCTGTCTGTCCACATCCGCAATATTCTCTTCCACTAACGCTCTCTCATCTCCCCATGCGTACACATATTGTTCCTTCAGATTCTTCCGCTCAAGTTTTTTCGTCAGATATATGGATGAAAGCTCTCCTGCCTCGATCTTCATAAGCCTGTCTCCTTTCTTTACATAACTTCCCGTATGCACATATATTGCCTGAACCATGAGATCAGGATAACTGTATACAGGAGCCCTGCTGTCGCCCTCGATCATCACATCCTGTACGACATCCCTTGATATACTGCCGGATGATGCATATATAATCTCTACCTTGGGCGTCAAGGTGCTGCTTGCAAATCTTGACATAACAGTTCCTGCAACAACGATTACCAGAAATATTATTATAATTCTTACGATCCTAAATCCTTTTTTCCGTTTCATATCATTTTCTCCCTGTAAATTACCCTGCGATTAGTCATCCGCAGATCCTATGGATATGCCCTCTGCCAGAATATCTTTTCCGATATAAAATATGATAAGAGAAGGAATACAGCTGAACAGAGCAAATGCAAATGCTTTTCCTGCACTTCCCCCAGTCACATCCGGCAGATATACCGATAATGGCAACAGATATTTGTCCTTTAAAAATACCACCGGCTGCTCCACGATATTCCAGTACTCAAGAAATCCCAGTATCACTGCTGCAAGAATCCCTCTTTTTGCTATCGGAACCGCCATATAGATAAAGACCTTAAAGCCACCCGCTCCATCCAGTCTGGCAGCCTCTATCACCGAATCAGGAACCTGTTCAAATGCACTGTACATAATAAATATAGGGAATGTAGAGAACACAAATGGCAGTATGACCGCCCAATGTGTATTTATCATATTCAACCTGTTCAACACCAGATACTGGGATAACATCGTCACCTGAAATGGCAGGATCATACAGAACACATATAACCCATATATAATCTTCGACAGCCTGTTCCGGCTTCTGGCAAGCCCCCACGCCGCAGGAACAGCAAACACAAGCTGTCCGATAAGTATAACGCCCACGATCTTCACAGAATTCCAGAAAAGCACATAGTATTCCGGTGTATCAAACAACAGCTCGATTATATTCTTAAATGTCGGATATAAAGGAATGAAATGCCAGGAAGCATAACCTGAACCTCCGCTTATAACAGGAGCTGCGATCTGTTCAAGCTCCGATTCTCCCATAAATGCTCCGCCGATCAGAAACACCAATGGCAGAACGGACAATGCTGCGCCCATAAGCACGAAAAACTTTATGGACAAATGTACGCCCTTTGAAACCCATCTCATCTGCACCCTTCCCCTCTTTCTTGTTGCTTTGGTTTTCTTAATAAGAATCCCCTACGGATTTTTAACTTCACACCATACCAGTCTGTAAGACATATACACTTTATGATCAATATCACACCAAAGAACACCAGCGCAGTCAGAACCGCTCCTGCTGTCAGCTTACTGATCTCCAGCTTCTCAAACCAGTTATTAAATATATGCTGAATCTGATATATCATCATATCTGGATATCCTCCTGCCATAAGATACTGTTCACGAAAAATCTTCAGCGAATTTACAACCGACAGCATAGCCACGATAAAAAACGGTCTCCTGATATTTGGAAGCGTGATCTTCCAGATCTGTGTAAATCTGCCAGCTCCATCAACTTTTGCCGCGTCATATATCTCCACCGGAATTACAGACAAACCCGACAGCCAGATCAACATGTTATATCCAATATTTTTAAATATAAATGTGCATACAAACAGCCAGAAAACTGCCCTGCCGGAAAAGAAGCTTACCGGTTCGCCAAGTCCCCACCTTATGATCATATTATTCACCACGCCCTGATCATCAAATAATATACGCCATACTACAGTGAGGGAATTTGACGGAATCGCCATCGGGATAAGAAATGCAAATTTCATAATATTACTTTTCATTCCATGAACCTCTATAGCCACTACCAGCGAGATAACGATCAGCAAAGGTACACTCACAAGTTCAAAACGTATAGAGTTGCCTGCCGCCAGCCGGAATGCATCATTCTCCATAACCAGAGCATAATTTTGCAGACCGGCAAAGCTTCCCGTTCCTGATTTCTGAAACGATGATATAAATACATCCACAAGCGGTATGATCACGAAGATCATAATACCCACAAATCCCGGTATGATAAATTCAGACGTTCCATTCATTTCTTTTCTATCTATCTTCATGATTATAAAACGCCTCCCTGACCATCCATTTCTATTCTTTCAGATATACATTTAACAATTTATCAATTATATTCAAAGTATCCTCAAGGCTCGCATTTCCTTCCAGATAATCAGTCGCATTTTCCCTTATCATGCTGCGAATTCTTACATCCGGATTTGAAGGCACACAGAGTCTGCTCAACTTATCTATATAATCTTCCAGATACTCGTCCGTCCGCCAATATGTCCAGTTCAGATAATTATTCCCGCCGACTTCAATAGCACCTCCCGGCGTTCCCATACTGAGAGCATCCTCATTCCATGCCCGCACGCCATCCATATTTACCGGATTTCCACATTCTGTTCCATAATACTTTTTCTGTACCTCTGCGCTGAATAACGCTTTTACGAACTCAACCGCACTATCCCTGTTCTCCTTTTTGCTATTGACCGCAAGGATTGTATTTGGCACATATATCATTCCCTCATCCGTACCCCACGGTTCATAGTCATAATCACGGTTTGCCGTGTTATCCTCCATTCCAACCATGGAATCTTCCTTTATGCTGTAAAACAACCATGCCTCGCTCATCGTCTTCATATCCACAAATGCCAGCTTCCTGCCAGACCATTCCCGGTTAAATAACGGGCTCATATATCCTGAATAATTGTCTTTTATATTTTCCTCATAAGCTCCGAACCTTGCAGTCCAGTCATTGATCTGATCCTGCGTCGTTCTCGCCATCTCTAAGTCGTATAAAAGTCTGAGATCCTCCAGAAATTTCTTTAGCATTTCTCTGTCATAATGCTCCTCCATATCAACGATCTCCGATGCATATACAGGATACAGGGTATCAAAATAAGACTCCAAATAGTAAAATGACAGATCATTCCCATCGGCTGGTTTGTCCTGACTGTTTATATAAGCCACAAGGGATTGAACATCGGTCACATTCCTTATCTCAGCCTCCGGCCCGATAACTGCTGTAAATGTCTCCATGGCGGGTATGGCATATACTGAACCATCCTCATTCTTATATGTATAAAGTACATTCTTAAGGCAGGATGGATTCTCCTTCTGTATATCATCAAGAACCTGCGACAGATCCATAAGCACCCCTGTATTCTCATAGCTTTTTACATTCAATCCATCCATGATAATGACGTCAGGTCCTTCTCCTGCAAGAAGCTGTGTATTTAAAGAACTTATGGCATCCTTTTCTGATATTCCATTCTGGTCATCCACGCCCCATATGTACTGCACCGTGATATCCGAATGATCACTTTCATACCACGTGATCAGATTTTCGTAACTCTCTGTGTAATAAAGAGAATATACGGTAACGGTTCTGCTGTCTGAAGCTTCTTTTGTACTGTTATAAGCTGCATATGCATCGGATGATGAATATACAACGATCCTCTTATTTCCACTCTTATCACCAGTGACAGCTACAAATGTATCCGAATCCTCCACAACAAAGTCATATCTTATATCAGCACTTTTAAATGTCGTAAGCCTTGTCCCCAGCTTGTCAGAGAGCTTATATGCAAATAAACCCGTTCCAAGCATAATGTATATCTGATCAGACTTTTCATCATACTTCATGATATTGCTGCAGCTAAGTGCATCTTTTCCTTTCTCCGAAGCTGCATCTTCAAGTCCTTCCGTCAAGGTATCATCAAAAGACGTAATCGTTTCCAGCATATGACCATCCGATATATCATAGGTCTCTATATCCCGTGCTGTGAGAACAACCAGTTTATCACCAGCTACACAGATATCCGTATAGTCAGAATTTTCTATTTCGTATTTCTTCTGCCCTTCCATGGAAAAGCATTGTATCACCCCATCCGCGCAACCAATGATATATCCATCAGCCGTCAGTCTGATATTTTTTACATTTTCTTCTATATGATCTGCCAGTATCTGAACTGTATCATCAGGCATCACCTTCACGATTCTGCCCGTTATATCTCTTTTATCATCCATCCTGCTGACTGCCAAATACATGCTCCCGGCTTCATCCATATCTGCTGCCGTGATCATATCCGTTTCGTCCATAACAGAATCAAGCTTAAGTTCTTCCTGCCGGAAATCTCCATCCGGCTTTTCTCCTGTCAGCCTGATATAGCCCCCATTTTCAGCTTCTCCGATGCATACATATTCATCTTGAACCTTGCCAAATCCACAGATCTGGGTCATATCAAGCTGTGCCATCCGGTATTCCGACAAACCCGCCTCTGTCTCTGTAGATTCTGTTATCTTATGGTCCCCACAACCCCAGCATAACATCATGCCAATAAGCATTATTAAATAAAACCCGATACGTTTCATGTCTACCTCCCTTATTACAAATACTTTTACAATCATTTCCACTTTCGATATATCGATTGTAACACCACCGATCTGCACGATTGTCTAAAAAACATCTAAATTATATATATTACTTTTAAACATCTGGAAAATGAATTACTATACTTATTGTATTAATGATATTTTATACCGTAATAGGGAAATGGAGATTTACATGAAACTGCTGCTCGTAGAAGATGATACAGATCTGGGAAAAGTACTAAAAAGACAAATGGAAGCACATGGTATCACCGTATACCTGTGTACAACTGGAAAACAATGCACTGAACTGATATATTCAGGTGTTGATATCGATATAATTGTGCTTGACTGGATGCTGCCTGATAAGTCAGGTCTTGATATTTTAAACCAACTATATTTTGACAAAATCTCAATTCCCATCATAATGCTTACCGCCCTCGGCACACTTGAAAACAAAACAGCAGCTTTTTCACTGGGTGCTGACGACTATATCGTTAAGCCATTTGAATTTGATGAATTACTGGCACGAATAAATGCTCTTTACCGCAGATCCCACCAGATCCATTCATTTGACTATTCTTATGGTGATATCAATTATCTCATAGACAGCCGCACGATCCAATGTGACGGCCGGTCTGTCCAGCTCACAAATCGGGAATCCCAGCTATTTGAGCTGCTGCTCAGATCAGCCGGTAAACTTGTCAGCCATGACGAGATTATCGAAGCTATATGGGGGCTTAATTCCAATGTTGGAAATGGAAATATCCTGAATTATGTTTATTTTCTGAGGAACAGACTGAAAACGGTTCACAGCCGAATTACGATAAAGGGAGTATACGGAAGCGGTTATACCCTTGTATATGAAAAGGAGGAATCACCAAAATGATAGAACAGCTCAGGAAAAAACTCACTGTATTTCTATCCTCTGTCATAACTATAATCCTCGCAACCATGTCCATATTGCTGTTTTATGCTGTCGTGCAGGAATATTCAAACAGCACATATGCTTCCTACTCTAAAGATACAAATCTGTTATATTCCTATCTGAACCAGACAAATATTATCGATATGAACATTCTTAATGAATACAACACCAAAAACCTTAATATCGATATACTGCGAAATGATAAAAAGGTCTTATCGACAGAGGCTTTCAAAGAAAGTAAAGCCATCCTTCAGTCCGCATCGCCTTATATGCAGTCTGAATATTGGGATGACTATTACAGTACCATAAACAAAGGAGACAGCCACCGCCGATTTTATACTGTCCGATATGACCATACGGATTACTGGAACAGCTACAGCATTATAAATATAGGGGGCACCTACTATACCATACATACGGTATACAACAATGCTCTCATCTCTGCATACAAAATAAAGATGAGTATTCTGTTTTTGATCGTAACGGTGATCGCAATTATCCTGTTGTCTATCGTGTCATATTTTTTCATGAAGAAGATTCTTATACCGGTAAATGAAGCCTATCAGAAACAGGATCTTTTTATTGCTGTGGCTTCGCATGAATTAAAAACTCCCCTTGCCATTATAAAATCCTGTCTCAACGGACTCTCCGGCAATCATCTAAGTCCGGCTGACAAAGACTATTTATCCACAGCAGACAGAGAATGTAACCGGATAACAGATATGATAAATAATCTTCTCACATTTGCAGACATAAAAAAATCCGGCCGGGAAAACTTTAAAGATACCCAGCCGGAAGATATTATTATTGAATGTTATGATCGTTTCGAGCCTGTCGCGATTCAGAAGAATCTCGACCTTATTGTTTCTCTGCCGGATGATCCGCTTCCTCTTTGCTGTATGGATAAGGACAGAATACTTCAATGCATCTCCATTCTGGTTGATAATGCGATATCCTGCACAACAAACGGTCATGTCTCCCTGTCTGTATCCACGCAGAATAAACGACTGTGCTATACCGTGGCAGATACGGGTCCGGGCATAAGCGATGAAGATAAACCGCACATATTTGAAACCTTCTATTCAAAGCGCAACAATCACAAAACACACTTTGGTCTGGGTCTCAGTATCGCAAAAAGCATAGCAGATCTTCATAGCGCTGAACTTACAGTATCAGACAACTCCTCTCAGGGAAGTGTATTTTCCCTAACATGGAATTACAGCTTACCTCCGTATACCGGGAAACCACCGCTCTTACCATAGCTTTCGATATGCTTGAAATGCTTCAGAAGTTCCATATCTTCTGCGCTGATCTCAAAATCAACCTGTGCATTGCTCTCCATATGTGCAGGATTTGCTGTCTTTGGTAATGAGCTCGTTCCAAGCTGTAAGGTATAACGGATACAGAGCTGTGGAACAGATACATTGTATTTTGCAGCCATAACTTCAATCTCCGGTTCATGAAGGATCTCACCATGAGCGATCGGTGAATATGCCTCAACTGCGATTCCGTTCTTCTGGCAGTATTCTAACAGTTCCAGTGGAGGCTTCTTCGTAGGTCTTATGTTCAGCAACGACCTTTGATACAACAAACAGCTTATCACACTGAATACCGCAGGTTCTGATTCCTTCCCCTACGCCTTGCTCGTTGCCATATGCCTGTGCTGTATCAAAATGACGATAACCAAGCTTCACAGCCGCCTTAACTGCATCTGCCATGTCTCCATCGTCTATAAACCAGGTTCCAAGATCTAACTGTGGAATTTCTACACCATTTGCCAATGTTAAAGTATTTGTATACATATTGTCTCCTTGTTAAACTTTATGCTAGACATATTCTACAACTTAAAGTGAACTTAAGGTCAAGCGTTTTTATATATCTTTTTAGTAAAATGTAAAACTTAATTTCCGATTATAAGACTTAATTCCTGATTATAAAACTTAATTCCCGATTGAAAGATTTAATTCTTTATAAAAACAGATATTTCTCTACTTCGGTCAGGGAATCCAGAATGACATCCGACAGCTCCTGCATTTCTTCCGTGACCGGTGCAAGATCCGGCACCATGATCGGATGCAGTCCCGCTGCATGTGCAGAACGGATACCATTATAAGAATCCTCTATGGCGTATGCCTGCTCCGGCATCACATGGATCTGTCTGCATGCTTCCAGATAGATATCCGGCTCCGGTTTGCTCCGCTTTACCATATCTCCGCAAATTACCCGATCGAAATACGGAAGGATACCTGCATCCCGAAGCTCCTGTTCGACAACTGCTTTCCTGGTAGAAGATGCCAGCGCAACCTTTCTTCCATTCTTTTTTAATGTCTGCAACAGACCGGTAACTCCCGGTTTCATCGGAAGCTTTCCTCCCGCCGCCTGTTCATGGAACAGTGCCGACATCTCCGCCTTATACTCATCATAAGGAAAATCTGCTCCATACACCCCAAGCATCAGTTCTTTGGTCGCATCCTTATTCAGTCCCAGACATTTGTGACAAGTGTCTTCTATGTTCTTGATTCCATATTTATCCGCAACGACCTGCCAACACTTTATAACCAGCAGCTCCGAGTCGAATATAACCCCATCCATATCAAATATAACCGCTTCAAATCGTTTCATTGTTTCAATCATGCACCTCCTTTGCTTCAACATATCACAGCTTTTATCACCCGTCAATGCATTGTCATTATGTATTAATTTTAATAACACACAGCATAAACATTCCTGTAACACAACGAAAAAACAGACAAATATGTAAATCCTACATACTTGTCTGTTTTTCATTCTATCGACGACAGCTAATTACTGCGCCTTTGCTGTTTTCTTCTTCTCTACCGCTTTCTTGCTGTTCTTGCCATTTGCAGCATCCTTCTTCTTACCAAATCCGGTCTTGAAGTAGTACCACAATGGACCAGTTACACAGATAGAAGAATAAGCACCGATTACGACACCGGCCATCAGAGTAAATGCGAACTCTTTGATCGCTGCTACACCCATTACATATAATACGAAGATCGTAACAAATGTTGTTAAGGATGTATAAATATTTCTGGTGATCGTCTGGTTAATACTTAAATTAACGATATGCTTGTAATCTTTCTTTGTTCCTGCATTTGCGATATTCTCACGGATACGATCGAATACGATGATCGTTGCATTGATCGAGTAACCGAAGATTGTCAGCATACATGCGATACAGGTATTACCAACGGATAACCGAAGTAAGATATACAGAACAAATACCATAGCTACATCGTGGCAAAGGGCTAATACCGCACTTACACCAAACTTCACATCCTTGAAACGGATTACAATGTAGATGAGCATCAGAACGGCTGCAAGTGCTACAGAAAGGAATGCATCCCTTGTCATATCGCTGCTGGCTGAACCACTGATATTATCGGAATTTGTTACTGTCGCACCGAGCTTCTCGCTGAGTGCAGCTGTTACCTTTGTCAACTGAGAATCATCACCCTGAGTCGTAAGCTCTGTGGTCTTGAATACGATCTCATTTGTACCGGAAACAGTCTGAACAGAGATATCTGCCTCACTGATGCCTGCTGCCTCAGCGATAACAGGAACAATGTCTTTCTCTGCCTCAGATAATGAATATGCTTTGTCAAATTCTGCTGTGATTGATGTACCACCTGCAAAATCAATACTTAAATTCAATGCACTTCCCTTTGTCTTTGCAAAGATCGGCATGAAACAGAAGCCGATCACGATGACAAGAACAGAAGCGATAATACAATATTTACCACCCTTTACAAAATTAACCTTACCAGGCTCTTTTGCTTTTCCAAAATATTTTACATCTGTTACGCCAAGTGTTACAAGTGCATTCAGTACCATCTGAGAGATAACAAGTGCTGTGAATACAGATAATACGATACCGATTGCCAGTGTGATTGCAAATCCCTTGATCGTACCGGTTCCGAAGATACCAAGCACAAGTGCTGCGATCAGGGTTGTCACGTTACCATCGATGATCGCTGATAACGCATTATGGAATCCGGCTTTTACAGACTGCTTAACAGAAGCACCTGTTGCCAGTTCTTCTTTAATACGTGTAAAGATAACGACGTTCGCATCGACCGCCATACCTACAGAAAGGATGATACCTGCAAGACCCGGAAGTGTCAATGTAACATTGAACAGGTTCATAACAAGTAAGATCATAAATGTATAAAGTGTCAATGATAATGATGCGATCAGACCCGGAATTCTGAATACGCAGATCATGATAATGAAGATACAGATAATACCAATGATACCTGCTTTGATCGTTGTTGATACTGCTTCTGAACCAAGAGTTGCTCCGACAATATTAGAACGTACCTGCTTCAGTGTCAGTGGCAATGCACCGATACGGATCGTAGTAGCAAGGCTGTCTGCCTCTTCATATGTTGAAATGCTGTTGATAACAGCATTTCCGTCTGTAATTGCCTGCTGTACAGTTGGTGCACTTACAACTTCACCATCATATACGATATAGACGATCTTTCCTACATTTGCTGTTGTTACATCTGCAAACTTCTGAGCACCTGCTGTTGTGAATGACAACTGTACTACATTGTCATCACCGGTCTCTGTAGAATCAATCTTGGCATCTGCACCCTTAATATCATCACCGGTAAGAGCTGGAGTATATTCCTTGCCCTGTGACCATAATTCATAATTCTCAGGATCTAAGAACTCTAACTTACCTTCGATACTCAGGTCTTCCAGAATTGCATCTGCATCTGTTACACCCGGAATTTCGGCAGTGATCTTACCATTTCCCTCTGAATATACGTTATGCTCTGTTGTATGGGAATCAATACGTTTCTGCAGCTTATAGATCGTATCCTGAACATCTGCATCACTGTAATCCTCATCCTGAATCTCATAGGTTACACTTAAGCCACCCTTCAGATCAAGTCCAAGGCTGATATACTTTGCTTTTCCTCTGTCGCCTACACCAAACAATGCAACGTAGATGGAACCCGCAAGCACAAGCAGGAACAGGATCAATACCCATATGGCTTTTTTTCTTGCTTTCTTCATCTTATTTACCTTTGTCCTCCTTATTGATTTTCTTCTTCATCTGCTAATGCGGCTTTGATCATGATCGCACATTCGATACGCTTCTTCTGAAGTTCACATCCGATATCATACGCATCTAATATATTTCCATGGAATTTATATGAGTTCGCCGCACAGCCACCGCTACAATAGAATCTTGCAAAACAGTCCTTACACTTGTCCTTTGCATAGACATTGCAGAGCTTAAACTCATCAACAAGTTCCGGCTTCGTAATACCTTCATTTACATTTCCAATGCAGAACCCATCCTCACCGACAAACTGATGGCACGGATAAAGGTCGCCCCATGGTGTAACTGACAGATATTCTGTACCTGAACCACACCCCGACAGACGTTTGGCCACGCATGGTCCCCCTGTCAAATCTATCATAAAGTGGAAGAAATTGAAGCCCCTTCCTTCTTTATGTCTTTTGATCATCTCTTTTGCAAGGATATCATACTGATCTAACAGATATGGGATATCCTCTTCCTTTATCGCATAAGGCTCGTCCGGCAGAGATACAACCGGCTCAATGGAGATCTGGTCAAATCCAAGATCTGCCATGTGTAATACATCCTTTGAAAAATCCAGATTGTTATGCGTATAAGTGCCTCTTACATAATAACTCTTTCCGGCACGCTTCTTTGCAAATTCCTGAAACTTTGGAAGTAACAGATCATAGCTTCCCTTTCCATTTCTGGTCGGACGCATGTAATCATGAATCTCTTTTCTTCCGTCGATGGATAATACGACATTTGCCATCTCTTTATTGGCAAATTCCATTACCTCATCATTTAACAACACACCGTTTGTTGTCAGTGTGAAACGGAATTTCTTATTATGCTTCTCCTCCAGGCTTCTTCCATATCGAACGGTCTCTTTTACGACATCCCAGTTCATAAGTGGCTCACCGCCGAAGAAATCGACCTCAAGATTTACACGGTTACCGGAATTGGCAACGAGGAAATCCAGAGATTTCTTTGCTATGTCAAGTGGCATCAGACCTCTGTCACCCTTGTACTCACCTTCTCCTGCAAAACAATATCTGCATGCAAGATTACAGTCATGTGCAATATTGATACACAGAGCCTTTACCACTGTTTTTCTCTTTTTAAAATCAATGATATAATCTTTGAATATGTCTTCTGTAAATAGTGTTCCGTCTTCTACCAGGCCGGTTACCTCGTCATAGGCTTCCGATACTTCATCCTTATCATAGGATGGCAGCAATTCTATTACCTGTTCTTTTGTATGATTTTCGTAATTTGCAATAATATCATACACAAGGTCATCCACTACGTGAACAGACCCACTACATACATCGAGTACGATATTATATCCATTACTTTTGTACTGATGTACCATACAAATTCTCCCATCTTGTGAATTAATTTTTCTGACACGCAACGAAAGAGGACTGTCATTTGTTTGACGGTCCCCTTTGTGGTTGTCTGTCTACAATGATCTCTTACTTGTTCTCAGCATTCTCACAGCTCTGATTTCCGACTGTGCATGATGTCTTACAAGCTGACTGACATGATGTCTGGCATTCGCCGCATCCGCCCTTAACCATTGTGTTCTTCATTGTTCTGTTTGTGAGTGTCTTTATTCTCTTCATAGGTACACTTCTCCTTTTTATGTCATATAGCGAAATTATAACACAACATGCTTTAAAGTCAAAGTATTTTTACGAAAAACTTGTCTCTAACCCAGCATTCCGCCAAGCATTCCGGCCGCCAGACACAGGATCACATTCGTCAATGTCCCTCCGGCAGAGATATGGATCGTACCGTTCATAATGAAAGATACAATACCGATCACCAAAACATAACACACTCCAAGCATTAATCCCCAGATATATTTTTGCTCCTTTACCATCTTGCCGGTAAGAAAACCACCAAGGAATACAGAGATGCCATGAATGATGATAATACTCAGATGAATCACCGTATCACCCAGTCCCAGCTTGTACATGAGGAATGCCGTTATAAGCAGCAGGATTGCCGTTATTATGTAAGATACCGCAAGTGCCTTTAAAAGGCTGAAAATTTTCTGTCCTGTAATCATAGAAAAACCTCCTGACACTACTATATGCCGGAAGGTTTTCTTTCATTCCAGAGATCATTCTCTATTCTGCTATATCAATCATTTTCAGATGTCATTTTCGAAGTCAAACTGCTTCATCAGTCTTCAAATAATTCCGTCAGCTCAAATATATCGTTGCTGATACGGTCTGCTTTCTTCTTCGTTTCTTCATCCGGTTGGATCAGATCGATCACCATAAGGGTATACAGCCCTGCATCGTGGGAGGCTGTCACACCATTAATGGAATCCTCTACTCCAACTGTCTCCTCCGGCTTCGTACCAAGCTTCTCACAGGCTTTCAGATAGATGTCCGGGTATGGTTTTCCGCGCTCGATCTCATCCCCACAGATCACATCATCAAAATACGGAAGCAGTCCGCTTCGAACCAGTTTATCCTCTGCCCGTTCCCGATCCGTCGAGGTTGCAACCGCCATCTTGATCCCTCTTGCCTTTAAAGTCTTTAGTGTCTCGATCACGCCATGCTTTAATTCAACACCATGCTCATTCATATATGCTTCGACCATATCCACTGTACGTTGTCTGAATGCAAGATAATCAAAATCCTCGCCCATCTTTTCTTTCATCACATGTGCATTTGTCTTCTTGGTTCCACCTGCCATCCGGTCACAGATCTTCGACATCTCATTCTCCGGGATACCGATGGACAATCCATTCTTCAACCAGCACATTCTGTATACCTTCTCGGAATCGATCAGGACTCCATCCATATCAAATGCTACCGCTCTTAATGCCATTTATGTCACCTCATTGAAAGACCACGCCTGTTCGGGCGTGGTCCCTTTCTTTCTATAGTCATGTTTTATTTACTACTGTGGCTGTTTCTTCTTTTTTTCATGATCAGAAGAAGGATCACTGCCACAACTGCAAGAATTGCAAGAATAATGATAACGATCAGGATCGGTGATGTCTTTTCCTTTAACTGGAAGGAGAATACCTCATCTGTTGCACTGTCATAGGTCGATGTAACATTTCCCGCTGTATCTCTTGCAGATACCCGAACCTTATAATTACCATAGTTCTCAACCTGGAACTCATACGAATTCGTATCCTCATACAGTGCCGGATCAATAGTATCTCCGTTGATCACGATCTCTGTCAGCATATCATCTGCATCTTCCAGACCGATCTTCATGGTAAACGGATTTCTTACAACGCTCTTATCATCAACGCCTGTGATAATGATACGAGGTGCTGTTCCATCATAGGTAAAGTCAAATGTTTCAGTTGTCACATGACCAACCTCATCGGTAACGGAAATCGTCATTGTATGATATCCATCTGTCAGATCTGAGAAATCTACAAAATCAATACCATCCAGCTTTACACTTGCCTTAAATACAGATGTATCATTAACTGACCAGAGTGCATCATATCCCTTTTCCTTGATATCCGCAAAATCCTGACTGTTCAGAAGAAGTTCTCCATCTTCTGATCTTCTCTCAGTAAATTCAGCCATCTTTGCAGTCTTGTCAATTGTTGGCGGTGTATTATCTACCGTAAATACCATGTTGTAATCATCTGCTTGTTGCCAAGTGCATCTTCTGCTGTAACTGCTATGGTATATACACCATCCTCATCAAATCTCTGGCTTCCACGGCTGACTGCCGCATTACTGCCAAAGTTTGTAAAGTAAGAGGAAGATACGTCCTCGCCATCCTTCTGTACAGATATATTTACCTTATTCGAAGCAAAGAAGGACTCTGTTACTTCTATGTTCATATCTACATAATCTGTGTTGTTTACAGAGCTTCCACCAACTGTCTCATACTCATTTACGGCACTGTTCTTGCTGTTCACTGCTGATACCTTAAGCTCTGGTGCTGTCTTATCTACCTTGAATGTCTTAGTAACAGCCGTTGCAACATTACCTGTCATGTCCTTTGCATTAAAAGTGATTGTATATTCACCATCTTCATCAAAGGTATAGGTCGCAGTATGCGGATTACCGGACGAGAAATTACCGGTATTTAAGGTTGCAACTGTTGATGCTCCTGTTCCATCCGTCTTTTTGGTAATCGTTGCCGTAATGTCAGCACTGTTCATTGCTTCTCCATCATAAGAGAATGCAAATGCCTCATTTACTGTCAGTGTCGCCGTACAGGATGTATTCTGTGAATCTGCAACACCTGTTATCGATAATACAGGTGCTGTCTTATCAATCCGGAAGGATACATTCTCTGCGATCTGTTCATTACCAGCCTTATCATCCGCAGAAACAGTGATCTCATAATCGCCCTCATCTGAGAATACGATCTCCGGATTTACAGAAGTGTTATTCCATTCTACTGTTCTGTAATCTCCGTCATATGCAACTGCACCGGAAGCATCCTTCCGTTTTACATGTACGGTATAGGACTTTCCTTTATAATTATCTGCAAGGTTCACATTAAGTGCTACATTTCCATTATTCAGCTTATTCACAGTTGCAATTCCGATCGTAGGCTTTGTCTTATCAATTACAAATGCAGCCTCATCCTCTGTTACATTTCCAAATGCATCCGTAACTGTAACCTCAGATTATAAATTCCCTGTGCATTCCGTTTCACTGTATAGGTTCCGCTCGTTCCCTTCATTGTGAAAGTGTCATCTGCATCACCATTTGTATCTTTATTCTTATCGGAAACCACGATCTCGTGTGTTTCGGCAAACTGTTCTTCTACTGCTATGTCAAATGCGATATCTTTATTGTAATAACCGTCATTTGTCTGCTCCAGCCGTGGTGTGATCGTTACCTTCGGCTTTGTTGCATCTACCTTGAAGCGGGAACCTGCTACATCGTATGAAACCTTATTGCCTGCCTTATCCGTTCCTGTTACCTTGAAGTAATAGGAGCAGGCTTTTCCCTTCTTCTGACCGCAATATGCAGAAGCCTCCAGTGTCTTGCCATCCACCTTCTTGATCGCCAGCTTCTTCTGTGTATATTTGCTTTCATCAAAGCATTTGTAATACTCTGTGATCTGGAAATCCTTCAACAGCAGCTTCTGATTATCTGTAACTGTGATCTTCACATTTGTACCCTGTGTCAGACCATTCTCCGGTACACCTTCAATTGTCGCTACCGGGCTTTCCTTATCGATCACAAACTTAATATCTCTTACATAGTTTACATTTCCAAATGCATCCACTGCCTTGATCGTCAGGTTATATACACCAGGTGTTTTTCTCTTTACTGTGTAAGTTCCGGTTGTCTCATTCAGAACGTATGTCTCATCTTCGTCTCCATTCACGTCCTTGTTCTTATCACTTACTGTGATCTTCGTTTTTAATGGAAACTGCTCTGTTACTGTGAACTTGAAGCTTACGTTCTTGTTGTAGTAACCATCATTCTCAGAATCCGGATAGCGATCCAGCACGATATCCGGAAGTGTGGAATCGACCTTGAATCTGGAATCATTGATTTCATATTCCACATCATTTCCGGCTCTGTCTTTACCGGTTACCTTAAATACATAAGAACATGCCTTGCCGCTCTTCTGTCCGCAGTATGCAGATGCCTCTAATTCCTTTGCACCTACCTGCTTGATCTTGAGTTCCTTCTCAATGTATTCTGTACCATCAAAATATTTATAACACTCAACGACTTTAAAGCTTTCCGGATCCAGTCTCTCATTATCTGTGATCACGACACGGATCGTTGTACCGGTTGACTTCTTGTCATCCGGAACACCTTCAATCTCGACCAGAGGCTTCTCTGTATCGATCGTGAACCGGATATCGGATACTGTTGCTGCATTTCCGGATGCATCTACTGCTACAACCGTCCATTTATACCGGTCAGCCTTTGATACAGTGAAACCAAATGTTTTCTGCTTTACATCTTTATAAGAAAATGTCTTATATGCTTTTGCAGCATAATCGGCTTCTGATTTGCAGTTCTTATAGTCGTCTGTATTTAACACATATACATTTGCGCCAAGTTCAAACTGCTCTGCCACTGTAATATTGAATCTGACCTTGTCATTATAATACTTTGTTCCGGTACCCGCGATTGCCGGTTCTACCGTTACTTCCGGTTTATATGGATCATAATAGAAGGTCTTGCTTCTCTTTTCTGAGCTGTTGCCGGATCTATCAGTTGCACTTACCGCAATGTAATATTTCATTGGCTTTCCATCAATAACCTTACAGTTTTTGATCGTAGCTGTAACTGTCTGATCCGAGCTGTTCTTTGCTGTGATGATCTCTTCACCCTTTACTCCGGCACCTGTCGTTGCATCATAGTCGTAAGTTTCATACACTACCTTCACAACCACATCGGAAGCTGCAATGCCATAATCATCTGCTGCCTTAACAGTAATCGTCTGTGTACCATCATTTTTATAAACACCACTTACCGGAATACCGGAGAAGCTGATATCTGCCAGTTCATTGTCGATAACAAAGGTACATTTTGCAGTCTTTGTGTTGCCAACCTCATCATATGCTGTTACTGTAACTTCATATACACCGGCTTTTTTGTAAATAAAGGATGCATTCATGGTCTGACCGATCGTTTCAGTCTCCAGATCCATCTTCTGCTCCTGATCTGCAACAGCCTTGCCGTCACAGGTTGCTGATGCAGTAATCCTGCTGATCAGAAAATTATCAGATGCAGACGCCTTTACTGTTACATCTGAACCATTCCAGTACTGCGTAAGCTTCAGACTGTTTGTGGATTCTTTATCTGCAATATCAACCGCTGGCTTTTCAGTATCAACCGCAAACCGGTATGCAACCCCATTTTCATTGGATTTTGTTGCAATATTTCCTGATTTATCACTGATATAGAATATGATCGTATAAATCTTATTCTCTTCAATTCCATTTGTTAATACAAGTGTTTTATCAAATGTTTTATCCCCATTCGCAGCTATATTTCCTGTAAGAATGGTATTTCCCACCTGATCTGTGACCTTGTAATCACCCAGTGAAAACGCATCCTCAGCCGTTATATGAATGGAAGGATCTTTACTGAAATAATAAATACCATCTGCTGATGCCTTTGCTCCGGCAAATTCCATTGCTGCTATTGATGGAGCTGTCTTGTCATATAACACCTGAATGGATGCATCCGTTGTGTTTGCATCTTCATTCGCAGCCACATAATGATGCTTTGATGTAAAGTGGAATGCATACACACCCTCTGTCGTCAGATCATAGGTCAGTGTAACGGTTTTCAGATTTCCATTTGCTGATATATCTGTTCTGGACGGTGCTACTTCAATACCGGCAGCAGACGCTGCGGAATCCGGAGCCTTTCTTGTTACCGTCTTTACAATATCATCGGCATCCAGATCCAGACCTGTTACTTTATATGTAACCGTTGTTGCACTTCCATTATGTCCGGCATATACCAGTGCCTGATCCTTTGCATCTATTGTTTTCCCCTCAGAGGAAACTGTCAAAGAATCCTGTAATGTTTCTTTATTCACATAAACGGTTACCGTTTTCTTTGTTATATTTCCCGCACAGTCATATGCGTCAAGTGTTACTTTATATACACCAGCATCCGGCAGTGACAGCTCATCTCCGGTCAATGTAACTTCCTCATCATTTACATAGACCTTTGTTTTAGCCGTATCGATCTGACTGTCAGCATCAGAAATCCGGAATATCAAAGTCTCTCCTGTCTTGGCTGTTACAGTATATTCTGCCTGATCCTGCAGTGATACACCACCATTTACCTGACTCAGGATAAGTGCCTGTGGTGCTTTTGGATCCAGATTAAATGTAATCTCTTTGGTACCGATCTGACCAAGGCGGTTTACTGCCTCATATAAGACTGTATGTTTTCCTGCTTTATCTGTCAGTTCGGAAATCGTAATATCATCATATATATAAGAATACTGATTTGCATCTGCTGATATATCTGTTACAGTTTCAATGATCTCACCATCAAGGCTGATCCTTGCCGTATCGATCGGTGCATAATCCTCAACTGCCGCTACTCCTGTCAGTTCTGCACCACTGAACCATGTATCTGCATCATATGTATAATTCTGGATCGAAATCGTTGCACTATCGTTTCCCTTTATGCCACGGAAAGAGCCCTTTGTAATTTCTGGTGCTTTTTCATCGATATATACAAATGATCCATTTTCATCAAATTTGTAAGTACCGATAGATTCATATATATGATCTGTGACTCTGAAGATTACTTTATAATCCGCACCTGCTACAGACGATTTCGGAATCAATACCGTTTTACTGCAGATACCGGTATCTCCATCTTTATCCATACATACCGACTGCCAGTTATTCATGGTCGTTCCATTCACAAAACAATATTCCAGATCCAGATCTGCAAAATTACTGTCGCCTATATCCTCAAGCGCCGATACCGTTACACGAATACCATCACCCTTTTTATTCAGGAACTCACCAAGTATCCCTTCCGTAATCTTTAATTCAGAATCTTCATCTACCGTTACATCCTGAATCCGGATATCTGAAGTATACCGGATCGTCACCGGAATAAATACCTTTTTTCCTTCCCTGCTATATGCTGTAAATACATATGATCCGGATTCCGGAACCTTTACATCAAAGGCTCCACCATCTTTACCGATTGGTATTTCTTTCTCATTTCCACCATTTAATGTATATGTAAGTTTAACAATATCCGCCGGATCTTCCGGTGTCTGTTTTATATATCCGTCAACCTGTTCCGTTCCATCTGACACATACCCCTTTACAGACACAACATCCCCTTTTTCAGCATAATAAAAACTATCTCCATTTTTATCATTTATCTGTGGAATGCTTTTATTTCCCGCCTCTGCTGAAATATGCATAGTTGGTCCAGCAACAGATAGATTATCCCCATTTTCAGCATTTTCTCCATATACACGTATTATCCCCGCAAATTCATAAGTATCCTTCTCATCTGCTGCTTTATACACTGCATACTGATATTCATCCTCTGAATCTGTGATCCGGATCTCCTCGATCTCCGAAGCCTGCTTTGTGGTCTTCTTATCAGATGCATCACAGGATGTTGCTATAATCTGCTTCTTATCAGATGCATCCAGTTCCTGCATCAGGTAGTCACCCTTAAATGTGACAGCAGTCTCTTCCGGAACAGAAATCTCAACCTCTTCTACACTGCCTGTCTTTACGCTTCCATCTTTATTTTTCTTATATGTAACTTTTTTGGGAATATACGTTTCAAGATTGATCACTTCTTTTGTATATTCGTCTTCTGCTTTCATTCCGATTCTGTTATCAATTACCACCAGTGATAACAGCATAACCGCCGTCATGACCAAAGCCACAAAACGATGTAAATATTTGTTTTTCTTCATTTTGGTCACTCCCTTCTATATCGATTCATCCGTATGAACTACAACAACATCAACTAACAGTGGGAATTTCTCAGCTTCTTCACCCTGTATATCGGTCTCACTACTGTCAGAAGCTTCTGTATCCATAGTGAGAACATCGGTTGCATCATCATCGGTGCTTAATACGTCTGTTGCATCACTGTCTGTACTTAAGACATCCGTTGCCGCATCTGCTTCATCCTCTGATGTCAGAATATCAGTCTCACGCTCATATTCATCATCCGCCCGAAGAACATCGGTCTCTTTTTCATAATCCTCCTCTGATCTCAGGACATCAGTTTCTTTCTCATAATCCTCTTCCGGTCTTAGGATGTCGGTTTCTTTTTCGTAATCCTCTTCCGGTCTCAGGATGTCGGTTTCTTTTTCGTAATCCTCTTCCGGTCTCAGGATATCGGTTGCTTTCTCAGAATCTGCTTCTTCCGGTCTGGTATGATGATGGCTTCTGCTCTTATTCAACTCATCCACAGCCTTCTTATATCTCTCATTTCCTTTCCTGGAAACTTCTTCGGATGCTGACTTGCCCTTGATATCACGCACCTCGATCTTACTGGTACTGCCCTTTGATTTGATCGCATCTTTTTTGGAAGCACCGCTTCCCTGTAAGCTTTCATAACCCTTTTCGCGGATCTCTTTGATCTGTTTTCTGGCTGTGCTTCCGGAAAGATCTCCGATCACCTTCGGGATATCCAGTTTTACAAATAATATAACTGCTATCACTGCAAAGACAACTGCAAGAGCTATACCGCCGAATAACATTACATTACATATCGTTTCATTCATTGTTATCACTCCTCACTCCCTGTCACTGCAGTATTTCCATTTATAATATCAGAAATTGCAGAGTTTACGATCAACGAGTTCCATTCATTATTACCACGGGAGACAAGAATATTGATCTTACTGCCCGCATCGTATACCGCTTTGATCTTCTGGATGCCATCCTGCTTCCAGCGTTTCGGATTGGATCCGTATTCTCCGGAATACCGGTCATACAGATATGTCAGATGACTGACATAAATATCGGCTGCATTATCAACCGTTCCCATGCTGCTCTCTGCGGAACTGTATACCTTTTCAGCCTGATCATAATAATCCTTATTGTCGCTGATCTTTTCAAGCGCTATGTAAGTTTCCGCTTCTTCCTTCATATATTTTACATATGATTTCTTTGTTGTATCCGGAAGATTTGGATCCGTGATATCGATACTTGCCAGATAACGGTTAAGTGAGTCGATTGCACTCAGATAATAGTTTTCCTTCTCTGCATCTACATTTGTATTCTTTGCCTGATAGGAATATACGGAATACAGGATTCTCGCATACTGTGCCGTGTAATATTTTACATTACGATCCTCCGGAAGTGCATTGGAAAGCGCTGTACTGTTTTCATCCAGCTTTTCGTTTGCCTCCGTCAGCAATGCAATCGTTCTCTGCGGCATATCTGCCGTATCACTTCCCAGATTATCAACATAGATAGAAGCGATATTCAGATAATTTACATATTTGCTTGGATTTGTATCTTCCAGTTCCTCACTGTTATAAGTTTCAAAATTAACCAGATTCTCTTTACTGTTTGCAAAATTGGAATTCTTCTTGATCTTATTCTCGCAAATTGCCGAATAGTATGCAGCCTGTGCTGTCTCATCCGGGAAGTTTGCCGAATCATTTACCTGATTAAAATACTGCATTGCAGCTTTGTAATCCTGGATTTCGTTGTAATAAATGATCGCAACCTCATAGACAACATCTGCATTTACCTTGTCAATATACTTGGTGACATAACGTGCACCTAATTTTGCTCCACTGTCCACGTTCTCGGACACAGTGTCAGTGTTCTGATCCATATCATAATAATATGCATACGTATCAAGAAGTCCCAGATAGGCATCTGAGGATGATTCATCCAGAGCAATTGCTTCTTTATAGATCTTGATTGCTCCATTTATATCATTATCCTGCAGCGCATCCTCTGCCTCCAGTATCTTGTTGCTGTAGTTCTTCTCCTTGATCTCATTCTTCTTTACCCCGCCAAAAATGGCACAGCCAACAGACAGAAGGGATAATCCTGCCATCACGCCAAATGTAACCAGCTTTTTCTTTGCCTTTGCTCTGTACTCATTGTCCAACTCATTGTAATGATCCAACGCATACAGAAGTTCTGAACAGGACTGATATCTGTCATTTGGATTTGACTGGCAGCACTTGATAATGATCTGCTCCAGACCAGATGAAAGCATTGGATTCCACTGACGGATCGGTTTAATCTCATATGGTGGCTCACATGGATTCTTTCCGGTTACCAGATGATACAGCGTCGCACCCAGATTATAAATATCCGTTCTGGCATCAGTATTATAGATACCATGTCCCTGCGCATCACCGAACTGCTCCGGTGCTGCATATCCTCTGGTACCCAGCGCTGTCGTATCTGCGTTATTTTCAATTATGTACTCTTTTGCTGTTCCAAAATCGATCAGCTTTACTGAACCATCCGGCTTTAACATAACATTGGATGGTTTCATATCTCTGTATATGATCGGTGGATTCATGGAGTGCAGATAATCAAGTGCACTGGCAAGCGCACGACCCCACTCAATTACATCGGACTGCTTCTGTGCACCCTCTGCCTTCAGAACTTCATTTAACGGCTTACCTTCTACGAAATCCATGATTACATAAATCGTTCCATTCTCATTTATGATATCAACGATTCGAGGCAATACCGGATGATCCACATTTTTCAGGATATTTGCTTCGCGCTCCAATCCTTTTAAAAGTGTTTCTACACTCTTGGAACCATCATTCTTTATCTCTTTTACAGCCCACTGTTTATTCAGACGGTTATCCATCGCCAGATAAACAATTGACATTCCACCCTGACCAACTTTTTTCAGTATTTCATATTTTCCATCTAATACTGTTCCTAATTCTGTCATCTTATCTCCCCACTACTCAGCCTTGACCAGCAATACTGTTATATTGTCTGTTTCCTTCCTGTACTTTACAAGATCTGTTAAAAAAATACAGCCCTCTTTCATCTTATCTTCATCTGGTGCTGCCAGCGGACTGAGTTTCGCCATAATCTCATCTCCGCTTATCTTATGTCTGAATCCATCCGAACATAACAAATAAGATGCATTCTGGGTAATATAACCTCTGATAAAATCAGGTTCCACTACCGGTGACGCGCCTACACACTGTAACAGTATGCTTCGTCTGCTATCTGTTTCTGCCTGCTCCGGGGTCAGTCTTCCTGCTGCGATCTCCCTTGCAACCAATGTCTGATCCTGTGTAAGCTGCTCCATTTTATCTGTCAACTCATATACCCGGCTGTCGCCCACATGTATAATATAATATCTGTCCTCATACATAAGAATGGCTGACAACGTGGTTCCGATCATAATTCCCCGGCTTTCACCATATGCTTTCAGCTTTTCATTCTCTGTTACAGCTATGCGATCCCACTGCTCCTTCAAGATCGCTGTATTAAATGTTCCTGTTCTGACCAGTTTTACAAAATCATGTTCAAACCAGCCACAATATGCATTTATGACCTCTTTGCTTGCAAGCTCTCCTTTTGCCAGTCCGCCCATGCCATCACAGATAATCGCAAAGGCAGCCTGTCCATTCGGAGTCTCTGCAATCTTGATTGCAAGAGAGTCCTGATTATTTTTCTTTTTTTATACCCACATCTGTGTGATATGCCGCTCTATATTTCATACGCTTCTCCTGATTATTATCCCCATATCCTTATCTGACAAAATAAATGAAACCTTCATCACCCAGAGAAACCTTTGCATTATTTGTCAAAAATACATTTTTCTGTCCAGCTATGTTCTGTCCATTCACAAATGTACCATTTGTGGAGGCATTATCTCTGATATAGCTGACACCATTCTTTCTCTCAATGATGCAGTGGATCCGGCTGACATCTGAATTGTCTGTTACTGTATAATCTGCTTTGGTTGCAGATCTTCCGATTGAAAATTCCGGTTTATTTATATATATTTTTTCATTTGTTGCTATTCTTAACAGATACGGCACTGGCACCTGAGGCTTCTTCTCCTCAACCGGCGGTACCGGTGCTGCTTCCGGTTTCTTCTCCGGCATCGGTGGTACCGGTGCTGCCTCCAGTTTCTTCTCCGGCATCGGTGGTACCGGCGCTGCCTCCGGTTTCTTCTCCGGCATTGATGGTGACGGACGATTTGGGATTGGCGGCACGATTGGTTTGCCATCCGGTCCCATCTGCATCGGCATTGGACGGTTCGGCATTGGCATTGGCCGTCCCGGCATTGGCTGTCCGTTCATTGGCTTGCCATCCGGTCCCATCTGCATTGGCATTGGCCGTCCCGGCATCGGCTGTCCGTTCATTGGCTTGCCATCCGGTCCCATCGCATTGGCATTGGCCGTCCCGGCATTGGCTGTCCATTCGGCATCGGTGGTACCTGACGGTTTGGCATTGGCGGCACCGATCCTCCGGCAGAAGCACCAGGCCGTACCATCTTTGCATTATTCTGCATAACACCAATACGGCTTACCTTGTCGTTTGCAGTTTTTTCTTCTTTTTTCTCTGTTTTTTTCTTTTCTTCCTCTATGTAGATTCCCATATCAATCAGAAGCTGATTGACAAATTCTTTCATATCACCAACTGAGAATGTTCCAAGTTTATTCGTAAATGTGATCAGTCTTGCTACATAATTATCCCGATCCATCTCAAAATAATGTGCATTACAGATAACATCTTTTACAAAATTGCGAACCTCATTCAAATCCGTGATCTCCTTATCGACACCTGCAACAATAAAATAAACATTCAGGCTCTCAGGAGCAACAAACACATACTGGATATCCTTGGCAACGTAGCTTAATGAGATCATGTTCATTCCAAATGCTTCCAGACCGCTTAAAAGGTTATACAGTAATGTCAGCATCTGCTTCTTGTTGATCTCTTTCTTGAGGAACTCGGTCAACTGCACCTTGTTGCCAATCTCATAAATAAATTCTCTCTGATTATCTTTCTCTTCCAGTCTGCACGGTATGATCTGTGGAAATTTTCCACTCACACCCTTATCTACCTTTTCATCAATAATATCAGTCTGATCCAGCACATATCTGCAGTTATATGTATCTCCCGTTTTTGTAAGTAATACTTTGTTCTTCTTCATGTCCCTCTCTCCATTCATGATCCGGAAATTCCAATACTGTCCGGATAATTATTTTCCATGTATACACCAAAAGCAGGTATTCCTACCTGCTCGTGTTCACCCGATCCGGGTGATAATATATATTAGCTTAATTTGAAAATGAAATCTTCTCCGCCGATTGTGATCGTCGCATCATTCTTAAGCTTAACTTCCTGACCTTCTTCCAGCTTCACGCCATCTACCAGTGTAGCATTTGTCGCTTTGTTATCCTTCAGGTAACAACCGTCATCTCTCTGATAAATGATCGCATGTACTCTGCTGATCGCACCGTTTCCGTCAATTGTGAAATCAACACCACGGTTTGCCTTACCAAGCTTAAATACTGCCTTATTTACCATAACACGTTCCTTTGTGTTTACACGGATAATATATGGCATTGCCTTCGGCACACCCGGTGCAGGTTTCTTCTCTTCCTCCGGTGTCTGATCCTGTACAACACTCATGCCACCTGTAAGTTCAACCGTTGTTCCGGTCGCTCCTGTTTCAGGCTCTTCCTTTTCTTCAACAGGAACCGGTGTTGTAAGGGTTTCAGGCTCTACTGCATCCGCCTCATCTACGTCACCCGCTCCCCGGATCTGCTCCGTTGGATTATCAATAACCTCATCATCCTCCATCTCAACAGAAGCCTTCTGAATGATCTTTGCACGGTTGATTCTTATGTTCTTCATAACCGGTGGTTTCTCGATCAGATTATCCAGATCCTGAGTATCGATCAATACCGGTTTTTCTTCCATCTTACTTTCAGCAGAAATCTCTGTCACACCCTCAGCAGTATGTGCAATCTCCTTGATATTAAATGCATGTGGCTTTTCTTCACCGATGTCCGCCAGATCAGCACCCGTCAGCATCTCTGTCATACCTTCTGACTCTTCTGCCTCCTCCGGTGTCTCTATCGGAATCTCTGTCGCAAGCTTAATATCTTCTGCCTCTGCTTCTTCTGTTTCCGGTTCTGCCTCATCATGAGCCGTTTCTTCTAACTCTGCATCTTCATCCAGTGTAAGCTCTTCCAGATTACTCTCATCGAACAGATCCATATTTACAGAATTCAGTGCGCTGTCAACATCTGCATTCAAATCCAGATCTTTGAAGATCGTATTCTCTTCTGTCGGTTCTTCCTCGTACATCTCAAGGCCATCATCGTCATCATCGTCAAATGATATATCCCTAAATTCCGGAAGATCATCCAGAGAGGTATCACCCTGTGGAATATCCACACCCTGAGAAACCTCCACGCCGGAATCTCCAACATCCATAAATTCTTCTTCTACCTGTAATCCGGCAGCCTCCATCAGCTCTGTGATCTGACTTACAAAACCACGGATCGTGAACTTCTCTACATTCAGCATATTTATTAGCTTAGCAACATAATTACAATCTTCATCGTCCGCATATGTTGCATTCAGAATCAGGCCTTTTACAAAAGCCTTAAATTCCGCATTTGCTGCCACATCCGATCCTACCGGAATACAGATCATCTTTACATCAAACGTTACAGGATTTACATATGTAAAATCCTTATTCAGAATAACATATGAAACAGGGATTCCCAGATCACGCATATTCATAATTCCTGATGCAACCCCTCTGATTATACCCAGCATCATCTCTGCATGTACCGTGCCTGAAAGGAGTGCTCCAACTGTTGTTCTGTCCGTTATATTGTATGTAAGATAATCATTCTCATCATCTTCTTCATAAATGATATCAATGAGTTCTGCAATTTTATTATCATCAAGGTAATCAAGCAACTCTTCATCCAGATCTGTCTCATCATCCAAAACATAAGACAAATACTTTTCAGAGCCTATATTTCTTACTTTGAAATTCACTTTTCTCATCAAACAATCCTCCTATCACACGTTCTGCTGTGCATATAAGGTAACAAATTATCCCATTGTTCATGCATACTCTATAAGTATATATAATTTCACCATATATCGCAAGTCTTTTTAAAAAGAAATCGGCAATCTGCCCAATACATTACTGCGTATTAATATGTTCATCATATGTGGATGAGAAGATATGGCTTCCATCTCCGGCATCACTGGTATGATAATACAGATAATCGTTCTCATCCGGATATAATACAGCCTCTATCGATGCCTGACCCGGATTGCAGATCGGTCCTACCGGAAGTCCGGCATTTTTATAAGTGTTGTATGGTGATTCGATCTCCAGATCATCATAAGTAACCTCTGACTTATCATACATTCCGTCTGTCAGAGGGTACAGAACCGTCGGACACATCTGAAGCATCATATCGATCTTTAAACGATTATAGATAACACCTGCAATGATTGGTCTCTCACTGTCAATCTTTGCTTCACGTTCCACGATTGATGCCATGATCAGGATCTGATAATCTGTATATCCAAGATCTGCTGCCCTAGCACTGTATTCTGAGGTATAAACGCTCCGGAATTTTTCCAGCATCGTATCAATCAGACTTGCCGCAGTCGTATCTTCATAAATATCATAGGTTGCCGGAAACAAATATCCCTGAGGTCGTACTTCGCACCATCTGTATTCATGTCTCCGGTACTGAACGGGATCTGATGATTTCCGTTCTTTACTTCATTCAGGAATTCCTCCGAGCTGCAAATATCCTGCTCCTCACATTTTGCTGCGATCTGTTCGATACTGTATCCTTCCGGTATCGTCAGTGTATCAACAACTTCCTTGACAGGTTCTACATAACAAAGTTCTTCTATCATCTCGAGTGTACTCATTCCGGTGTTCAGTGTAAATGTACCGGGCTGGATCCGTCCTCTGTATTCTGATTCTTTCACTCGTAATACAAATGCATATTCATACTTGATCAGTCCAGCGTCATGCAGGATCGCTGCCACCTTCTTTGACGATGCTCCTTCCGGAATCTCGATCGTTACATCTGTTCCCGATGTGCTCTCCGTCCCCTTGTACTCATCCATAAATCCATCATAGACATTTTTAATCTTTAATCCGCCTATCACAACAAGGGCAATAACGACGACCAATACAATAATTACCTTAATACCTTTTCCGTTCTTCACTCTGCGTTTCTCCTTTTTCTGTTTGTAACTTTTTATTCCCCAATAAAAATTTACCCCAACCCAAAACAATGCATCCAACATTGACTTTGTAAAGCCTGTAATGATATGATAGCCTCATCATAAATGAAAGGATGCGATTTATTTTGGCAAATCCAATAGTAACAATTACAATGGAAAACGGTGATGTTATAAAGGCTGAGCTGTACCCGGACATTGCTCCTAATACAGTTAATAACTTTATCTCACTCGTAAAAAAAGGCTTTTACAATGGTTTGAACTTTCACCGTATCATCAATGGTTTCATGATTCAGGGCGGATGCCCGGAAGGAACCGGAATGGGCGGACCAAACTATAGCATTAAAGGTGAATTCTCACAGAATGGCTTCAAGAACGACCTGAAGCACACTGAAGGTGTTCTCTCCATGGCTCGTTCCATGCGACCGGATTCTGCAGGTTCCCAGTTTTTTATCATGCACAAGGCCGCTCCTCATTTAGACGGTGCATACGCTGCATTTGGCAAAGTAATCGAAGGAATGGATGTTGTAAATAAGATTGCAACAACCCGAACAACTTACGGTGATCGTCCTGTAAAAGAACAGAAAATGGCTTCCGTAACTGTTGACACATTTGGTATTGATTACCCGGAACCTGAAAAAGCCTGACTAAAATTCAGTATAAACTAAAACAGCCATTTTGGGAACAAATATTTCTCCAAAATGGCTGTTTTTTTTGCTTTTTTCTGTAACCCGGCACAACGATTCTCAACCGTCTCAGGTGAACTTATTTTTCGTTCAGATCCACATTCCAGAAGCCGTCTAATGTAGCAAAATAATCATCCGGTGTCTCTGCCCTGCGGATCAGTTTGGTACTGCCGTCTTCACAGAGGAGAACCTCTGCGGATTTCAGTTTGCCGTTATAGTTATATCCCATTGCAAAGCCATGTGCACCTGTATCATGAATTACCAGAACATCTCCCATATCGATCTTTGGAAGCATACGATCAATCGCAAATTTATCATTATTCTCACACAGCGAACCTGTTACATCGTATTTGTGGTCGCATGGTTCATTCTCTTTACCAAGAACTGTAATATGGTGATATGCACCATACATGGCAGGCCGCATCAGATTAACTGCACATGCATCTACACCGATATATTCCTTGTGTGTATGTTTCTCATGAATCGCTGTTGTGATCAAATGGCCATAAGGAGCCAACATGAATCGTCCAAGCTCTGTGTAAAGGGCTACGTCACCCATTCCTGCAGGAACCAGGATCTCCTCGTATACCTTTCTTACGCCTTCGCCGATCGCAAGGATATCATTCGGCTCTTTATCCGGTGTATACGGAACACCTACGCCGCCTGACAGATTGATAAAGTCAAGCTTTACGCCTGTCTTTTCCTTAATCTCAACCGCTACCTCAAATAAGGTTCTTGCAAGAACCGGATAGTAGTCATTCGTCACTGTATTGCTTGCAAGAAATGCATGCATTCCAAATCTCTTTACACCTTTGCCCTTCAGGATACGATACGCCTCAATGATCTGATCCTTGGTCATGCCATACTTGGCATCTCCGGGGTTGTCCATGATCGTTGTGGAAATAGAGAAGGTTCCACCCGGATTATATCTGCAGCAGATCTTCTCAGGAATTCCTGCTGTCTTTTCAAGGAAGTCAATATGTGTGAAATCATCCAGATTGATCGTTGCACCAAGCTTCTTAGCAAGAACAAATTCTTCTGCCGGCGTATCATTGGATGAAAACATGATCTCGTCTCCGGTAAATCCCAGTTTATCTGACATCATAAGCTCTGTCAGTGATGAGCAGTCCGTACCGCATCCCTCTTCCTTTAAGATACGAAGAATAGTAGGATTTGGGGTCGCCTTTACCGCAAAGAACTCCTTAAATCCCTTATTCCATGAAAATGCCTGATATAACTTTCTTGCATTTTCTCTGATTCCTTTTTCGTCATAAAGATGAAATGGTGTTGGGTATTTCTTAATCATCTCATCAACCTGTGCTTTTGTTACAAATGGTGTCTTCATGATCATCTTACCTTCCTGTTGTATTTTGTAATTCCGACTATATATTTAAGCACACACATCTGGATTTGTAAAGAATACATATCAGATTCTGCATTCTTTATCTGTATAATACCACGATCTGTGATCTCTTTATGCATTATTCTCGGCTGCAACAAGGTTATCGCTCTTATGCTTCTTACGAAGGAGCGGCTTCTCGATCTTACCGGTTGCATTTCTCGGTACATCCTCAAAAATAATTCTTCTTGGTCTCTTGTATCTTGGAAGCTCCTTGCAGAATTCATTGATCTCATCTTCGGTACATTCCACACCGTCCTTTGTCTCGATGATCGCTGCCGTGATCTCACCAAGTCGTGGATCTGCAAGTCCTATAACTGCTACGTCTTTGACCTTTGGATATTTACTCAGGAAATTCTCGATCTGTACCGGATAAATATTCTCACCACCGCTGATGATAACATCCTTCTTACGGTCAACCAGATAGATGAAGCCATCTGCATCCTGCTCTGCCATATCTCCGGTATACAGCCATCCATCCTTTAATGTTTCAGCCGTTGCTTCCGGATTCTTATAATAACAGGTCATAACGCCAGGTCCCTTTAATAGCAGTTCTCCAACATCTCCCTGCTTCACATCTTTACCATCTTCATCTACGATACGCACCTGCCAACCATATCCCGGCACGCCGATTGCACCAACTTTATCGATATTCTCTACGCCCAGATGTACCGCACCCGGTCCGATAGACTCTGACAGACCATAGTTTGTATCATACTGGTGATGTGGAAAATATTCTTTCCAACGTTTGATCAGGCTCTGTGGAACCGGCTGTGCTCCGATATGCATCAGTCTCCATTGATCCAGCTTATAATCTGATAATTTTACTTCACCTGATTCTAATGCCAGCAGCAGATCCTGTGCCCATGGTACTAACAGCCATACAATGGTACACTGTTCATCGGATACAGTTTGAAGAATCGTCTTTGCATTAACACCCTTTAACAGAACTGCTTTTCCGCCTGTGATCAGGCTTCCGAACCAATGCATCTTTGCACCTGTATGATATAAAGGCGGAATACATAAGAATACATCATCCTTTGTCTGTCCATGGTGCTTCTGCTCAACTGTAGCTGCATGCATCAAGCTCTCATGGTTATGTAAGATTGCCTTTGGAAAACCTGTTGTTCCTGATGAGAAATAGATCGCTGCATCGTCACTGTCTTTAATATCTCTCTTTTCAAATGTACTGGAACAGTTTGCTGTCAGCTTGTCGTAGTCCTCTGCAAATGTTGGGCAGTTGCCACCGGCATATAACAGAATACGCTTCTCTGCGATCTCATCTACAACTGTCTCAACTCGCCCGATAAATTCAGGTCCAAATACAAGTACATCCACATCCGCAAGCTCTACGCAGTATTTGATCTCCTCTGCATCATAACGGAAATTAAGCGGCACTGCCAAAGCTCCTGTCTTTAATGCTCCAAAATAGATTGGAAGCCATTCCAGACAGTTCATCATCAGGATACCGATCTTATCTCCTTTCTGGATTCCCCTGGAAACCAGAAGATTTGCAAAACGATTGGCTTTCTCGTTAAATACATTCCATGTGATCTCCCGTCTATACTGACAGGTTGGATTCGCCTCGATCAGCTCATATTCTCTCCATGTCACTCTTCTCGTCTCTGTGACATCCGGATTAATCTCAACCAGCGCTACATCATCCCCAAATTCTCTGGCATTTCTTTCCAGATAATCTATAATTGGCATACCTATATTCCTCCGTATATTACAACTTTTTCGCTCAAACGCTTTAACGCGTTAAACATCCATACCCTTTAGTATACTCAATCTCATCCGAATACACAAGCAGTTTTTTCTATAAATAATATCAGCTCAGGATTTATCTCTTTATATCTCCGGGTTCATTGCTGCTTTCAAGAAATCAATATACCGGTTCATGAGATTATTTCCACAGAATAATGTAATAGCCAGACCTACGCTTAAGAAAGGGCCAAATGCAAAATGATCGTTTTTACCATGCTTCTGCGAACCAGACAGATCACGCCATAGATTCCGCCAAGGATCAGTCCGATAAAGAAACCAACTACTGTTGCCTTCCAGCCAAGCAAGAAGCCGGCAGCAAACATCAGCTTGATATCTCCGCCGCCAAAGCCTTCCGGAATAATAAGAACGATCAGATATAACGGAAGACTGATACAGATCATACCGATCAGTCTGGATACGATCGTAACCCCATCCATTGCAAGGAACTCAGATCCCGGAGCTGCATCGGACACGAACTGAAGGATCAGAGATACCACACCCATCACGAAAATAATGACATTCAGTATAAACGGGATCTCCATGGTATCCATATCTATAAAGGTCACTACCGTAAGAACCGCCAGAAACAGGAAATAAATAATCCCCTGTAACCCCATTCCGAAAAATCCGGTAAATAAAACTGCTGCCAGACCACCAAATATAACGATCCCTGCATTTCTGAACTTTCCCGGTTCATGCAGCCGCTCTAACTGCTGTTTCTCCGGTATCCGGTAGATCACCTTTGTCAGCAGATAGAAGATCACCATACCTGCAATAAAAAATCCAAGGCAGGCTGCCACCCTGCCAACTGTTCCTGATATCTCCAACCACGTCATATGCTTATACCCCTTTCACCTTTCATCTGTTTATAATTGCCTGCAAATCACCATTTTTATCTCACATGATTCATTCCGGCATGAACTTTACAACTATTTATTTCTATCGCATAACCACATTATATACTTCACGCTTTGGAACGCCACGGTCTGCTGCCGCCTGTTTGATCGCATCCTTCTTCGTCATGCCCTGTTTCTCATACATGGCAACATGTTCTTCTATCGTCATCGAAAGAAATTCCTGCTGCTTTTCTGCTTTTGCCGCAGCCACATCCATGCCCTCGATCACCATCACATATTCACCTCTCGGCTCATGCTCTGCATAATAGGCGATCGCTTCCGACAACAGAAACTGTTCGATTGTTTCATGCCGCTTCGTAAGTTCCCGGCAAAGTGTGATCCTGCGGTCACCAAGTGTATCAAATAATTCCGCAAGTGTCTTCTGCAGCCGGTGTGGTGCTTCATAGATCACCATCGTTCTGGTCTCATCCTTTAATTCTGCAAGAACCTCTGCCTTTTCTTTCTTGTCCTGTGGCAGAAATGCTTCAAATGTAAACCGTCTGGTCGGCAATCCCGATGAGATCAGCGCCGTGATACAGGCGCATGCCCCCGGTACAGCTGTTACGGTTACTCCTGCTGCAAGTGCCTGCCGTACCAGCTCCTCGCCCGGATCCGAGATACCCGGCGTTCCTGCATCGGTTATAACAGCAATATTTGTTCCTGCAAGAAGCTTGTCCACCAGAACCTTCGCCTTATCATATTTATTAAATTCATGGTAACTGGTCATTGGCGTTTTAATCTCAAAATGGTTTAACAGCTTGATACTGTTTCTCGTATCCTCTGCTGCGATCAGATCCACTTCGGACAGTGTACGCACCGCCCGGAATGTCATATCCTCGAGATTCCCGATTGGTGTAGCGACCAGATATAATATACCCGCCATGTAGATTCTCCTGTTCTGTCTGTTTTATTTCTTTGCTTCTCCTTCATACGTGGCAAGAAGCTGTTCCGTGTAAACGCCCGGTTCTTTATAGACGATCAGCGGCGGCTCGATCTTGATTCTGGAATTACCGCCCTTTACGCCCTCTACGATCACCATATTCGGTTCTTTATCAATATATGGATGAATGAGCTGCATCCGCTTCGGTTCCAATCCATTTGCAAGCAGCCCTTCAAAGATCTCCGCCAGCCGGAATGGTTTGTGTATCATATAGAAACTGCCGCCCGGCTTCAGCAGATATGCTGCTGCTTCGATCACATCCGAAAGCGTCACGCAGATTTCATGTCTGGCAATATTCTTCGGTTCATCCGGATTCGTCAGTCCATGATTTCCGCTGATATATGGAGGATTCGATGTCACAATATCAAAAAAGGCCTTCCTGTAATTACAGGAGACCTCTCTGATATCTCCATGATCGATTCGAACCTTCTGTTCCAGATCATTTAATCGGACACTTCTTCCAGCCATCTCTGCACAGGCATCCTGAATCTCCAGACCGATAAATTGGCAGGTGCCGTCAGACGGCTCTTTTGCCGCCAGCAGGATCGGTATCACACCGGTTCCTGTTCCCAGATCCATGTACATGCCATCCCGTCTGTGCTTTACAAAATTTGCAAGCAGCACCGCATCCATACCAAAGCAGAACATATTCGGATTCTGTATGATCTGATGTCCCTTGCATTGCAGATCATCGATTCGTTCATCAGGGAGAAGATCAATCATCAAACTTGGATTTCCCTCCCTTATCTTCCAGTGCTTCCAATGCCTTATATTCTTCGTCGCTGATACGCTCTGTACTTCTGCGTTTCTTCGGCTTGAATTTTAATTCACTGACCGGATATTCCATAACCTCTTTATTGTCATCCTTATCCGTAACAACAATCCTTACCTTCTGGCGAAGAACGCTTACAGATAAGACTTCACCTTTGTTTCCATCTGTTGTACGGACAAAATCGCCAACATTTGGAAGTTTTTCATTCAAATATTCATATGTGTCCTGTTCATGCTTCAGGCAGCACATCAGTCTGCCGCACACACCGGATATCTTTGTCGGATTCAGAGACAGATTCTGTTCCTTTGCCATCTTGATCGATACCGGAACAAATTCCGAAAGATGCTTATGGCAACACAGCTCCCTGCCACAGATACCGATACCGCCGACCATCTTGGTCTCATCACGGACACCGATCTGCCGGAGCTCAATCCTGGTCTTGAATACAGATGCCAGATCCTTTACCAGCTCACGGAAATCAATTCTTCCATCTGCTGTAAAATAAAACAGCACCTTGTTATTATCAAATGTATACTCCGCCTCGATCAGCTTCATATCAAGCTTATGCTTTGCGATCTTTTCTTTACAGATCACAAATGCTTTTTTGCTCTTTTCCTTGTTGTCTTCATTTTTCTTCTTATCTTCATCTGTAGCTACTCTTATGATGGTCTTTAAAGTAGATACGATCTTGCCATCGTCTATATTTCTCTTTCCCAGAACCACTTTGCCGAATTCAACGCCACGGGCAGTCTCCACGATAACAAACTGTCCACATTCTACATCATGATTTCCCGGTGAGAAGAAATAAATCTTGCCGTTCGGTCTGAACCGGACTCCTATGATCTCTTTCATTATTTATTCTCCTTTATAGTCAGAAGCATAAGTTCCATAGCCACATCAAAATTAACATTTGCTTCCAGACGAATCTTCGCCTTATCCATCGCCTTTAAAACATTCTCGATACCCTCATAGGAAATGTGAGCTGACTGTTTGCGGATATCTGTATAATATTCCTTAAACATCAGTCGTCCGGCATTTCCTGTGATCTTTAACATCAGGATGTCACGATACCACATCATCATCAGATCAATATAATCACTGATCTTCAGCTTATGATGGTTCATATTCTTGATCGCAAATATAATATCATCGACTGTCATATCCGGGATCCTGCAGAGAACGCCTGTTACATCCTCTATGATCTCTTTATATTCTTCACTGGTCGCAAGCCGGATCGCCTTACCCAGATTTCCCTGCGCAAAGTCCATACAGAAATCTGCTTTTTCCTTTGGAAGCTTCAGCTCATTCATCAGGTAATCCAGTACATCCCGCTCTCTGACAGGCTTGATATTCAGTACGATACATCTGGAAATGATCGTCGGAAGGATCTTGTCAATATTGCTGGTCAGCAGGAAAATGATCGCATACTCCGGTGGCTCCTCGATTGTCTTGAGCAGAGCATTCTGTGCATTTGCATTTAAAAGCTGTGCATCGTCGATCACATAGATCTTGTACCGGCTGCTATACGGTTTGATCGTTATATCTTTATTTACCTGATCACGAATCTCCTCTACCGAGATCACATTTGGCTTGTCATGTGTGACCCATGTAACATCCGGCTGATTATCCGTATCCATCTGCTTGCATGATCTACACTTGCAGCATGGTTCCGTTCCGCCTTCTTCACACTCCAGAGTCTTGATTATGGCACGCGTCAGAGTCTTCTTTCCGCTGCCTTCTTCTCCATTTATGATATAGCCCTGGGATACCTTTCCCATCTCTATACTTCTCTTAAAATGCTGGATTATATCCTCATGTCCGATAATTTCAGAAAATTCTATCATGCTATTCTCCTTGCTTATGCTATGGTCTTGCCAGCCATTTTTCTACATACGAAGTTATTATATCATGTATTGCCTCTTTTGGCAAAGCTGCATCGACTTTTACGATACGATCGGGACTCATTTCTGCAAGACTTCTATAACCCTCAACAACCTTCTTATGGAAGTCCAGACTTTCCTGTTCCATACGGTCAAGCTCTGCCTGATTTTTCTTTCTGGCAATACCGACTTCTGCATCCAGGTCCATTAAAAATGTCATATCCGGCAGGATGCCCTGCAAGGCAAATTCATTTACTTTATAAACGGTATCAATTCCAAGTCCCCGTCCGATTCCCTGATATACGGCTGATGAATCCACAAAACGGTCTGCGATAACTGCTTTGCCTGCAGATAATGCCGGCTTGATATTCTCCTTTACAAGCTGTGCTCTCGCTGCTGCATATAATAACAGCTCTGTCATATATCCCATCTCTGTAAAATCTTTATTCAAAATGACCTCACGGATCGCTTCACTGACAGCATTTCCGCCCGGATCTCTGGTGATAAGTACATCATATCCCTTTTTATTCAGATAATCCTTTAACAGTTCGATCTGTGTTGTCTTACCGGCTCCGTCCGGACCTTCCATCGTTATAAATATTCCCTGCATATATTCCATGCTCCTTTATGTGTTTAATCATATTTGTAAATGAATGATCGTCATCTAAACATCTGAACTTTTGATGTTTTCTTTACCGCACAGGTTCTGTAACCGGAATATAGATCCCATCCGTCTGATATTCGACTCCGATCATATTCAGACCAGTTTCCACCATCTGCGTAATATCCCGGATCACCTGCCCGTCGATCTTCTCGCCCGGTGTTATAACTGCAATTCCAGGTGGATATGCATATACATAATCTGCCGCTATGCTTCCTTCCGCCTCTGCCAGCTTCTCTCTGCTGCTATCCAGTCTCCACGCTGCTCCCGGCGTCATAACCTGCTCCGGCAGATGAAACCCTGTACTACATAAAACGGCATTCTCCATATCCGGTAGCACCGACATGGAATCTGCATGGTTCATCTGATCTGCATTTCTTCCTGCTTTATCCGCTGCTTCTGTCAGCTCCGAATCTATATGTTTCAATATCTCATAGAGATGCTCAAATGCCTTTTTCTTATCTGCAAATGAGGTCATCAGGATCACATGATGCGTTCCTGCCATCTCAACCACCTGCTGATATTCCGCCGCTAATACATGCGCAAGCCACGGTCCTGTAGCCGGAATGTCGTTTCGGCTGTCCGTTCCCGGTTCTGCCGGGTGCACACCTGATACAGTAAACACAAGCTTACCTTTATCATAAGCATAACATGTCTGCTTCGGTTGTAACAGTCTGATATGCCTCAGTTCCTTACATTTTTTTCGAAAATGCTTTAGTCGTTTTCTATATGCATCAAATACTTCCGGATGATTCCCCGCATATACGACTGCTTTCTCCATGCTCTGTGTGAACAGATAAGAGGGTGATGATGTCTGAAAAATATGCAAATACCGCTCCACCTTCGGAACCAGCTCCTTCCGGTTCACATGAAGAAGTGCTGTCTGTGTCAGTGAAGGAAGCGTCTTATGCGTACTCTGTATGACCAGATCTGCTCCTGCTGCGACCGCTGACAGATTTCGTTTCGGCAAAAACGGGAGATGTGCTCCATGTGCCTCATCTACGATCAATGGAATATTATATGGCTCAAGCACATTTTTAATCCCACAGATATCTGATATCACGCCCTCGTACGTTGGGGATGTGATAACAACCACAGCCGGCAGCCTATCCGTTTTTTTTAGTTCATTTAATGCCTGTTCCATCTGTTCCGGTGTGATATCTGCAAATATATCCGTTCCCGGCAGCAACTCCGGTACGACATATTCCGGCTTCAGATTCAGAAGACTGACTGCATGGCAAACCGATTTGTGACAATTCCGTCCCATCAACACAGATGCCCCCTCCGGTGCACAGGCATACAGGGCTGTCAGGATGCCTCCGGTGGCTCCATTTACCATCATATAGGTTTTCTCCGTACCATAAAACCGCCGCATCTGCTCCAGACTGTCCTTCATGAACAGCTCCGGTTCATGAAGATCGTCCAGCCCTTCTGCTTCCGTAAAATCCCGGAGAAACATATTTTCCCAGAAATCATCTTTAAATACATCCTGCCTTTTATGTCCCGGCATATGCCATGGGTAATAATCCCCTTTCCTGTATCTGTCCAGATATTGATTAATATATTCTTTCAAGCTGATCTCTCCTGTTCTATAAGAAGAAAGACCGGAGAATCTTATCTGCAAAAAAAACCCTGTTCTCTGCAAATAAAACCATCCAGTCTCCATCCTTCATCTTTAGCTGCCAATTATATTATGTATCATTTCCAGCTGACTGCGAAGTGCTTCTACATCGATCTGCCCCGGTGCAGAAGGGATTCCCGCAGTTGCGAATGAGATACAATTTCCGTACATTTCTCCGGTCGTTCTTGTGGATACACCAAGCTCACCCATCGAAATAACGATCAATGGTGTCTGATTTCCAGATTCCTGAAGCTCCTTTGCAGCCTGCATCATATCAACAACCTGCGAGCCATCTTCCGGCATCATTGCAATCTTTGCAATATCTGTTCCGGTATTGATCATATCTTTAAACCGGTTTACGATCTGCTCCATCGGTAGCGTAGTCTTAAAATCATGATTCGATACGATAACCTTTACGCCATGTGCATGTGCTGTCTCGATCACTTCCGTCACGAATGGAATATCATAGAAATATTCTACATCGATCAGATCCGCATATCCGCTTTTGATCACATGCAGAAGCATTTCCCGGTACTGATCCGGTGTAATATCATGACTGCCGCCTTCACTTCTGGTACGAAATGTGAAAATGATCGGGAACTCAGATAACTTATCCTGAATCTTTTCCAGCGTCTTTGTTAATATATCCATATCCAGACAGTCCTCAAAGCAGTCTGCCCGGAATTCTACCAGATCTGTCTTAGATCTTTTGATCGTACGGATCTGCGCATCTACATCATAGTCTGTCGGTGCAACCATCGGTACGCAGATCTTAGTTGCGCCCTCACCGATCCTTACCCTTTTCACTTCTACTACATTCATATCATCTGTGCTCCCGGAATTCTTTTCTCCTGCTATTTCTGTATATCAATGACCTGATCATTTACAAGCTCATCTGCTATGGCTGTTATATCTGCCTTTACTTCTTCGCCTTCTCCGTCTGCCCATACATTGACATTTACAACCAGGTAATCCTTGTCGTTGACAGGATAGAAGTAATAATAATCACGGATATTTGTTCCGTAAACTTCTGAATTTATTACATAGCAGTCCAGTGTCTGGCCATTTGCACCTGTAACCTGCTCCATCTTCTTATCAACTACTTTGCCATCTTCTCCAAGATAATCAAAATATGCTTCAAAGTTCTCGCATTCTTTTTCTTTATCACAGTCCGGTGTCAGTGTGTAGTATACATTGTACTTATCATTGTAAATATCAACTTCAGAATCATCTGCATATCCACGGTCATAGCCGGACGGATCCTTGATCGCGATCGTATAGCTGTCGCCTGACATCTTGATGCCGGAATAATCCTGATCATCAATATCAGCACTGTCTACGACCATCTCAGAATCATCCTCAATGTCTGAGATATCTCCAAGATCAATATCAGAAGATGTCAGATCTCCAAGACTGATATCATCCTTTATATCTGCTGCTGAACCAAGTGCCTTTTCCCATGCAGATGCAATCTTTTTCAGATTGTCTGTGTTCATATTATTCTGCATGTAATCATCCGTCATTTCTGTATAATCAATCACATTCTTGGAAGGATCCGGCGTCTTAATCTCAGTACCAAGATCACCTAATTTAATCTCACCGCTCAGGTCTGCATATACGATAGAATCACCATTTGTTACCTTCAGGGAATCTATAGCAACTGTATAGGACTTTCCTTTGTTGATATCCTTCAGGCTTCCTGTCAGATCATAAGCAAATACAGGCTGTTCTGCTGCTGAAACTGTCATATGGCTCTCAAATGCATTTGTTGATTTTACAAATGAACTGTTCTGTGTAAGGGTTGCGGTCGTTTCTCCATTTACAACAACTGTCTCTTCCAGCTTCTTTGTATATGAACCCTTGCCATTCTCACTCTTGTCACTGATCGTAACAGATGCAAGTTCTTCTTCATCCTTTGTAACAGAAAGTGCTGCATAGATATCATCAGCCGGACTGTCTGTACCCATAAAGTCAACTGCCAGTGAGGCCTCCGCATTAAGTACAGTAAACTTGTAATCCATACCCAGTTTAACAACTTCATTATGCTTTACATATACATTTAATACAAAATCTCTTGAGAACAGCATACCATAATAGGTTGGTACATAATTAAATATCTGTGCAAGATCTGATCTTGTTATGTCAGCAGACTCAAGCTGCTCATCTGTTATAAATTCAGATGCATATGCATTCAGATAATTACATAATGCGGTAACATATGCCTTTACATCTGCAGTTGGAAGTGTAACTGTATACTGTTTACAGGAAACAGAATCTCCATTGTGATTCTCTACTGTTGCATTTCCGACCTTATCAAAAGAAATTGCCTTCTTAAGATCCTCATTTGCAGGAGTCATATATTTCTCATACAGCTCCTTCACTTTATTCTGTGTATCTGTATCAAGATCAGATGTATCAAGTGCATCCATCATAGATGCCAGATCCATCTTAAACACATCATTGTATAATTCCGGCAATTCAAAATAAATCACCCGGTCAACACAATACACACTTGCGGATAATGCCTGATCTGCGATCGAAAGAGAACCATTCAGATTCATATTATATGAATTGTCACTCTGCTTCTCAAATGCACCATTCAGATCCAGATTAGATCCTGCGATACCATCCATCTGATAGATACTATTGACTGTCATATTGACATCAAAATCCATCTTGTCATCACTGAATTCTGAAATACCGGTTGCCTCCTCCACCGGAGATTTATCTACCGTATCAGTAATTGTTTTCTTGATCGAACTCTTGATCACTTCTTCCGGTGTTTTTCTTACAAGGAAGAATACAACAGCAACAATTGCAGCAACTAATACCACTGCGATAAGTGAGATCAATGCGATCTTGCCGCCTTTTTTCTTCTTTGGTGCAGGAACCTGATATGGAACCTGATCTCCATATGCATTCATTTCCGGCTGTACATAACCGCCATTGCCTGCGTCTGCATTATAGTCTGCATAGCCACCCATATTCGGATCCGCATTATAACCGCCATATGCATTTCCATTTGGATCTGCGTTGTAACCGCCATATGCATTCCCATTTGGATCTGCGTTGTAATTGGCATATTCCCCATTATTCGGAGCTGCCTGATAACCGTCTGGATTTTCTGGAAATCCCTGATTCATATTATTTTCGTCCATTTGTCTTTCCTTTCATAATAAATATGTTACAGAAATCAGCTTTCTGTTTATATTTGTCTTAAGCCCTGACAAATCTTACATTAGTAGATATCTCCGGATTTGTCAAAGCATTTGCCTGATTTTAATTTACTTTTAATACCTCTATATTCCTTTAATCCTCATCAGACAAGCCAAGCTGCCCGATCAGGCTCTTCGGAACATACGCCTCCACGAAAATGCCATCCTCCAGATATTCTTCTGTGATCATTTCGCCATATTTTCGGATAAGCCCCGGTTTTCCCGCTTCCTGATAGGAAAATGTATGGCGGATATAGGTTTTCTGATCCCGGAGAACTCCTTCGATCACCGACAACAGCTCCGGTATACCTGCTCCGGTTCTTGCCGACATATAAACCATACGATCCGCTCTCAGATCCTTGATCGATGACTGATCGGCATCCTCCGGCAGCTTATCGATCTTGTTAAATACCGTGATCACCGGCCGGCCTTTCTCGTCATCAATATTCAACTGTCTGAGCGTTGTATATACTGTAGCAACATGATCATCCCAGTTCGGATCCGATGCATCCACCACATGAAGGATCACATCACTGTATCTGGCTTCTTCCAGTGTTGACTTGAATGCCTCTACCAGATGATGCGGAAGTTTTCGGATGAATCCGACTGTATCCGTAAATAACACCTGCTGCCCCGCCGGAAGCTCCGCATTCCTTGTTGCAGGATCCAGTGTTGCAAATAGCTTATCTTCCTCCAACACTCCGGCATCCGTCAGTTTGTTCAGCAGAGTGGATTTTCCTGCATTCGTATATCCTACGATGCTGATAACCGGGATTCCGGTCCGGCTTCTCTGCTTTCGCTGTTCCGTCCGTCGGTTTTCCACCTGCCGCAGATCCGCTTTCAGCTTGGATATACGGTCTCTGATCACTCTTCGGTCAATCTCCAGCTTTTTCTCACCAGGTCCTCTGGTTCCGATTCCACCACCCAGACGTGACAGGGAATCCCTCATTCCGACCAGTCTGGTCGCACGGAACTTCAACTGTGCAAGCTCGACCTGCAGCTTGCCTTCATAACTGCCTGCATGTGCCGCAAATATATCAAGGATGACCATTGTACGATCCATAACCTTGATCTCCAATGCATCCTGCAGATTCATCAACTGTGCCGGCGACAACTCATCGTCACACACCACTCCGGTCGCATCATACATTGCGATCATGCTCCGAAGCTCTTCTACCTTTCCTCTTCCAAGATACAGGTCACTGGCTGCCCGGTCCCTGCTCTGGATCAGACGTCCAACCGACTGTGCTCCTGCTGTCTTTAACAGCTCCTCCAGTTCGTCCAGCGACTTTTCTGTTTCAGAAACCTCCACACCATCCATCGCTGCAGCAAACAGGATAACCCGTTCCTCTGTTTCCGCCAGAACCTCGTAGCCGGTTTTCTGTTCATTTTCTGACTTAATCTCCAATTATGCTTCTCTCCTTTATATCAGGATATCTTCAACCATTGTTTATTCCAGTTCGATCCATATTGTATAACTTTCGGATCGGTTGCCTGCCGCATCTTCTGCGTAACAGGATATCTCATAGCTTCCCGGTATATCCTCCACCCTGGAAAGATCTATAACAAGCTCTGCATCCTCTGTTGTATCCTTCTCTGGTGTCCATCTGTATTGGATGATCTGTTTTTCATTGTCATAAGCAGTAATATTTCTGGCGATCAGGTCTGCCAGTTCTTCTTTATCTCCATGATATCCGGCCAGATATAACCGGTCTGGCAGCATCGTAATAACCGGAGCTTCTGTATCAACAACCCGGATAAATATATCCCGCTCTATTTTCTTTCCATTGTCATAGAAAGAATACGCTAACTTATATTCCCCCGGTATCTGATTATCCACCGTACCATCTACCATAAGCCGGTCTGTTACATTCTGTCTGTCCGATGAAAATGCCATGACACCTGTTCTGCTGTCAAACGGTTCACCAATCTTGATCGTATGATCCTCTGCGCCATAGATCGCTGCCGTTCCTTCATACGGGCTGCCATCTGCCGTATCTGTCGGATCCCATCCGGTTTCAGACACATCTGCAAATGTATATGGCTGCTGCGGTCTGCCAAGCGGTCCCGGATAGTCACTGTTAAACAGATAAACCTGTGTTCCCGGCAGACAGTTCTCATAGATCCACTTGACATCTGCCACACATAACCGGATACAGCCAAGGGATGCACCCTCACCAAGCTTGTTATATTCCCATGTTTCCAGCTTATCATGTTTATTTTCTGTATATGGCACAGAATGGAAATAAATTCCTCCATGAATCTGATATGCATATTGTCCATATACATTTCCCTGCAGAAACGCCCATTCCAGACGCTTCTCTGTCGTCGTAAACAATCCGACCGGTGTTGTATCATCCAGTGAGATCGAGCACCGCATTGCTCTTACCGGCACTGTATAATATCCCTCATCATCCAGACTGTATACCGTTACGATATTCAGTGTCCGGTTGATCCTGATCGCATAAGGCATCCCGTTATCATCCAGCCGCAGACCATTATATTCCTGTTTCTGCGGAAGCTCTGCAACTTCAAGGATCTCTGCCTCTCTTGTCAGATGAAGTACCTCCTGCAAGGTCTCTGTTCCCTGCCCGGTTCCATCCTCCGGTGTTGCCTCTTTATATATGGATATCTTTCTTCTGCTTGTTTCTCCTGCTCTTGTAACAGCCATCACTCCGATACCCACCAGTACCAGAATGTAGACTGCAAAAAATAAAAAGCCTTTTTTCTTCATATGTGACCAGACCTTCCAGTTATTTTATTCTAGCATATAACTATTTTATCAAATCTAAATTTATCTTACATATCCGGTTACCCGGTTTTGCTGCGCATTTATTTTCCTGCATCAGAAATCATTTTCTTCCGCAAACCGTCATTTTCACTAAATTACCTCAATCATTTTCTCCATACCTTTTTGCCGTATAAGCTATTTACACTTTTACAAAAATGTATATAATTCTATAAAGCAGAAAGGAGGATGCAGCAATTTTAAATGCTGCCGTTTATATATATGAAAGATTTAACCGAAGGAAAACCAATAAAAGTAATCTGGCTCTACGCTCTTCCAATGATCCTGGGTCAGATCGCACAGCAGCTTTATAACTTCTGTGACTCCGCTATCGTCGGAAACTGTATCAATCCGGAAGCACTTGCCGCAGTTGGAGCGACCAGTGTTATTTCCAACACCCTGATCGGCTTCTTAAACAGTGCCACTCTGGGTCTGTCCATACCGATTGCCCGATATTTTGGTGCGCAGGATAAGAAAAATATGAGAAAATGCATCGGTGTTTCTGCCATTCTCACACTTGTCTCCGCCATTGTACTTACCATCGTAGGATTACTGTTTATCTATGACCTTTTGGTGCTTCTTGATACACCTGAGGAAATTATACATATGGCTGACAACTACGTCAAATATATTTTAGCCGGACTGATCTTCTCCGCTGTTTATAATTTTGGTGCAAATCTGCTGCGTGCTGTCGGTGACAGCAAAACACCGCTTATCTTCCTGAGCATATCCGTTGTATTAAATATCGGTCTGGATCTGCTGTTCATTCAGGTCTTCCAGTCAGGCGTTGCTGGTGCTGCCATCGCAACTGTCATCTCGCAGGCAGTCGCAGGAATTGCATGTTTTATCTATATATTTACAAAGTGTCGTTTTCTGATTCCGGAAAAAGACGAATTCCGTGTTGCCCATGCAGATTTTAATGATCTGGTACAGTCCGCTCTGGCTATGGGCTTCATGAGCTGCATCGTTAATTTCGGTACTGTCACCTTACAGAGTTCGATCAATAAATTAGGAACAAATATCATTACCGCACATACGGCTGCCAGAAAGATCTTCGACATTCTGGATGTCGTTCTCTATATCATTGGAAATGCAGTTACAACATTTGTCAGCCAGAATCTGGGTGCAAAGCGGATCGACCGTGTAAAAACAGGTGTCCGTGCCGGCATCATTATCAATACGATTGCAACCACGATCATCATTCTGATCGGATTCCCTGCTTCCCCGCTTCTGATCCGGCTGATCGCAGGAACAAATGACCCGGCAGTCATCGATCCGGCAGTTATGTATATAAGGATCAGCGTCTGCTGCTTCTATGTCCTTGGGCCTTTATTTGTTCTCCGCTGTGCAATGCAGGGTATGGGAAGAAAGATCGTACCGGTTCTTTCCAGTACCATGGAAATGGTAGGAAAAATCCTTGCTGTTCTGTTCCTTGCTCCTGCACTTGGCTATCTCGGTGTTGCGATCACAGAACCGATCATCTGGGCAGCCTGCACGCTCATGCTTACGATCATGTACCTGTCCAATCCTCCGGAGAAAATGTTTGCTTCTATTTCAAGATCTTCTTCAGCATATGAACACGATTAAATGGGAATGAGAAATAATATCCGTCTGCAAAATCATCTGTCACCGCCATGAATTCTCTGGCGATCTGGACACCACAGGCTTCTCCTTCTTCCCGGCTCATATCTTCCCGGTATCGTTCTATGATCGTATCCGGTATCTCAATACCGGTCATTTCGTTTTTCATAAATACCGCATTTTTGCGGCTGACAAGGGGCATCAATCCAACCAGGATCGTTGCCCCGGTTTCTTTTTTCATCTGCCTTATAACATCTGCCTGCTCGGCTGAAAAGATCGGCTGTGTCATAAAGAAGGTCGCTCCCGCTGCCATTTTTCTTCTGATCCGTTCTGTTTCTGCTTGGTATTCATCCGGTTGTGATTGATCGCCCCGCCATAGGTAACCGGATGGTCGGTAAATGTATCACTGTTCATCTCCTGAACAATCTTCATCATTCCAACCGAATCAAAGTTAAATACACTCTTTGTTGTCTGACGGAACAGTACCGGAACCGGATCCCCTGTCAGCAAAAGGAAGTTCGTGATGTGGTTCAGACTTGAACCAAGGATCGTAGAACGGATCGCAATCGCATTCTTATCCCGACAGCAGATATGCGGCATTACACATAATCCGGTCTCCAGCCTGATCTTCTCTGCCATCAATACGGAATCCGCTCTGGTTCTTCCGGATGGGGAATCCGGGAAAGTTACAACATCGACCTCTGCATTTTTTAATATATGCGCCGCATCTAATAGCTTTTCATCATTTGCATTCAATGGTGGCACCAGTTCAACTGCGATCAGTTTGTGAGCAGGCTCTTTCACCCGGCGTTCCATAAATCCATATGCCGGATGCTCAGAGACAGTAATCTTCTCTTCCTCTGTTTCTGTTTTCCTAACCGGATGATCGGCTGATATGCCTGCTGCGATCCTTCGGATATACTCCGGTGTTGTACCGCAGCAGCCGCCAAAGATACCGACATCAAGAGCTGCGATCTCTTCCATCTTCTCAGTAAAATATTCTGCATTATCTGTGAATGTCAGACGATTGTTCAGATACTTCGGGTATCCGGAATTTGGAAACACCGACAGAAATGTCGTATCGTCCGGTGCGATCTTCCGGACCAGCTTCTCCATATGTCCGGGACCGACACCACAGTTTAAACCGGTACCATCAATATACGGGCAGGCATTTGCCTCTGCGATCAGACGTTTTGCAGACAACCCTGTATTGCTGTAACCAAACTGATTCACGCTGAAATGTACCAGGATCGTACAGTCATGGTTTTCTTTCAGATATGTAACCGCCGGAAGGATCGTTTCGAGCTCCGGGAAGGTCTCAAATAACAGGATATCGATTCCCTGACTGAGCAATGTTTCTCCAATCGCAATATATTCCTGTGTCAGCCGGTCAGAATGCAGCATACCTTCGACAGGGATCGGTCCGATATCACCTGCAAGATAAATTTCCCGATCCACTTTGCCTGCTGCCATTTTTGCACACATAACCGCTGCACGGATATTCTCTTTCACTTTTTCCATATCAGCAGAAAGACTCTTTGTATTTGATGCAAATGTATTCGTCCGGACAAATTGTGTGCCGGCCTCTATATATTCTGTATGGATCCCGATAACACGCTCCGGCGCTTTTATATTAGCAAGCTCCGGAAGATTGGAAAGTCCTGCACCACTTTCTGCCCTGCTCCCATCCCCATATAACGATATATAATAAGTACCAAACGCTCCATCTGCAATGATACGTTTTGTCTGTATGTATTCCTTTAATTTCATAAAAATCTGCTTATCTCCTTGTTCGTTTCAAAATCCGACTTGCACAACATTATAAATCAAAAAATGATCTGCATGCAAGTCTGTCATTTCTGACTATCCTGCATACAGATCATTTCATTTAATCAGAACATTATGATACCTTTATCATCTGCTCTTTTTCTGCAACGTACTTCATCATCCGAAGCACATAGGATGGCATCTTTCTTTTTCCTGCCTCCCAATCCTGCACGGTACGATATGGAATCCCATAATAGTCACAGAACTTTTTACGGTTCATTCCCATACTGTCTCGAAGTTTCCGGACTTCATTTCCATATACTTCTCTCTCATCCATTCTTGTTTCCTCCTTAACCCATTTGTATTCGTCCCCAAAACCAATACAGCATCAGTTTACAAAAATACCGGTCAATTTGCAACAGTCCCTGCAAAAATGTCCCGTTTTCTGTCTTATTTTACCGTTTTTTAATCGTTTCAGGAATATATTGAACCCAGACTCCCTTATCAGAGTCAGATCAACTGTCTGTTTTTTGCTTCCAGTACTGCACCAGCTTTATCTTTTACACCTAACTTTTTATACGCCTGTGCCATATGATATTTTACATTTGCTTCCGTCATATCGAGCTGCTCTGCAACCTGTATTCTGGAATATCCTTCTGCCAGAAGTTTAATGATACGGATACCGGTTTCATTTAACCGGACCTCAGCCTTTCCTGCTTTGAGATACCCCGGATACGACTTTGCAACATTCTCCGTTTCCTTCATTACCTGTCTGTAATACTGGCGGTGTGTTTTCACCAGTTCTGCATCCTCCTCTGCCTTACCCTCGTCATCCGGAAATGCCTGTAGCAATGGATATATAGCCGCTCCTTCTCTGGATATCACCCTTACAAAATGGTACTCTTCCGCTTCTGCAAGACCTTTCTGAAGAACCACTTTCCAGTCATCATTTCCCATCCGGTACAAAGTAACCGCCATCAACAGATTACATTCTATCCGGATATAAGTACGCTTCATGACATCTGCATAATATTGCAGCTTTACTAGCAGATTATATGCCTGATCATATTTTCCACGCTGGATATATACCCGCACCTTCGTTATATATAAGAAACGCTCATAGATCGAAAATTCCACATTTTCATCTGCCGTCTGTTCCATCCATCGGTTCACTTCTGACCACTCGCCCTTGTACAATGCACACCGGATCAGAAATGCCTGTATATTCGGAAGTAGCTTTTCTGCACCTTCCTTTTCTGCTTTTTCATAAAAGCTGCGCAGAATCTCTTCCGCCTCCTGAACTTTTCCATTTATGATATGCAGCCATGCCAGGATTCCATCTGCTACAAAGCACTGCTCGATTTTGCCGCCTGCTTCTGCCTGCATCCGTCCTTTATTTGCAAGGACAGCAACCTCGTAATTGTCTTCGCCTTTTTCAAAAAAGCTCTCTGCCAATGCCAGATTGACCAACCCTTTGCCGTATTTGCCAAGGACAAATTCCACAAGCTTACCTATCTTGCCTGCCAGTTCGCGGTCTTTTTTGCTCCATTCACAGAAATCCTTGCCGCCGTTCATCATCGATGGCTGGTTGGATGTAACTGATAATTCTCCAAGCGTTGCCTGCCGGTCAAATACCAGCCGGTATGCCTGCTTCATAATATTGACCATATCCACAGAACCTCTGTGCGGCAATCCGATCTCCAGATACAACAGATTATTTTTTGCGATTCTCCGGCTACTGCCTGATGACTGTCTGCATATGCCCGCAGTTCCTGATACCACCGTTCACTTTCTTCCGGATTCAGCAATAGCGATTGCAGCATACTCATGCCACACATAAGCTCCGGACTTTTTTTCACGCTCTCTTCCGGCAGTGCGAGATAATATTGCTTCAATTCATAAAAATATGCGCTGTTTGGTGATTTTCTTGCATTGTCGATCAGGATAGAAAGCATCCGTTCTGTTGAACCTGCTTTCTCATACATTGTAAGTGCCTGCATTGGATCACCAGCTAGCTGATAGAACAGTCCGGCATTTTCATATACATTTTTTATCTGTTCCTTTGTGTACTTTCTGTGCATCCTGCGCTGCATGGATAACCGCATATGATCTCGAAGCTTATAGATTTTTTCTCCGTTTGCTCCCATCTGTTCATCTAAGAAATTACCCATCCATCTTGCATGTTCGATCAGATTTTCTGCATCATTTGTTCCTGTGATCATCTCTGCCAGACGAACCGTAAATGTATCCACGATCGATATCTTCATCAAGAATTCCTGCATACGGATATCCCACTTGTCGTATACATGAAATTCCAGATAATTCCACATCTGCTCTATTACTTTTCTGGAATATTCATCATACTCTGAATCAGTCAGTCCATTTGTATATCCCAGTTCATAATACATGGACATTGCCACGCATAATGCAAATGCCATACCTCCGGTTTCGCGTGACAGACGCTGCTTCTGGGCTTCTGTTAAAACCATCTGTGTCTGTTCCACATATTTTAATATAGCCTGCATGTCCATAATAAGCATGGTTTCATCTATGATATAGAAGCCTTCCCGAAACCGAATCGTGGTAAGCCACGGCGGAACCGGGCATCGTCCTGACAAGATCACCCAGACATCTTCCCTCACGATCAACCGGAAAATAGCATCCTGGATTGCATCATCTTCTTCCCAGATCAACTCATGCAGATCATCGATCACTATGATCTTCCGCACCGCTCCTTCCGGAATCTGAAGTTCCTCCGGTGTTATCGTTCCTGCATGAAGCATTTTGTATTTTCTCTTTCCCAGATAGCGAGTGATCAGGGTGCTTTTTCCTGTTCCACTGACTCCATATATGTACGCGGTTACATTCTCATCATCTGCTGTCTTTAATAACCGCCACGCTTTTTTCGGTTTGATATAACAGTCTTTTTCTATTGATCTAGTTCCGTTCATAACCGCTGTCCTTTCGTTTGTTCCTTCTTCTCCGTGAATATCTGCGATTTCTCCGTTCTTCGAACTCCCGAAATCGCCACAGGCATTCGCATTCCGGACTTTCGTCCTTCTTGCTCATGTCTGTTTGCCCCGCAAATAATTACACAGCTTCGCCTGCTAGCAGGCATGCTGTCATTTGCATATTTCTTCTCCGTGAATATCTGCGATTTCTCCGTTCTTCGAACTCCCGAAATCGCCACAGGCATTCGCATTCCGGACTTTCGCCCTTCTTGCTCATGTCTGTTTGCCCGGCAAATAATTACACAGCTTCGCCTGCTAGCAGGCATGCTGTGTAATTGCTTGCCGGGGTTATTCACTCATTATATCACTTGTTTTGGTACACTGTACACTGGACAAACGGCTAGTGTTGCACGCTTTTTTATAAATTTTAATTCTTTCTAACAAAACACTTGCTTTTTTCAGGAGAAATATTTATACTAATACAGGTGTTGGGAACCATACATTTGAGTATGGATTTTCTTTCGGCGCGTGGCTCAGCTTGGTAGAGCGCTTCGTTCGGGACGAAGAGGTCGCAGGTTCAAATCCTGTCGCGCCGATTTTTTTGTGCTCTTTTTTACGCACAGTTATAAAACAATCCGTTTTTCCGAATCTTAAAAATGGAAGAACACATTACCCATTATTACGCAAGACGTTTGCACTCTATTCTAACGCAACGGTGCTAAGTTCCCCGCCTTTGGCGGCTCACTAAGAACCGGCGTTAGAAAAGGCTTGCTGCATAATAGTAATGTATCCTTCCATTTTTGTATTTCAACACAAGAAACGGATTGTTTTATAACCGCGCATACAGGTAAGCGAATTTTTAACAACAGAAGCTGTTGCATCCACGGATGACAGTTCAACAGCATCTGATACTTCCCAAACACAGGCTGACGCTTCTTCCGGTCAGTCTGGAGACCAGAACGTTCCATCCGATTCGAATGGTACTCCGCCGGGAAAACCGGACGGCGACAATGCACCGGTAGATTCCAACGGCACACCGCCTGATAAGCCGGACGGTGACAACGCAGGTCAGCCCGGCGGCGGATTTGGCAGTTCAGGCGAAATAACTCAAGGTAACAGTGCAAATACGATTGATTCCGACGGAACCTACAGCAATGAATCTTATAACTCTACCGGCGATGATGAGAATGCTCTCCGGGTGGATGGTGCAACTGTTACGATCAAAAATGCAACCGTCACTTCTTCTGCCCAAAACGGAAACGGTGTTGAAGTAAATTTCTGAAACTATATACAGTACGCAAAGTATTTTTTGCTCAAATTATATACAGTGCGCAAAGTAACCCGCTTCATAATACAAAAAGGCTATAACTGCTCTGAATAATACACAGTTCATAGTTATAGCCTTTTTATTGAAATAATTTAAATTTTTCTTTTTAAATGTAATGTACTTATTAATGCTTCCTGCAAAATCCTTGATACATTTACACCTGCCCGCTCTGCTTCATAATTTAACCAGCTTGGAAGCGCTACATTTCTTCTAACAGTTCTTGTATCAATTTTTCGTCTATATTCTGCCGAATCAACATCCACAAAAGAAACAATGGTCTCACCTTCTTCAGCAAATGTTCCACTACTAATATCTAACTCTGTTATTCTGGATGGATCAGGAATATCCTCTTTATCATCCTCCATGGATATACATTTCTCATCCTTATTGCCTCAAGTTGTCTAATTAAATCCGATCTTTTCACCCAGTATTATCCCGCCTTATAATACTATTTGTACACAACAATTGTGTAATGTCAATATATTTTCGTTCGTTCAATTCTTCCATCCTCTATCCTGTACCGGATCGGACACCGCATCGCAACCTTTGGATCATGCGATACGATAATGATCGTTATCCCCTGTCTGTTTAGTTCCAACAATAAATCCATAAGACTATCGGTATTTTCAGAATCTAACGCTCCCGTTGGTTCATCTGCAATGATTATTTTTGCATCCATTGCCAATGCTCTGGCGATCGCAACCCGCTGTCTTTGTCCGCCCGATAACTGATTTGTCTTTTTTTGCTCTAACCCCGGAAGCCCAACAGCCGACAATATTTCCTTTGCTTTATTTTCAAATTTACGATTATATCGTCCTCCGATCACTTCGGGCAGACATACATTCCGCAGAACTGTATCGTTTCCAAGGAGTCCAAAATCCTGCATGATCATCCCTATCTTTTGATTGCGTATTCTGCATCTTTCTTTATCAGACATATCAGAAACCAGTTTCCCACAAAAACGATATTCCCCGGAACTCGGTGAATCAATTCCTGCAATAATATGCAGCAGAGTTGATTTTCCGGAACCGGAAGGTCCCGTAATGGCAACCATATCCCCCTCTTCTATTCTCAGATTAATATCCTTTAATGCATGCGTCTCGGTTGCTTTTCCTGCATTATATATTTTTTCAATCTTTTCTAATTCGATCATATCAGTCACCACCCTTTAATAATTCAATCTCCGCCTGTTTTCCGGTGCGACGGAATCCCATCCATATGCTCAATAGCAAAATAAACAAAAGCACACTTGCTGAAAATCCATAACTAAATATCCCTGTGTATCCGTAACTCTCCTGTATTTTTAATACCGTTTTTGTAAACCATGGATATAAAAGTGCCGCTATTCCAAATGACACAGCCAGCAAAATTGCACCGGATGAGAAAATAACCGTTATCATCTTCTTTCTTGTCATTCCTAATATATAAAATACTGCAAACTCATTTTTCTTCTGTGCGATCATAAGATACAGATACCCGCCATATCCAAACACTGCAATTAATGTTAACATAGCAAATGCCAGAATATACCACGCATTTTCTTCCAACCTATTTTTTAACGCCCCTGTCGCTATTGTCTTATATGTATTGACCGTTCCATAGTTTTTCATTCTATCTTGTAAGGAAACTGCCAGCTTTTCCCCAGATATGTTGTTTTTCGGTTCTATCAGAAAATTAACATTTGTCAGTTGGTCAAACAATTCATCCATATCCTTAGCAAATACAACAAATTTGTATTCTGACAAAGCCTCTGGCAGAATTGCCATATTCCCCAATTCCATGGTATCTCCGTAACTAAAAACCACCGGAACTGCACTGTCTCTCTGCAAGATGCCTGCTACTTCACATGATATTTTTATTGTATCATCAAAAGCAAGACTGATTTCTGTCCTTGTTCCAACCGGTAATTCCTCTGCCATAGAACTGCTGACCAATATCGGAACATATCCTTCCGATACATTTTTCAACGCCGCCGATTCCGTATTTAACCGGATAACATCTAACATTTCACTCGAATATAAAACCAGATTTGCGCTGCTCATCTTCCCATCCGTTTTTATATAAGTACCATTTTCAAATGCACATCGATCCACTTTTTCAACATCGTCTGCCTCCAGCAGAAGTTTATAGATTTCCTGTGCCGCAGCTCTATTTCCTTTCATCTCTTGTTCATATATCAAATTATTTTTACTAAAATGCACCATAGAATCGAGGTCTGATACATATGCCGCCTTTAATTGTTTTTTCTCCATTAAATATGAATCGACCGGTTTTAATACAACAAACGACATTTCTAACATACATATTAATTGAACAAATAAAACAAACTCCCCCAATAACCTTTTTGTATATAAATACCTGCATATCCGAAGAAAATTCATACGATCTCCCCCTTTGTATATAAACGAACGACTTTTCCCATTGGTCTTAACGTACATAATATCGAAAATCCAAACATAACAGCTAATATATATATCAGGCTGTCAGGCATTGGGAATGCATTTCCATAGACATATTGAAGTAATGGAAATGTAAGATATTGCAGAATAATCGCAATGATACTGCCAACGCCATAATATAAAAGCCAGTGTCCATAGATCAATAACATGCATCGTACTTTTGGCATCCCGCACAACCACAAAACGGTGATCTCTTTTTTATAAGTTGTGATCCACTCTGACATGAGTCTGATCACTGTTATCCCGGCGATCATACACAAAAGAAATGCCAGTATTTCATATTGCGTCCGTCCTTCTTCCAGCACATCATCGGAATTACTATCAGGTAAATATACCTGCGTCGAAGGAAACATATCCTGTATTTTTTCTGCATATTTCTGCAAATCCTCATAAGATGCATAATTGAATTGTGCCAGTATCTGTTCCGGTTGAAATTCTTCTTTATAGCATTTATATGGAATCAACATATATTGCATTTCCTCACCGGCTTCTTCCCCTAAAATGTCGATCTGCGACTGTGATGATCTGGCTGAAGCAAAGGACCATGGAACGATCCAGCCCATACCGATTACTTCATATGTATGCTCTCCTGCCTCAAAACTTCCGCTTCCGGCTATTGCATTTTTCATATTATCAGATACAAAACCAACATATTCACCTGCTGCCTGTTCCTCTTTGTTAAAAAAATTTCCTGAAGTGATCGGAAACCAATTGTTTCCTTTTGTTCCATCCCAGCCTACCAATATTTTTTTACTTTCCAACCTTGTGAAATATAATACATTTACCATCCCTTTTTTTGAGATGCTGTTCAGATATGCAGACATCTCATCCATATTTATACCGTTTTTCTCGTCTATATCTATCGTCAGAGATGCTTCCGTATTGCTGCAGGTAGCCAACTGATACTGTCCAACTGCCAACCCCAGCATGATACTGATGCAATATACACATATGACAACGCCTGACAATAACAACCCGGATATGACAGGATTCATGCTTATGTGTTTCTTTAATACATGTCCGAATATCATAGATATGCCCTCCTTCCTAAATAACCATGCAAGTAAATGATTTTGCAGCCACCTCTCACCCCGTACACCTGAAAGATCATCCCTTGCAAGTAAATGATTTTTCATCATCATACCATCCACATTCCCCTGTTCAAGGCACGCCGGCGCAAACAACATCCTGCCGGATGCAAACAACATACGGAAATGAAATTATAGTCTTCACAGCAAAGGCTGGTATGTTACAATAAATATTGTAGAAGTGTAGATTTATCGAAAATGAACACAAACGATATGGGAATGCGAGGGGATATTTTTGAGTGACTATATTGTAGAATTTATTATAAATATCTGGGTATCATTTCTTTTTCTGATACTTGCAAATGGAAAATTAAACCGACGAAACTTGAAATATTCTTATCTGTTACAGATCCTGTCGGTTCTCGTATTGGCAGAATGTGCCTTATTACTGGATGTCATGCAGGCTCCCGTTATCATCAAATCCCTGACTATACTATTGGTCTTACATTACCTGTATACCTGTATATTCTTTACGTTCCAGATCAGCAATCTGTTCTGGGTCGTTATATTCTGCATAGTAGAACTTGCTTCCAAATTCACAGCGACCATATTCCCTGTAGAATGGCTGCACACAGATGCCGATGGGATGCTGACGGATCATGCAGTACAAAGCTCGGTTACGATCCTGTATCTTCTGACCCTTACGGTATTGACATCCATTCTGCTCTGTTTCTCATCCAGAGCCTTCAAGCTCTCACGAACAGAAAAAATAACCTTCGTTCTGTTGTCAGTCTTATGCATCGTGATTGAAAATCTTATCGTTGCCGGTCAGGTAAATATCCATACCGGAAGCCCGGAAACCTATGCAGATCTTCTGTCTGCCATCTGTTTCCTGATCTTGATCTTATTTGTCTCCCTGACAATATACCTGTACCATCTCGGCATAGAACGTGAGAAAAATATCCAGTTGTCCAGACAACAGCTCCTATCAGAAATGGAGCGTAAGCAATACGACCAGATCATCAGCTCCATATCAGAGCTTCGCTATCTGAAGCATGACATCAGCAATCATCTGGACACCCTTCACGCCCTGATGGTAAATCATGCATATCCGGAAGCAGAGGCATTTATCCGGGACCTGACCGCAACCGTAAATAACAACCACTACATTCTTGCGAGTGGCAACTCCACGGTAGACAGCATCCTCACAAATAAACTGATCCAATGTAAATCTGCACAGATTCAGGTTGAATACTCGGTATTTCTGCCGGACAGCATTCCGCTATCGGATATTGAATTATGTTCCTTACTTGGTAATTTATTTGACAATGCCATCGAAGCATGTGAACAGCTTCCGGAAACAGAACAACGCTCGATTGATTTTTCGATGAAACCATTTCAGAATATGCTTTCCATCGTCATAAGCAACCGGACAAATGGAAATTACAGAATAGATAAGAAGAATCATTTTCTATCAACGAAAACCATAAAGGATACACCCGAACATGGATTAGGGCTGTCGAGAATCCAAAGCATTATAAATGATCATAACGGTATCTTAGATATTCAACCAACAACAGATACCTTTATGATCCGGATATTATTGCCACTTAAATGAAAGGATGAACTAATCGGATGAATATAAATATCGCTGTACTGGAAGACATTCCAAAACATTATAAACAATTAGCGGAAGTTATACATAACTGGGCTGAGAAAAAGGAATATGCTGTTTCTGTCAAATGGTTTCACGATGAAACTTCTATTTTAGGATCAGCATTTATGAAAGATTGTAATTTGCTGTTTTCCGATATTGAACTGAAAAATGCCGACACGAATATACCTGCCGATGATCACATCAAAAATGGAATCGATATCTGTACACAATTAAGGAAAAACGGATATCAAGGAGATATTATTTTTCTTACAGCCTTCCGCGAATATGTCTTTGACGGATATCAGGCACAGGCGATCAACTATTTATTAAAACCTGTTTCACCTGAAGCGATCGAACGTTGCCTGGATCAGTATATTTCACTGCATTCTTCAGACTACTATTGCCTGCATAAGGACAATAATATCATACGGATTCCATTCAACGATATCATTTCCATAAGCAGGCTGGGGCATGACTGCTGTATCACAACAGCTTCCGGCTTATACACAGAACGAACCTCGCTGAAAAACATGGAACAGCATCTGCCCGAACCATTTATACGGTGTCACAAATCCTGCATTGTCAATATAAATCATGTCACTTCCTTATCCGGCTCCACGATCTATCTTGCAAATAAACAGACCCAGACGGTCGGAAGAAATTATCTGGATGACATACGAAAAGCATTGCTGCGAATCGCACAATAAAACAGCACCCTATAAGCATGATACCTTTCAAGCAGTCAATGAAAATAACCAATGTCTGCTCAAAAACGTATCACTGCCCACAGAGTGCCTGAAATAATACATCTTCTACTGATTCTTCACATTCTCCACAAATCTCAGGATCTTCTCCCAGTCTTTGCCGATTCCGGTGTCGTTCTCCACACCGGAGCTGGTGTCTGCACCATCCACATGAGTTGCGGCAAATGCCTCTGCCACATTGTCAGGATTTAAACCTCCGGCAAGAAGGGCAAACTTCTCATCATGTGGAATATCGGAAAGTACAGACCAGTCAAAGATCTTCCCACTGCCCGGTGTCTGTGCATCAAAGATATATCCTTTTACTATATCAGCCTGATGATATTTCTCATAGGAAGACAGATCATGTACATTAAATGCTTTGATAACAGGAATATGGATCTCCTGCAGCAGTTCCTGGCTGATATCCCCATGAATCTGGATCATCTGGATTCCGGCAGCTTCGATCTCCCGGATCTGATCGAGCGTCGGTTCTACCGTTACCGCTACGGATGTGACCGCAGGGTTCAGTTTTTTTATAAGGGAAGATGCTTTTTCTACTGTGATATTCCGCTTGCTTTTCGGAAAGAACATCACCATTCCCATAAAATCCACGCCGGCTTCATTTACATATTCAACTTCCTGTTCTTCTGTGATTCCACAGATTTTTACCAGACTCATAGTTTCTCCATTCTGTCATTTATATGTACGACCTCTTTATCATAGTGGTAGAACAATACTTCTATATAAGAATCGATTATTTACACAGTTCATCTGCCAGTGCATCGATCTGTGCAAGGCTTGCGTCATTTAATGCCGCCTTGATCTGAACTGTTGTATCAGTAAATGTCAGATTCTTGCTGTTTTCAAACATACCCTTCATAACCTTTGCAGCCATTGGAGCCCATGCGCCATTCTCGATCAGACCGATCGTGCGGTTCTGGAAATTACGCTCTGTCAGGTGATTGATGAACTCTCTCATAAATGGGAAAATGTCACCGTTATAGGTCGTTGTTGCAAGCACCAGTTTGCCATAACGGAACGCATCCTCTACTGCCTCTGCCATATCACAACGGGCAAGATCATTGACTGCTACCTTTGGGCATCCCTTCTCGGTCAGCTTCTTTGCAAGAAGCTCTGCTGCTTCTTTTGTATGTCCATAAACAGATGTGTAAGCGATCACTACGCCATCCGTTTCCACTCCATACGATGACCATGTATCATATAAACCGATGTAGTATCCGAGATTCTCTGTCAGAACCGGTCCATGAAGCGGACAGATGATCTGGATATCCAGTCCTGCTGCCTTCTTCAACAATGCCTGAACCTGTGCACCGAACTTTCCTACGATTCCGATGTAGTAACGGCGAGCCTCACATGCCCAGTCCTCCTCTACATCCAAGGCTCCGAATTTGCCGAAGCCGTCCGCGGAGAATAATACCTTATCTGTGCTGTCATAGGTCACCATAACCTCCGGCCAGTGTACCATCGGAGCCATGACAAATGTCAGCTCATGCTTTCCAAGTGATAAGGTATCTCCCTCTTTCACCATCATTCTTCTATCAGCATAATCTTTTCCAAAGAAGTTCTTCATCATGTTAAATGCTGCCGCTGTTGCAACAACTGTTGCTGTCGGATATTTCTCCATGAAATTTGCAAGATTCGCCGAATGATCCGGCTCCATATGCTGAACTACGATGTAATCCGGTGTCCGGCCTGCAAGCTCCGTTTCCAGCTTTGCAAACCATTCATCTGTAAAATTCTGATCCACCGTATCCATAACGGCAATCTCCTCATCCATGATCACATAAGAATTATATGCCATGCCATTTGGCACAATATACTGTCCCTCAAACAGATCGATCTCATGGTCATTCACACCGATGTACTTAATATCATTTGTAACTGTCATTCTTTTCTTCCTCCTGTCATTTCATTTATATATTTTCTGCCTGCAATCACTCTATACACCTGCAGTTTTCTTATAACATATGGTATCAACACAGAACCCGATACAATATGTTCTTTGCATTTTTATCTTATCCGCTTTAATCCACAGACTTCAAGGACTCCGCCATATTGATCCGCTCCAGTCTCACCGACATGAACAGGTTGACACAGCCATTAAAAGCAAACGTCAGGATAATGCTGTACACATAACTAAGCGGTGAAATGTAAGTGTCAAATGAAACCATATCCACACGAATCTGATCCATAACAAAGCTATGCAGAACTACTCCGAGCACCAGACCGACCGCTATTCCGATTGCCGTCAGCACCCAGTTTTCACGGAACACATAAGATGAGGTTTCATTTCTGAAAAATCCAGCACCTTTACGGTTGCAATCTCCCGGATTCGTTCTGTAATATTGATATTTGTCAGGTTATACAGCACGATAAATGCCAGTGCTGCCGCCGACAGGATAACGACCAGAACGATATAGTCCAGACTCTTCATCATATTGCTGATACGTTCGCGCATATCTCCATTCACGACTACTGCAGAAACTACATTTCCTTTCATAAGATCGGCAGCCACTTCATGTGCATCCATATCAGGCTTCAGATTGAAATAGACGGAATGATATACCGGAGCTTCTCCCATCTGATCCATGTATGTTTCCGGCGACAGATATACATAATTATATACATAATTTTCAAAGATGCCGGAAATCTTTGCCTTGATCTCTTTCATATCACTGTTCCGGATCGTAATGGTATCTCCAACGGACAGATCATACCGGGTTGCCAGAGCACTGTTGATAATCGCCTCATCCTTGCCCGGATAAGCGACCTTCTCATTCTTACTGTTGTGAAAATCCATGTATTTGTCCGAATGCTCCGGTTCCTTCATAATAACCAGATTAATGCTCTTAATGCCATCGGACTCTATCAGATCCCAGCTTGTCTCACCAACAAAATCATAGTCCTGCATATATTTGTCTAATTTATCATACAGATCACCGGCTGCCGCTGATTCCGAACCCGTCTGCGTTGCTTCCTGCTGATCCTTCTGATTTTCCTCAGAAGCTGCATTCGTTTTCTTCACATCATCAACACTCTCTGCAAGGGTCATCGTTCCGTCTGAGATCTGGATCTCATCATACTGACGATCTGCAAAGCCGGCGATCGAATCATTGATACCAAATCCGGTCAGAAGCAGGGCTGTGCATCCGCTGATTCCTATTACCATCATAAAGAAACGCTTCTTATACCGGAAGATATTTCGAACCGATACCTTATGCAGGAATTTTAACCGTTTCCATACAAATGATATTTTCTCAAGAAATACACGTTTGCCCGCCTTCGGTGCCTTCGGCCGCATCAGACCTGCCGCAGTCTCCGACAGCTCATACCGGCAGGTAAACCATGTCGTTCCTACCGAACATGCCAGAGATACCAGCATAGCAATTCCTGCCAGCTTCCAGTCTACAATATATTTTAAGCTAATATTCAGATACATCATATGATATGCTTTCCAGATTACCCGTGGGAATGCATACGTTCCAGCAAAAAAGCCTCCTATACATCCGATAACTGCTGCCAGCCCTGAATAGATCATATATTTGCTCATGATCGTATGCTCACTGTATCCAAGTGCCTTTAGCATTCCGATCATTGTTCGCTGTTCCTCGACCATACGATTCATCGTCGTCATACAGACAAGCACAGCAACCAATACAAAGAACACCGGAAATACCTTTGCTACACCATCCACGATATCGGAATCACTCTCAAAACAGACATAACCGACATTCGTCTCCCTGCCAAGAATATAATAACTGACATCCGGTGCGTCATCTATGGTTACGCCGGCAACCATATCTTCGGTAAGCCCGGTCTGCATCAAAAGCGCCTGATATCGTTTCGTAACACGCTCATGACAGATAGCATCCCATTCATCCTTTTTCTCGTCCATATAGGTATCGTACGCATCATTGTATAACGCATAGTCCTGATCAAACCTGACATAGACGTCAGTGTAGCATTCACAGTCGAATGCTTCCGGCTTCATATATACAAATCCACTTAATTTACCGGTCCCGAGAGTAGTCGTTCCACGTTCAAAATTAATATAAAGGGAGGACTGTACGGTTCCGGTAACCGTAAATTCCCTATAGCGGAGCTTTGTCTCAGTGGCATCACCATTCGTATCTGCCACGGTAATGACATCACCGATTCTCACATCTGTCAGCTTGTCATCCACTACGCATTCATCATCCTCTTCCGGCAGTCTGCCATCCACCAAGCGGATGTCATTCACATGCTCCGGCAATGACAGGGTTTTGAGTGCACGTTCATTATCACCCATACCATCATAAAGCACATCAAATGAATAGCTGCCCTCTGCATACCGGACATCATCCTCACCCGCAAATGCTTCCACATCCTCATCTGTATAGCCAAGAGTAGACACCAGATGCAGATCATAGAATTCCGAATCACTGAGGAAATCCGTAATCGTCTTCACCATAGCCGGCTTGGTCATCTTCAGGCCTGAAAAGAAACCAACACCTAACGCTATGATTGCGAGAATCGCTGCAAACCGTCCAAAACTGTTTTTAATTTCTCGAAATGTCGTACGACGCATCATTGATTTCATAAGACATACCTACCATTCCAGATCTTCTACATTTTTAATGTTATCATTCAGAACAACCTTCTCTACTGTTCCGCTCTTAACTGTGATCACACGATCTGCCATTGCTGTAAGTGCCTGATTATGTGTGATAACGATAACCGTAGTTCCGGTATTCCTACAGGTATCCTGAAGCAATTTGAGTACGGATTTTCCTGTATTATAGTCCAGCGCACCGGTCGGTTCATCACATAAAAGCAGCTTCGGATTCTTTGCAAGTGCTCTGGCGATCGCTACCCGCTGCTGCTCTCCACCGGATAACTGTGCAGGGAAATTTGCCATACGATCCTCAAGCCCTACCTGCTTTAATACCGTTGCCGCATCTAACGGGTCCTTACAGATCTGTGCCGCAAGCTCTACATTTTCCAGTGCCGTCAGATTCTGCACCAGATTATAGAACTGAAATACAAATCCTACATCATATCTCCTGTATGCCGTAAGCTGCCGCTTGTTCAGCCCGGAGATTTCTTTTCCGTCCAGATATACACTGCCGCCGGACAGCGTGTCCATTCCGCCCAGGATATTCAGAATCGTTGTCTTTCCCGCTCCTGACGCTCCAACGATGACACAGAATTCTCCTTTTTCAATCTCAAAGTTCACATCCCGCAGAGCATGGATTTCAACCTCACCGGTCTTATATATTTTCTTAACATCCTTAAACTCAACATATGCACTCATGCCGCCTCGCTCCTTTCTGTTATTCACTTCTAAGTGCTATTACAGGGTCTTTCTTCGCTGCCATCTTAGATGGGATAAGACCGCCGATCAGAGTAAGCACAACACTAATGACCACAAGGATCACCGCACCCTTTACCGGAAGTGAAGATACATTTGGCACATTTACAAATTTCTCTATCACCTTGCTGATCGGGATATTTAACAGCACCGTAACCAGAATACCGATCGCACCGGATACCAGTCCGATAATAAATGTCTCTGCGTTAAACACACGGGAAATATCCTTTTTCGACGCTCCGATACTTCGAAGAATACCGATCTCCTTCGTTCTCTCCAGTACAGAGATATAGGTGATGATTCCGATCATGATCGATGATACGATCAACGAGATAGCTACAAATGCGATCAATACATAAGTGATCGCATCGATGATCTTCGTAACGGAAGATAGCATCAGCCCGATATAATCGGTATAAGTGATCTCGCTGTCTGAATGTGAATCATTATATTTGTCGATCAGATCTGTCAGCTTATCCTTGTCCGCGAATTCTGAACAATACAGGCTGATAACGGACGGCTTTGCCAGATCCGCAAATCCAAGCTTCTCGATATTATCATCATAGGTTGCGGTAGACTGTGCAAAATAGCCCTGTTCCTTTAACATTTCAAATAACTGCTCATCAGACATCTGTGAAATATATGCCTGCTGTTCCTCTGACAGGTTCATAGATGCAACGATCTGCTGCATGTCCACCTGACTCATGTCGATATCTTCTCCGTTTGAAAACGGAAGTCCTGTAAATACATCGGTATCCGGATTGTCAAGCTGTCGTTTTACGATCTCCGATTTTTCATTTTCGGATACAACATACTCTGCAAGTTCAGCGGTATAACCGATCATTCCCGCATCGATCGATGCTGCATAAGAGGATTCGCTCTGACGGATGATACCACAGACCTGAATATCCAGACCTTTGCTGATCACATCTGCCATATAATCTTCATCGGAACTCTTGTCTGCCCATGTTCCGTCTGCATTTTTTTGGTAAATGTCACTCGGCAGAATGAGCTTGAATTTGAGATTTAAAAGATCATCATAGGAGAAGCTCATTTCCTCCGGTGCATCGTAATCTTTACCTGCCATGATCTTCGGAACCATCTCTCCAAGATCAGAAGCATTTCTGACACCTAATGTATATAAGGTAAAATCACTGATCTCGTTATTCTTATCAACGACCAGTACAACTTCATTTTTATTCTGAGGCCAGTGTCCTGCAAGCACATCGTACTGCTGTTCCAACAGCTCCCGATTACTCATTAACTGCTTCCACATATCCATGGAATTATTTCCGTAACTGAATGCCGACATGAAGCCTGAAAGGGATTTCTGGGATTCTTCCATATCGCCAAATCCCATCTCTCGCATCATGATACTTGGATTTACCTGCTGTGTACCGCCTGCTGCATTTTCGTTAAATACATACATCGGAGTATCATAGGTATACTTGATATCACTCACGATATCCTTGAATCCATTTGTATCATCTTCAATATATTTCTTAAATGTTTCCAGATCGTTTTCCTTTACCTCTGAGAGCATGGACACCATCATATCGCCCATGACATCACCGGAGTATACACGATCCGGGTCATGATCACTCAGATCTTCTTCCTTTGTATTACCCGCCATTTCCGAGATCAGGTCAGAATAATCCATTGCCTTTTTCTGGATCTCGATCGGATAGGATGACAGGGTTTCCTCCTGCACATCATTGATATAGCCCTGGAATCCACTGGATAATGACAGGATCAGCGCGATACCGATGATACCGATACTTCCGGCAAATGCCGTTAAAAGGGTTCGTCCTTTCTTCGTCAGCAGGTTATTAAAGCTGAGGGAAAATGCCGTAAATACAGACATAGATGTCTTTCTCGGTGCATATGCTTCTTCTGATTCTTTCGCTTCGTCTTCATCTGAAAATGGTGCGGAATCATCTATGATCTTACCATCTAACAGCTTCACGATTCTTGTAGAATATTTGTCTGCAAGCTCCGGATTGTGTGTTACCATGATGACCAGCTTTTCTTTTGCGATCTCCTTTAACAGCTCCATAATCTGGACACTGGTTTCGGAGTCCAGGGCTCCGGTCGGCTCATCTGCAAGCAGGATATCGGGATCATTGATCAATGCTCTGGCGATCGCTACCCGCTGCATCTGTCCACCGGACATCTGATTCGGCTTCTTATAGATCTGATCGCCCAGACCAACCTTTTCCAACACCTCTTTTGCACGTTTTCTGCGCTCGGATTTGGATACACCGGATAAGGTCAGCGCTAGCTCGACATTTGCAAGAACCGTCTGATGCGGAATCAGATTGTAACTCTGGAATACAAAACCGATCGAATTATTCCGGTATGAATCCCAGTCTCTTGCCTTAAATTCTTTTGTTGATCTGCCATTGATAACCAGATCACCACTCGTATACTGATCAAGTCCGCCTATAATATTAAGAAGCGTTGTCTTACCACAACCGGACTGACCAAGTACCGATACGAATTCATTCTTTCTGAAATTAATGGAAATGCCTTTTAACGCCTTTACCACTTCATCTCCAGTCTGATAGTCCTTCACAATCTTCTTTAACTGAAGCATATATTGTTTCCTCCATGAATTATATTATAAAAATTTTACCATCCCGGTTTTAGCATTTCAAGGAAATGGCGGATTCTTTTATAAATGTTTTACATAATGATAAAATACTACGCCGCGATATCAGGGTTATTATGGCGCAGTATTTTTTTATTTTTATCAAGTTTTTGTAAATGGCTTTTATTTTGGAAATAAATAATGTATAATGGCGACAGAGTAGGGTTATCTAACCGGATTTTTACATTATAAATGTGGACAATTCGGGCAGATGAAAGCCCAAAATAATTTTTTTAATGGAGGAATTTATAATGTTAGTTTCAGCAAAAGAAATGTTGGAAAAGGCTAAGGCTGGAAAATATGCCGTTGGCCAGTTTAACATCAATAACCTTGAATGGACAAAGGCTGTTCTTCTTACAGCTCAGGAACTTCAGTCTCCTGTAATCCTTGGTGTTTCAGAAGGCGCTGGAAAGTATATGACTGGATTTGAAACAGTTGCAGCTATGGTTAAGGCTATGCACGATTCTTTAGGAATTACAGTTCCTGTAGCTCTTCACCTTGATCACGGAACATATGAAGGATGCTACAAGTGTGTTAAGGCCGGATTCACATCTATCATGTTCGATGGTTCACACTATCCATTCGAAGAGAACCTTGCTAAGTCAACAGAGCTTGTTAATGTTGCTCATCAGCTTGGTCTTTCTATCGAGTGTGAAGTTGGTTCAATCGGTGGTGAAGAAGACGGTGTTATTGGTATGGGCGAGTGCGCAGATCCAGAAGAGTGTAAGATCATCGCTGATCTTGGCGTAGATATGCTTGCTGCCGGTATCGGTAACATCCATGGTAAGTACCCAGCAAACTGGAAGGGTCTTTCATTCGAAACACTTGATGCTATCCAGCAGAAGACAGGTACTATGCCATTAGTTCTTCACGGTGGTACAGGTATCCCTGCTGACATGATCAAGAAAGCTATCTCACTTGGCGTTTCAAAAATCAATGTTAACACAGAGTGCCAGTTATCATTCGCAGATGCTACAAGAAAGTACATCGAGGCTGGTAAGGATCTTGAAGGTAAGGGATTTGATCCTAGAAAGCTTCTTGCTCCTGGTTTCGAAGCTATCAAGGCTACTGTTAAAGAAAAGATGGAACTTTTCGGATCAGTTGGCAAAGCAAACGACTAGTTTATAATACAAATATCGTAACATAGTACAAGCCGGATATGGCTTTATGTAGCAGATTGAGTTTCTGTATAACAGTTGCCAGATGATACATTTCACATATTATTCCGCAAGGCGCTTTCGCTCTATTTCAACGTAACGGTTCTAACCTCACTACCTGTGGTAGTTCGCTAAGAACCGACGTTGAAAAAGGCTTGCTTCATAATAGTGAATGTATCATCTGACAACTGCCTTACAATCTCGTTCTGCTTCATAAACCATATCCGGCTTGTACTATGTTATGATATTCTGTGCTATGGAGAATTTTCTCTCATGCTACATAAATATTTTCATTCAGGAACGTCCCCGGGCATAGCTGCCAGCCGGCATAATACCTGAAAAATATTGCGAGGATTTCGTGATGAACTGCATATATCAGCAAATGTGGGTGCCTGTTTGAGCCCCACGGGCATTCCTATATCTCTTTACCAGATTCCCATAACATGCTGCATAAGCAGGCTGACCAGTGTGATGCCGATCCAGCAGCATGCCCCTAACAGAATTGGCTTGCCACCGGTTTTGATCAGCTTAATAACATTGCTGTTTAACCCGATCGCCGCCATAGCCATGATAATGAAGAATTTGGACAGCTCCTTTAACGGTGCAAATACATCCGCATTTACGCCCAGACTGATACAGATCGTTGTGATTATAGATGCGATCACAAAATACAGAATGAACATAGGAAATGCTTTTTTCAAGCTGAATCCATTTGTCTTCTGCTCTGTCTTTGCCGCCTGTCTTGCACGAACTGCCGCAAGCACTAATGTGATCGGTATAATTGCCAGTGTTCTGGTCAGTTTTACCGTTACTGCCTTATTGAGAGTCTCACTTCCAAGATTCCACATGCTGTCCCATGTTGATGCCGCCGCTGTTACAGAAGATGTATCATTGATGGCTGTTCCCGCAAATATTCCAAATGCATCACCGGATGCCGTGTCAAATCCTATTACTTTTCCAATGATTGGGAAGAAGATAGCCGCAAGCACGTTAAAGAAAAAGATAACAGAAATAGCCTGTGCGACTTCATCGTCATCTGCATCTATAACCGGTGCTGTTGCTGCGATTGCAGAACCACCACAGATAGAAGATCCAACACCGACAAGAATCGAAGTATTTGCCGGAACCTTCATCACCTTTCGAAGGATCCATGCGATCAATAAGGATGTACCGATCGTACAGATAATGATCGGAAGCGACTGTTTTCCTGTCTGCAGGATTACTCCGAGATTCATGCCAAATCCTAATAATACAACGGCTGTCTGCAAAACAATCTTTGATGTCCATTTGATACCGGCTTCTGCCTTTCCCTTATCCGTCCATACAAGTGCGATCAACATACCGGCTAATATCGCAATGATCGGTCCGCCGACAACCGGAAACCGTTTTCCAATTAACCATGAAGGAACTGCTATGATAAAACACACCAGAATTCCTATCCAGTTTTTCTTAATAAAATTCATTTATTCCTACCTCACTGTGTTTTTTGCGGATGCTATTATAACACCCGCATACTAAAAATGCCATAAAATTGATTGACATTTTCTATCAACTTGGTATAATAGGCACGAATCGGACGGTATATATGATATACCTTGCAAGGTGTTCTGAATGTTATTCAGGATTCCCGGATGGACATGAATGTTATGAGCCAGATAAGATTATCTTATCTGGCTCTTTTTTTGTGAACAGCACAGCATAGGAGGACTTATAATGGATTTATTAAAAGACAATCTGAAAAAATTATACTTCAAATTTCTGATACCATCACTTGGAAGTGCCATGGTTATGTCTATTTATACACTGACAGATGCGATCGTCATTGGAAAAGGTGTCGGCGCAGATGCTCTTGCTGCCCTAAGTATTACAACACCACTTCTCTGCATCCTGATGTCAACCGGAATCCTGTTTGGTGTCGGCGGCTCTGTACAGATGAGTGTTCACAGGGGAAGTGGTAATCATCAGAAATCCAATCGTTATTTTACGATCTCTTTTTTCCTGATTACGGCTGTTACTGCCCTTTTATGGCTGATCTATGCCACCTGCATGCCTAAGCTGCTTCATCTGATGGGAGCAAATGACACCTTATTCCCATACGCCATGTCCTACATGCGTTATATCAACATTTTCCTTCCGGTTGCTGTATTTTCAAATTATGTAGCAATCTTTATCCGTGCCGACAATGATCCAAACCGTGCAATGGCGGGAGTTCTGCTTGGCGGCGTCGTAAATATCGCACTGGATATCATTTTTGTATTTCCTATGCATATGGGAATGGGCGGTGCCGCATTCGCTTCCGTTCTCGGTATGACTATCCAGGTAATTGTCGGTGGCTCACACTTTTTCTCACGCAAAAACGGTCTTCATTTCATCCGACCGATTCACACGATTCCCAGTATCCGTCATATTATTGTCGGTGGTATCCCAAGTTTTTTCAATGAATTTGCAAATGGATTCATCGTACTGCTGTTTAATATACAGATCCTGAAATACTGCGGTGAAAATGCACTCTCGATCTACAGCGTGATCTCAAACTGTGTAATCCTGTTCAACTCCCTGTTTACCGGAGTCGGTCAGTCGATCCAGCCTGTTATCTCTACTAATTATGGTGCAGGAAATGGGGTCCGAATCAAAGGAATAAAAAAGATGGCATATACCACTATCCTTATAATGGGTGCCATCTTCTCACTTAGTGGAATCTTATTCCCGACTGCGGTCTGTCGTATTTTTATTAAAATGAATCCAACACTGACTGATATTGCAAATCTGGGTGTACGAACCTACTTTTTTGCATTCCTGCCATTTGGCATTAACCTGCTGACTTCTTACTATTTACAGGCGATACTGCAATCTGCACAATCCCTGTGCATCTCACTGCTCCGAAATATCATCTTAAGCAGTATCTGTATCCTTGTATTTCCATTGTGTCTGGGTGCATCCAGCCTGTGGTTTGTTATGCCGATCGTTGAAGTCGTAGTGTTATTTGTCAGCCTTGGCTGCCTGAAAAGCAAATCTATATAGAACATAAACGCTAAGATATAACTGTAACTCTATCTGCAGTTCTGCTCTTAAACAGTTTCGGCTATATTATGGAAGTCGCTCATTAAAGACTCGTATGCAGCTTCGTCCATGCCATAAGAAAAGCATGCAAGTGCACGAAAACAGACCTCAGGTAATCTCTTAAGTTTTCCGTTATTATACTGTTCTGCCACCTGCTGTAATTCATTGATTATGTCACGCTTACGCTTCCGTTCTTCCAGGCTGCCATTCCAGAAACAGCTCATATCATAATCAGATGTATTCCCGCATGGAGCCGTACAGGTGGAACAACCGGGAGAAAGCCGGTATTTCTCCCGGTGTATTTCCTCTATTGTCTCATCATTGTCTTCCTGTAATAACGCACTTACGATCGTCTGATCTGTTTTCTCTGTCCAGCCGGAATTACCGGCCGCACCTACAAGGCCGATCAATGCGCCAATAATCTTATCATTCCTCATGTTGCTAATTCCTCTATATCAATTCTACACATTCTATAAAACTGATATCTATATAAGAGCTTAATTGTATTCTCTATCTTCACACTTTATAAATACCGCTTCAGATATTGTCCGGTATATGAATTCTCACATTCTGCGATCTCCTCCGGTGTTCCCTGTGCGATCACTGTTCCACCACGGACACCGCCTTCCGGTCCCATATCGATGATATAATCGGCAGTCTTTATAACATCCAGATTATGCTCGATAACAACTACGGTATTTCCGCTGTCACTAAGTCTGCGAAGAATATCCACCAGACGATGAACATCGGCGAAATGAAGTCCGGTCGTCGGTTCATCCAGAATGTAGATCGTCTTTCCGGTTCCACGTCTGGCAAGCTCCGTCGCAAGCTTCACTCTCTGTGCCTCTCCGCCGGATAATGTAGTAGATGGCTGTCCCAGACGGATATAGCCCAGACCAACATCCTTTAACGTCTCGATCTTGCGCAGGATACTTGGAACATTTGCAAAGAACTCGCAGGCTTCATCCACAGTCATATCCAGAACATCATAAATGCTCTTACCTTTATATTTTACTTCCAGCGTCTCACGATTGTACCGTTTGCCGCCGCATACCTCGCAAGGAACATAGACATCCGGCAGGAAATGCATCTCGATCTTGATGATACCATCACCACGGCAGGCTTCGCATCGTCCACCCGATACATTGAATGAAAATCTTCCCTTCTTATATCCTCTTGCCTTGGCATCCTTTGTATTTGCAAACAGGTCACGGATCATGTCAAATACACCTGTATAGGTTGCCGGGTTCGATCTCGGGCTTCTTCCGATTGGTGACTGATCGATATTGATCACCTTATCGAGTGCATCGTAACCCACAATATGATCATGATGTCCCGGTTTGATACGGCTCTTGTTCAGTCTTCTCGCCAGCTTCTTATATAAGATCTCATTTACAAGTGAGCTCTTTCCCGAACCGGATACACCAGTCACGCATACCATAATACCCAGTGGTATATTCACATCAATATGCTTCAGGTTGTTCTCATAAGCATTCTGAACGGTCAGCCAGCCCGTTGGCTTTCTTCGTACCTCCGGTACCGGAATCTTTTTTCTTCCGCTTAAATAATCACCGGTGATCGAGTTCTCATTTTTCATGATCTCCTCTGCCGTACCTTCCGCAACGACATAACCACCATTTTCACCGGCTCCCGGACCGATATCTATAATATAATCCGCAGCACGCATCGTATCTTCATCATGCTCTACTACGATCAGAGTATTTCCAAGATCACGCAAATGCTCCAATGCTCCGATCAGCTTATCATTATCTCTCTGATGCAGACCGATACTTGGTTCATCCAGAATATAAGCAACGCCCACAAGCCCGGAACCGATCTGTGTCGCCAAACGGATTCGCTGTGCCTCGCCACCGGACAATGTGCCTGTAGAACGATAAAGTGCCAGATAATCAAGGCCTACATCGATCAGAAAATGCAGTCTCGCCCGGATCTCCTTTAAAACTGCCCCGCCGATCAGCATCTGCCGATCTGTCAACTTAATAGTATCCATAAAGTCTGTAAGATCCTCGATCGACATTCTGGTTAGATCATCAATATTCTTATCGGCGATCGTAACAGCCAGTGCTGTCGGTTTCAGACGTTTTCCCTTACATTCTTCACATGGCGTGATCGTCATAAAAGTCTCATACTCTGCCTTGGTCGTCTCACCTCCGGTCTCCCGGTACCTTCGCTGGACGTTCTTGATCAGACCTTCAAATGTAATATCATAGACGCCTTCTCCACGCTGTCCTTTATAGTGAACCTTTACCGGATGGCTGTTCTTGCCATATAATAACAGATCTTTGATCTCATCACTGTAATCCTGAAACGGTGTGTCCAGTGAGAAATGATATTCCTCTGCCAATGCACGAAGCACTGCATTTGTAAAACTCTTTCCATCATTACAGGACTGCCAGCCCAGCACAACAATTGCTCCTTCATTGATCGACAGCTTGGTATCCGGGATCATCAGATCCGGATCAAATTCCATCTTAAATCCCAGACCGGCACAACACGGACATGCGCCAAATGGATTGTTAAATGAAAAGCTTCTGGGCTCGATCTCATCAATACTGATTCCACAATCCGGACAGGAAAAGCTGTCAGAGAAATTCAAGATCTCATTTTCTCCATCTGCATTTATAACCTCAATCTTCATCAGACCTTCTGCCATCCGCAGAGTTGTCTCTACAGAATCTGTCAGTCTTCGTTCCATATCAGGACGAACGACCAGACGATCCACAACGATATCAATATTATGCTTCTTATTCTTATCCAGCTTGATCTCCTCGGATAACTCATACATGCTGCCATCAATGATCGCACGGACAAAACCGCTCTTTGCCGCCTTCTCCAACAGCTTCACATGTTCCCCTTTTCTGCCTCTTATAACCGGTGCGAGTACCATGAATTTTGTCCGTTCCGGCAATTGCATGATATCGTCTACCATCTGATCCACGCTCTGTTTGCTGATCACTTTTCCACATTTCGGACAGTGTGGGATTCCTGCTCTTGCATATAACAGACGGAAATAATCATAGATCTCTGTTACTGTTCCGACTGTGGATCTCGGATTCTTATTCGTCGATTTCTGATCGATCGATATCGCAGGCGACAGGCCCTCGATCTTCTCGACATCCGGCTTCTCTGCCTGTCCAAGGAATTGTCTTGCATAGGAAGATAAGGACTCCATATAGCGTCGCTGACCTTCGGCATAGATCGTATCAAATGCCAGTGAGGATTTGCCCGAACCGGACAGACCTGTCACAACGACAAATTTATCTCTCGGAATCTTCACATCTATATTCTTCAGGTTATGTTCTTTTGCACCTTTAATCGTAATATACTTAATATCACCCATTTCGGTTGACCTTCTTTCTGCTCATTTTATTTGAATCTTATAAACATGTATGATCATTATATTTATTATTACTTTTATACAATATGAAAGATACATTACATATTATTCCGTAAGACGCTTCCGCTCGTATCCTCGTGCAGCGGTACATAAAGTTGCAAAAAACGCAACTTAAGTACCGGCCTCGGATAAGGCTTACTTCATAATAGTAATGATATCTTTCATATTAGTTTAACAACTAATATTCAAACAAATAATATTATGATCATACATGTTTATACACTTTCAATTAGTACGACAGCATGATCTGTATTGTATTTTCTACTTATCATAGTCCCGAAGTGCTTCTTTATACTTCTTCAGCTCATCACGGACGATCGCTGCCATTTCAAAGTTCAGGTCAGCGGCTGCCATGTTCATCTTCTTTGTCAGCTTATCGATCATTGCTTTCAGCTCTTTCTTGGTCATGGATTCAATATCTTTCTCAGCATCCACAACCGGTTTATCTTCTGTGACTTCATTTGTAATAAGATCACGGATACTCTTCTGGATCGTCTTCGGTATGATCCCATGTTCTTTATTATATGCATCCTGTATCTTCCGGCGTCGATTCGTCTCCGAGATCGCATGCTTCATGGAATCCGTCATGGTATCCGCATACATGATAACATGACCTTCTGAATTTCTCGCAGCACGTCCGATCGTCTGGATCAATGAAGTCTCCGAACGCAGGAAGCCCTCTTTATCTGCATCCAGGATAGCCACCAGTGTGATCTCCGGAATGTCAAGTCCCTCACGAAGGAGGTTGATACCAACTAATACGTCAAATACACCCATTCTGAGATCGCGCACGATCTCTACACGCTCCATTGTATCAATATCGGAATGAAGATATTTGACCTTAATACCATTCTCGCGCAGAAAATCTGTCAGATCCTCTGCCATACGTTTTGTAAGTGTTGTAACCAGAACCTTGTGTCCCTGTTCTGTCTCTTTCAATATCTCTGACATCAGATCGTCGATCTGTCCTTCTACCGGACGGACATCCACCGGCGGATCCAGCAATCCGGTCGGCCGGATGATCTGTTCAGCCCGGAGCAGCTCGTGCTCTGCTTCATATTTTGATGGTGTCGCCGATACAAATAACACCTGATCTAACTTCGATTCAAATTCTTCAAAATTCAACGGACGGTTGTCCAATGCGGATGGCAGACGGAATCCATAATCTACCAGATTCTGTTTTCTGGAACGGTCACCTGCATACATTCCTCCGACCTGTGGAATCGTCATATGCGACTCATCTATGATCAACAGGAAATCATCACCGAAGAAATCCAACAATGTACTCGGAGTCTCCCCGGATTCTCTGCCGGATAATGGCCCTGAATAGTTCTCGATACCGGAACAAAAGCCTGTCTCCCGCATCATCTCTATATCAAAATTTGTCCGTTCTTCAATTCGCTGTGCCTCGATCAGCTTATCATTTTCCTTAAAATACTGCACCCGTTCAGCCAATTCCGCTTCGATCTTTGTAAGTGCACGTTCCAGCTTCTCATGTCCGACAACATAATGAGAAGCAGGAAAGATACAGGTAAAATTCAGGCTGCGCCTGATCTCTCCGGTCAACGGATCGAATTCACAGATACGATCAATCTCATCACCAAAGAATTCAACCCGCACAGCATCTTCAAATGTCGATACCGGAAGGATCTCCAGCACATCCCCGTGTACACGAAATGTTCCACGGTGGAAATCCATATCATTTCTGACATACTGGATATCCGTCAGTTCATCAATCACCATATCCCGATCCTTGATCATTCCGACACGGAGCGACAGCATCTGCTCCCGATATTCATCCGGATCACCGATACCGTAAATACAGGATACCGAGGATACGACCACAACATCTTTTCTGTCTATCAATGCCGCAGTTGCGCTGTGACGCATCTTATCAATATCATCGTTGATCGCAGAATCCTTCGCTATATAAGTATCAGTCGATGCCACATATGCTTCCGGCTGATAATAATCATAATATGAAACAAAATATTCTACCGCATTTTCCGGAAAGAATTCCTTCATTTCCGAATACAACTGTGCCGCCAACGTTTTGTTATGCGCAAGCACCAGCGTCGGTTTATTCAGTTGTGCTATTACATTTGCCATGGTAAATGTCTTACCGGAACCGGTTACACCTAACAGGGTTTCAAACTGGTTTCCCTCTTTAAATCCATCCACCAGCTCTTTGATCGCCTGCGGCTGATCACCGGTCGGCTGATATTCTGATACTAATTTGAAATGATCCATTATATTCTCCTGATATATCTATCTAAATACAATCAATATTCTTATTATTGTTCTCTGTCTAATATATCATTCCATTTAAAAAAAGTACAGAGCAAATCGAATATTTGTTCTTTATTCTATAAGAACCTTCCGCTTCCCACTGTGTCATCCGCAAAGCGGATTTAAAAACCATGCCATCCATGGTATACTATGTCTTATCAAAAAAATGAACGAGGTGTAACATGAGCGCAATCGTAACATTAAAGAAGGGCGAGGGCAGAACCATCAAAGCCGGCGGCGCCTGGATTTATGACAATGAAATAGATACCATCATGGGGAGTTTTGAAAACGGGGATATCATCATTGTAAAAGACTTTGACGGATATCCGATGGGAAAGGGATTTATCAATACGAATTCCAAGATCACTGTCCGTATGCTGACACGTCACGTCGATACCGAGATCAATGAAGATTTCTTCCGCATGCGTCTGCAGGCAGCATGGGATTATCGTAAGAAAACCGTAGATACAAGCAGCTGCCGTATCGTATTTGGCGAGGCAGACTTCCTGCCCGGTATTGTGATTGACAAATTTGAAGATGTGCTGGTCGTTGAGTCACTTGCACTTGGAATTGACAGAGTTAAAAATTTGTTAATAAATATTTTAAAAAATGTCCTTAAATCGGATGGTATAATAATCAAAGGTGTTTATGAGCGTAGCGATGCTAAAGTTAGAATAAATGAAGGGATGCAGCCATTCAAGGGATTCATTGGGGATGAATTCGACACGAACGTGGAAATTGTTGAAAATGGCGTACACTATATTGTTGACGTAAAAGACGGTCAGAAGACCGGCTTCTTTCTTGATCAGAAATACAACCGACTTGCAATCCAGCGTCTTTGTAAGGATGCAAAAGTTCTTGACTGTTTCACACACACAGGCTCTTTTGCGCTGAACGCCGGAATTGCCGGTGCCGCAAGCGTACTGGGTGTAGATGCTTCCGCACTTGCGGTCAGACAGGCACAGGAAAATGCAAAGCTGAACCATCTGGAGGATTCGGTTACATTTATCTGTAAAGATGTCTTTGATCTGCTTCCTGAACTGGAAGAACAGGGCGAGAAATTCGACGTTGTAATTCTGGATCCACCTGCATTTACAAAATCACGCAACTCAATTAAAAACGCTGTAAAAGGTTATCGGGAAATAAATCTGAGAGCCATGAAGCTCGTTAAAGATGGCGGCTTTCTTGCCACCTGTTCATGCTCCCATTTCATGGACTATGAACTCTTTACAAAAACCATCGGACAGGCTGCTTCCAACTCTCACAAACGACTGAGACAGGTTGAATTCCGTACTCAGGCTCCTGATCATCCGATTCTGTGGGCTGCAGATGAATCATACTATCTGAAGTTCTACATATTTCAAGTAACCAGCGACAAATAGCTGGAGTTTCAGAGATTGGTCCTCTGTCATTTATCTTACTTGTAATACTTTTGGGAGGTAAACATGAAGCTAATACAGAGAAATAGGGATGCAGCATATCTACAGTATGATAAATATGTCGATTTCGACAATCCCATGGTTATGGAGAAGGCTATGGATCTTACCAAAAACTGCAGATCTGTTTACGAAAAAATAGAAACCATATATTATTTTGTCAGAGATGAAATTGATCACACCTGGGACGCCAAAGATTCCACGATCACAATCTCTGCGTCAGATGTTCTGGAAAAGAAAACCGGCATCAGCTATTCAAAGGCAAATCTGTTAGCCGCACTGATGCGTGCAAACGGTATTTACACCGGATTCTGCTACCAGAGGATCAAACGATTCACATATGATAACAAGCTGGCACTTCATGCACTGAATGCAGTATTTGAACCGGATGTCAAGAAATGGATCCGCTTGGACGCCAGAGGAAACAATTACCAGTTTCAAGCTGATTTCTCGATCAACGAACGAAATCTTGGATATGAGATCCGACCGGAGCTTGGTGAATTTGAATTCGACGATCTGATCGCGGTTCCTCTTCCATCGACAATGGCAGTTCTGGAAAAGAGCACAAATGCGATCAAAATGTACTATAACGATCTGCCGGACTACAACGATTAATATTATATTTTACAAAATCATCGGTCCTGCCGACCGACAGTTTTTCCTGATCATTCTAAAAACTGTTCTGTTGGCGCGGTCGATGATTTTTTATGTCTATCCGAAATGTTTTCCGTTGATTTTTCCGGTATCGCAGGGTTTAATTTCCTGTTGTCTTATGGTAGAATTATACACAGTTAAAAATTTTACGAAAAGGGGTTACCGATATGAGTAATGTCACAATTATGGATCATCCTTTGATCAAACACAAAATATCAATGTTAAGAAACGAGAACACCGGAACAAATGAATTCCGTACACTTGTAGAAGAAATCGCTATGCTTATGGGCTACGAAGCACTTCGTGATCTGCCTACAGAAGATGTAGAGATCAAGACTCCGATTGAAACCTGCAAATCTCCTATGATCGCAGGCAAGAAGATGGCAGTTGTACCGATCCTCCGTGCCGGTCTTGGTATGGTAAGCGGCATCCTTGCTCTGGTTCCATCTGCAAAAGTTGGACACATCGGGCTCTACAGAGATCCGGAAACACACGAACCACATGAATATTACTGTAAACTGCCGGATCCAATCGAGCAAAGAACAATCCTCGTTGTTGATCCAATGTTAGCAACTGGCGGTTCCGGTTCCGAAGCTGTTTCATTTATCAAACAGCACGGCGGCAAGAATATCAAATTCATGTGTATCATCGCTGCTCCCGAAGGTCTGGAAAGACTTCAGAAGGATCACCCGGACATCCAGATCTATGTTGGTCAGCTTGACAGATGCTTAAATGAAAATGCTTACATCTGCCCGGGTCTCGGTGATGCCGGCGACAGAATTTTCGGAACAAAATAACAGGAAGGCTTACATTATGAGATATATACACGAGCTTCGCGAAGGCGAAATGGTTTCAGAGGTTTACCTCTGCAAAAACAAGATCACAGGAAAGACAAAATCAGGTAAATCCTACTATTCTCTGCAGCTGGTAGATGCCAGCGGAACAATGGATGGTAAGATCTGGGAACTAAACAGCGGAATTGGACATTTTGAATCCATGAACTATGTTAAGGTTGACGGCCAGGTTACCTCATTTAACAACACTCTCCAGTTGACAATTAAGAAGATCCGTATCGCTGAAGAAGGGGAATACGATATCAACGACTATATGCCATGCACGAAGAAAAATGTCGATGAAATGTTTGACAAGTTGCTTGGCATTATCGCAACGATCGAAAAGCCTTACTACAAAAAGCTTCTGGAAAGCTTCTTTGTAGAGGACAAAGCTCTTGCAAAAGAATTCAAAAAGCATTCGGCTGCCAAATCCATTCATCATGGATTTGTCGGTGGTCTGTTAGAGCACACTCTGGCAGTTACCAGCATGTGTGACTACTACACTACATACTACCCGATCTTAAATCGTGACCTGCTCCTGACTGCTGCCATGCTTCATGACATCGGCAAGGTCTATGAGCTTTCAACATTCCCGGAAAACGATTACACAGATTCCGGTCAGTTACTTGGTCACATCGTAATGGGTACTATGATGATCCGCGACAAGATTCGTGATTCTGTTCCGGAATTTCCTGCAAAGGAAGCAAACGAACTGGAGCACTGTATCCTCGCCCACCACGGCGAACTGGAATACGGCTCTCCAAAGAAGCCTGCCCTGATCGAAGCACTTGCATTATCATTTGCCGATAATACAGATGCCAAGATCCAGACATTCATGGAAGCATTAGACAGCAAGGACGAGACCGGCTGGCTTGGTTACAATAAAATGATAGAAAGTAATATCCGCAGATCTACAAAATAAAGGATACGATATTTATTTTATGGAACTTAAAAAGAACAGTATATATACAATAGAAATAACGGACATGGGAAATGAGGGAGAAGGCATCGGCCATCTCTCTCTTTCTGATGTAGCAAATAACAAAACAGGCACAGACATTTCCACGAAAGCTTCATCCGAAGATGGAAATAACGTGCAGAATATCACTGTATTTGTCAAAGATACGGTAATCGGTGATGTAGCCGAGATCTCAATCATGAAGGCAAAGAAATCGATCGCCTACGGACGGCTGGTTCGCCTGATCACACCATCCCCTTACCGCGTAACTCCGGTCTGCCCGGTCGCAAAGAGCTGTGGCGGATGCAGTCTTCAGCACATTTCCTATGAGAAACAGCTGGAATACAAATGGAACAAGGTAAGAGAATGTCTGCGCCGGATCGGCAAGATTGAGAATCCCGATACTCTGATGGAACCGATCTATGGTATGAAAGAACCATACCACTATCGAAATAAAGCACAGTTTCCGGTTGGCAGAGACAAAAACGGCAATATCGTGATCGGCTTTTATGCCGGCAGAACCCATTCAATCATCGATTCCGATACCTGTGCGATCGGTGCAGAAGTAAACGATCAGATTCTGCCGATCATCCGTGCATTTCTCACGGAATATAACATTTCCACTTATAACGAAACAACCGGACAGGGTCTGGTACGTCATATTCTGACCCGTGTCGGGTTTACAACCGGCGAAGTTATGGTCTGTCTCATCGTAAATGGAAAAAAACTACCTCATGCAGATGAACTCATCTCCCGTCTGACAAAAATTTCCGGAATGACTTCAATCTGCCTGAACATCAATACAGAAAAAACAAATAAGATTCTTGGGCCAACCTGCAAAACACTGTGGGGCAGTCCATACATCACAGATTATATCGGCAATGTAAAATACCGGATCTCACCTCTGTCCTTCTATCAGGTAAACCCTGTGCAGACTAAGGTACTTTATGAAAAAGCATTGGAATATGCAGATCTGAACGGTGAAGAAACTGTCTGGGATATGTACTGCGGCATCGGAACCATTTCCCTGTTCCTTGCTCAGAAAGCAAAACAGGTATACGGTGTGGAGATCGTTCCCCAGGCAATTCTGGATGCCCGTAAAAACGCGGAACTTAACGATATCCACAACGTCGAATTCTTTACCGGAAAAGCGGAGGAAGTCGTTCCTGCCATTTACGAAAAAGGCGGCGATGGTTCCCAGGCAGATGTCGTCGTTGTCGATCCACCAAGAAAAGGCTGTGACAAGGTACTCCTTGACACCCTGATCCGGATGAATCCAAAACGGCTTGTCTATGTAAGCTGCGATCCCGCAACCCTTGCCCGTGACATCGCCATCCTCACTCCCGCCGGCTACCACCTCGAAAAAGTCGCTGTCGTCGACCAATTTGGCCACACCGGTCATGTTGAGTCCGTAGTTCTGCTGTCACGAGCATAGCGAAGTGAGAGCAGAACCTCCTTTAGCGGATATTCTCCCTTACCTCTCTCTTCTCCATTCGGACAATGCACATCTAATCTTGTATTTATGAGCCCTAAATTTCCTACCAAATTATTTGAGAAAAGAAGGCTTCCAGTACTCACACCAATTACCATTCCATCCTGCTTAATATACTCCATTAAGGTTATACTAAATCCAGTAGCATTTACTCTTTCAAGCAAATGCGATCATCTCACCATCATATTACACATTGTGTAATCTTTATTTTGTGCTATAATGATAAAAATGCAAACAGGAGGTGGCACGGAATGGAGCAACTAACCGAATGTCAGATTGAGATAAAAAAACTCCGGGAATCTACCGGAATGAACCGCAAAGAGTTTTGTGAATGTTTTAATATCCCATACAGAACCGTTACGGAATGGGAAAGAGGAACGCGCAATGCACCAGACTATGTTCTCCGCCTTTTAGCTTATTATATCCGCATGGAAAACATTGCAAAAGAAAAAGGGGATGTAAAAAATTAGAATTCATATGACAGATAAAAAGAAAAACATTCAGGAAACTGCAATCCTGATGCTCGCCACTACCGTTCTTCTGCTATTCTTTTGTGGTGTCTTTTATAAAGATGCCCAGCAGGTTATAAAGATAAAAGCCAATGGTGCCAAAATCGCAGCTACCGTAGAAGATTGCAACTCAGAATATGTCCTTAGATCTTCCCCGGATTATGATAATCCGACTACATACGGCGAGACCATATACCATATCAAAATAAACTATACATACAATGACAAAAAATATGAAAAAAAGTTCACCAGCGATTCCTCATACTACATATACAGCAAAATGAATATTATTGTAGATAAGGATAATCCAAATAACTGGTGCTTTCCAAAAGGTGACGCGGATTTTACATTTTATGTATTTTTTTGGATATTAATAGGTGAATTAATATTACATTCCATTATCCTTATTGTTGAATTTATTAAGTACAAAAAAGAATTATCAAATAGAAAAGAGGAAAAATCATGAATGTATTAATGATAAACGGAAGTCCAAGAATCAATGGAAATACCACCATTGCATTAGAAGAAATGCGAAAAGCATTTGACGAAGAAGGAAAACAGACTATGCGTGTCCTTGCACGGAATATGGCATTTCTTATGAAAAGCATTGCTCTCGGAAAAGAACAATTCGGACTTCCAAAGACTGAGGAACATGCATGGACACATTTCATTCGATAAAATAATAGCATACCAGAAGGAGAACTGATAAACTATGTTATACATTATGAGACATGGAAAAACAGACTGGAACAATGCACGGCGATTGCAGGGAAGAACCGATATTCCGCTAAATGAAGAAGGACGGCAGATGGCGGAGCATGCCAGAACAGAATATGCCGATATCCATTTTGATATCTGCTACTGCTCTCCTCTTATCCGAGCAAAGGAAACAGCCGAGATCGTATTAAAAGGGCGGAACATTCCGATCATAACGGACGACCGGTTAAAGGAAATGAGTTTTGGAATCTATGAGGGAACCGCCAACTGTATAGATACTCCCGGCTGTCCGATGAAGGATCTCTTTCTTGATCCGGCAAACTATAAAGTTCCAAAGGATGGTGGAGAAAGCTTTGAACAGTTATTTGCGAGAACAGGAGAATTTCTGAAAGAGGTTGTAAAACCACAATTAGATCAGGGAAAGGATGTCCTGATCGTCGGACATGGAGCTATGAATTCCAGTATCATCTGTCAGGTCAAAGGGATCCCGCTGTCAGAATTCTGGAGCGCAGGAATCGAGAACTGCAAACTAAAATGTATACTATAAATAATATTCAAAAATCCAAACAAACAAAAACGCACATTTCGTTCAATAACAAATGAGGAGATATTTGAAATGAAGACCTACAACTTCTACGGCTGGGAACAGGCAACCGTTTCTGCCATAACAAACAAATATAACGGAATCCATACCCCACAGGATCTGTACGACAGATTATCTGATATCTGGTGTGCTGATACCTGCGCACCAAGACTGCGTGACGGCTGGACACCGGAGAATAAAACCTTGGGGCAGTGCTCTATCACAGCATTTCTGGTTCAGGACATCTTTGGCGGCAAAGTATATGGCATCCTGCGTCCCGGCGGAAACTATCATTGCTATAACGATGTCAACGGTCATATATTTGACCTGACCAGTGAACAGTTTGGTGATGAGACTCTTTCTTATAAGAACAATCCTGAGCAGTTCCGTGAAGTACATTTTGCAAAAGAAGAAAAACATTTAAGATATGAATATCTGAAACAACAACTGGCATGCTTAAACCAGCAATCCACTTGCTGATTTTCGTAAGATCAGGTATGCTGAAAAATAAATATGACATCTGAGAAAGGAACCCGGACTATGATAGGTTTAATCGTTGCTCGTTCAAAAAATAATGTAATCGGAAAAAATGGACAGATCCCATGGCGGATCAAAGGAGAACAGAAACAGTTTAAAGAACTGACAACAGGGAATACTGTGGTTATGGGACGTAAGTCATATGAAGAGATCGGACATCCTCTCCCGAACCGAATGAATATCGTTGTATCAAATACTGCCAATTACTCCGGCGAAAACCTGCTTACCGTTCATTCTTTACAGGAAGCTCTTGATGCTGTAAAAGAGGGAAATGTCTATATCTCCGGTGGATATGGTCTGTTCAAAGAGGCACTTCCACTGGTTGATACCATGTATATCACAGAAGTTGATACTGTCGTTGAAGACGGAGATGTCTTCTTCCCAGAATTCAACGCAGATGAATTCGATATTACAACCGCTGAATCCGGCGGTGACGACATTACATTTACCCGTATGACCTACACCCGCAAGAAACTGTAAACAAGGACAACCCATATGAATACACAGACAACAAATGAAAATCCTCTCGGCTCTCAGCCCGTAAAAAAATTATTAATGCAATTTGCCATTCCAAGTATAGTAGCCATGCTGGTTAGCTCTCTTTATAACATTGTTGACCAGTTTTTCATTGGGCGAAATGTCGGCGAACTTGGTAATGCTGCGACCAATATTTCATTTCCACTTTCCATATCCTGTATCGCGATCGCTCTGCTGTTCGGCATCGGCGGCGCATCTGCTTTTAATCTGGCTATGGGAAAAGGAGAAAAGGAAAAAGCTGTTTATTATATCGGCAATTCCGCTGTTATGCTCTTTGGCTGTGGTGTGATTTTAACTACGATCACCCTGCTGTTCTTAGAGCCTCTGCTCCGCTTCTTTGGATCTCCCGACAATGTACTTTCCTATGCAAAAACTTACACAGGCATTGTTGCAATCGGATTTCCTTTTCTGATCCTCACAACCGGAAGCGGTCATCTGATCCGAGCTGATGGGAGACCGAAGATCAGCATGATCTGTAACCTCACCGGAGCCGTGATCAATACGATCTTAGATGCACTGTTTGTATCCGTTCTTCAGATGGGTATGGCAGGTGCAGCCATCGCAACCGTTATCGGTCAGGTATCTCCGCCGGTCTTGTCATCTGGTTTTTATCCCACTGCAAGACTGTAACGATAAGAAAAAAACATCTCCGCATCAGCAGATCGATCATAGCAAGAGTCTCATCCCTTGGTACTGCTCCTTGCAGCAACCAGCTTGCCATGATGATCGTACAGATCATTATGAACAAATCTCTCAAATACTATGGCTCCCTTTCTATCTATGGCGAAGCAATCCCTATCGCCTGTGCCGGAATCATCACAAAAGTAAACCAGGTATTCCTATCCCTGATCATCGGTATATCACAGGGCTTACAGCCGATCACCAGCTATAACTATGGTGCAGGGAAATACAAACGGGTGAAATCTGCCTATCTGTTTGCTTCTACCTGTGGATTTGTGATCGCGCTTATTGCATTTCTGCTGTTCCAGTTTGTGCCAAGGCAGATCATATCCATTTTCGGAAACGGCTCCGAAAGCTACTTTCAGTTTTCGATCAGCTATTTTCGTATTTTTCTGTTCTTTACGTTTATAAACTTTATGCAGCCGATCACTTCGAACTTCTTTACATCGATTGGCAAACCGAAAAAAGGAACATTCCTGTCATTGACCAGACAGATCCTGTTCCTTCTACCATTATTAATTATTCTGCCGCTTTTTATGGGCATTGATGGCATTATGTATTCTGGTCCAATCGCCGATGGACTTGCCGGAGCGGTCGCCATTTTCATGGTCTGGAATGAATTCCGCACCAAATCTTTCCGCTAAAAAGATTAAACCGTCTCCAGCCCTTTATCAGGGTTAAAGACGGTTTTTATCAACACATTTTGTTCTATAACTCACAATGGTCTTTATATATGATGATATCACCAGACACCGTTCACACAGGCAAGTTTACTTTTTACTCACACATCGGGAAACGGACAATAAAGCGGGTGCCGATCTCCGGACGGGAAACGACCTGGATCGTGCCGGAATGAGCATCGATGATCCATTTGGCGATAGACAAACCAAGGCCGGAACCGCCGGTCTCGCCATTTCTCGCTTCGTCCGACCGGTAGAATCGTTCAAAGATATGAACGACATCTGACGATTCCATTCCGATTCCCTCATCCTGTATCATATAACTAACATAACCGGATTCCAGCATAACTCCTAATATAATATCCGCATCATCCGAAGAATACTTTGCCGCATTCTGTACAAAGATCCGGATGGACTGTTTGATCATGGCTATATCACCTGTCATATATGCAGGATCTGTTCCACGGAACAGATAGCGGTGCTTCCCATCGATCATCTGGGATTCCTCCCAGACCTCACTGACCATCTGATTCAGATCCAGTTTCACTTTATTCAAGGTATTTCTTCCGCTGTCACCCCGCGCAAGGAACAGAAGCTGTTCTACCAGTTCTTTCATATGCTGGGACTCATTCTTAAGGGCTTCGATGGATTCTGTCAGAACCTTTTCATCCTCTTTTCCCCATCGATCCAGCATATTCACATATCCCTGGATCACAGCAATAGGTGTCCGAAGCTCATGTGACGCATCCGATACAAACCGTACCTGCCGCCTTTCATTTTCTTTCATATTCCGAAGCAGATTATTCAATGCGATCTCGATACTTTTCAGTTCCTTGTCACCGGTATGGATTCCCTGTTCGGCATCATCCGGAGAAATATGTGATATTGCCTGTTCCAGATGAGCCATCTGATCCCGAGCGATCGTTTCTGTCGTCTTCGAATCAGAATGCTTCTTCCGATCCTCCATACCATTTTGCTCAAATGACATCTTACTGATCTGTTCTGCTTTTACCGCCAGATCATTTAACGGCTTCAGCTTTCTTCTGACAACAGAAGTCCGGAATAACGCAAAGAACAACACAAATCCCTCTGCCGATAACAGTATGATTCCCGGCACAGCTGCCAGATCCCTTACATCCCGAAAATCATATGCATATGATTTCCGGTCACTTCCATCGATCACATATTCCAGTGTATGCTTTTCTTGATTGACATTAAAATAATAATGCTCACCTGTTACCTGATCCGGAAGCTTTGTTGTACACCAGTACATCCATGTTCCCATAATAAGAAGGGCAATGATAATATTGATTCCTATTACATTGCCCACTTCCTTCAGCCAGAAGCTGATATTTATTTTTCTCGCAATCGAGGTCACTCTCTTATTTTCATTCATCTGTGATACCTTTTCTTCTACATTCTTACATCCATACATGCACAGCTCTGGCTCGCGCCCTGCTCTCAAAAACAAATATTTCATGTATGCATTGCGAACTAATCAAGATGGCAATTCCACGCACTGTATTCAAAGCAGACATCCGACGATATCCTGCAGCCTTTATGCCAGTCTGTATCCTTACGATTCTCGGATCACATATCCAACCCCACGGACAGTTGTGATCAGCTTGATCCCAAACCGGTCATCAATCTTCGTACGAAGATAACGGACATATACGTCTATGATATTTGTCTCACCGACATACTCATAACCACAGACAATATTCATCAGCTTTTCCCGATCCATGACGATATTCTTATTCTCCATCAGCGTATGCAGCAGTTCAAATTCCCGATTGGTAAGCTCCACCGGTTCTCCCGCCACCATAACCTCATGCCGGTCAGTATCCAGGCTGACTCCATGGATCTCTAGCTTATGTGTCTCCTGCCGGTCTGTGCTTTTCCGCTTCAGCGCTACACGGATACGAGCCAGAAGTTCTTCGATCGCAAATGGCTTCGTAATGTAATCATCCGCTCCCGCATCCAGCCCGGACACCTTGTCCATTACCGCATCCCTTGCAGTAAGCAGCAGGATCGGTACATTATTTCCTTCTTTACGAATACGGCGAAGAACCTCCAGACCATTTAGCCTTGGAAGCATAACATCCAGCACGATCAGGTCAGCATGTTCTGATAGTGCCAGATCCAGACCTGTCCGCCCGTCAAATGCCTTTATTACTTCATAGCCTTCATGAACCAATTCCAGCTCTACAAATCTGGCAATCTTTTCTTCATCCTCTACAATCAAAATCTTCCGGCTCATCTCTACTCCTTGTTGTGACGATTTATTTTAAGGGAGTATCTTGAGTACCTATGTCCCTTAAAATAAATCTGTGTATTGTAAATTAATCTCTCACATTAGTTCTTGTTAATGTCTGTCTTAATAGTTTCTACCGTATCCGCAACCTTGTCACAGGCACTGTTCAAATCTACATTGATATTATCGATTCCTGCGAAATGGTATCTGCATTCACAGAATAAACCGACCACTAATAATGGAATCGTGATCCAGAATGCGAAGATGATCGCAAGTATCAATACCAGAACAGGTACATTCACCATAGTGCTGCCGCGTCTTTCTATGATGAACTTGGAATCCACGCTTTTCTTTAAAAGTCTTCCACACCAGGAAAAAAACTGATCCATCATCTGACCAAAGGTCTTTTTATTGCAGTCTCTGGTATATTCCTGCTGTGCCTGTTCGAATTCTGTTGATGTTTGCTGTGCCTGTTCCGTCGTGTAACTGGTTACCTCCGGTGCTTTCACCTTACCGTTCTTTTCCAGATAAATGATCGCATCCAGCACATCATAATTCGTTGCTTCCAAAGCTGCCTTGGCTTCTTCATAGCTGACACCTGTTTTTTCTCTTATCTTTTCTACTTTTTCTAAATTATCCATATCTTTTTCCTTCTTTCTCTATTCTCTCCTCAGCTGATGGTTTTACTATACCAGCCACGAATTAATCTAAAATAGGAGAAAGATTAAAATCAGATTAATAAATTAACCTTCTATTTCAATGCAGCTTTCTCGATCGAATAGCTTCCGATCAACTCATCATCTTCATCATAAACAGCAAATTCACCAGTCAGCGTTGTCATTGCTTTCACGTCGGACACGTCACAGAATAAGGTTGCATATGTATGCCCCATTGCATCTGCCACATAAGAAATTTCCTCTTCTTTTCCATTTACAAGAACTGTGTCAAATGTTGCCTGTATCTTTTTATCCGTTTTATTGTAAACCTCAAATGCCAGTACTTGTTCTGCGTCATCGCCATCACTGTCATTCTCAATTCCAATATAAGATACTGTAACCTTGTCATTATCAAGAATCGTTACAGCTCCCTCTTTTACGGTATATTCCTTTGTATCATCTTTTTCATTTGAAAGGGCAACGTCATCGATCTCATATGTACCGATCGTATAACCTTCCATGTCATCCACACATACAATACCAGTCAAAGCAGCCGGCGCTGCATCACAATCCACCAGACAAATCTGATCCTCACTTGTCTGTGCTTCCACATCCAGGCCAAACATTGGCTGAAGCGTCTCTCCATCAACCACTACATCACTGAAATACACATTTACCATCTGATCATCCGATTTATTTGTAATCGTAAACATCATTCCATGAACTTCCGGATCATATCCATTATATACCAGTGCAATCTGATCATTATCCAGCACTTCTACTGCAACCGTTCCATCCTCTGCCGTTGTTATCTCTTCGGAGGTCTGCTGCTTTTTATCTCCGCATCCGGATACAAGCCCTGCCAGAATACACAAACCTGCCGCCAGAATACAATGTCCTCTTTTCATAATCATTTATCCTCCACATTTCTTTCAAAACCAGAACCCATCCGCTTTATCCTTAACCGATGCGCCCTATTATAAAACAAAACCGCACCCCGTATATCCCAGGCAGTCACCATAACCCGGTACAAACACAGGTTCTGGTTCGTTGCTTACACACAATAAGGATATACAGTGTGCAGTTTCATTATTTTTTATTCTTCCGTCTTCTGTTCGTCTAAAACTGTAATGTCAATACCAAGCTCTTTGAGCTGAGCCTCATCCACATAGTCCGGAGCATTTGTCATCAGGCAGGATGCATCCTTTACCTTAGGAAATGCGATCACATCACGGATAGAATCCTGTTTTGCCATAAGCATGACCAGACGATCCAGACCATAAGCCAGTCCTGCGTGAGGTGGTACTCCATATTTGAATGCGTCTAACAGGAAACCAAATCTTTCATACGCCTGTTCCCTTGTAAATCCAAGACATTCAAACATCTTCTCCTGAATATCATCCTGATGGATTCTGACAGATCCACCACCAATCTCGTTACCATTTAATACGATATCATAGGCCTTTGCACGAACCTTACCCGGATCTGTATCAATGATCGCCAGATCCTCTTCCATCGGCATAGTAAATGGGTGGTGCATAGCTGTGAAACGGTTCTGTTCATCTGACCACTCAAGAAGTGGAAATTCTGTGATCCATACGAATTCAAATACATTCTTGTCAAGCAGTCCCATCTGGTCTGCAAGGTGGCAGCGGAGTGCTCCAAGTGTATCCCATACAACCTTGTTCTTATCTGCTGCAAATAACAGCAAGTCTCCCGGTTCACCGGAAAGTGCTGCTACGATATTGTTCATCTCATCTTCAGTCATAAACTTTGCAAAAGATGACTTGTAAGTGCCATCTTCATTAATGGCAATATATGCAAGACCTTTTGCTCCGTATGTCTTTGCAAATTCAACCAGAGCATCAATCTTCTTACGAGGCATTGTTCCCTGTCCCTTTGCATTGATACCACGGACAGATCCGCCATTTTCAAGTGCACCTGTAAATACGCCGAATCCACAGCCCTTAACAACTTCGCTGATATCCTTTAATTCCATACCAAAACGAAGATCCGGCTTATCAGAACCGAAACGGTTCATTGCTTCGATCCATGTCATACGGCGGATTGGAAGTTTTACATCTACATCCAGAATCTCCTTGAATAATTTTGCAAGAAGTCTTTCATTTACATCAATAACGTCATCCACATCTACGAAGGATAACTCCATATCCATCTGTGTGAACTCCGGCTGTCTGTCTGCACGAAGATCCTCATCACGGAAACATCTTGCGATCTGGAAATAACGGTCATAACCGGAGCACATCAGAAGCTGCTTGTAGATCTGTGGAGACTGTGGTAATGCATAGAATGTACCCGGATGGATACGGCTTGGTACGAGATAATCTCTTGCGCCCTCCGGTGTTGACTTACATAACATAGGTGTCTCAATCTCAAGGAAACCTTCATTTGCCATGAACTGTCTGGCAATAGTCATAACCTTGCTCTTCATAACCAGATTTCTCTGAAGATCCGGTCTTCTCAGATCCAGATATCTGTATTTCAAACGTAATTCTTCTTTTGTCTTGCTGTTCTCTTCGATCGGGAATGGAGGTGTCTCGGCCTCTGATAAGATACGAAGGGAAGTTGCCACAACTTCAATATCTCCGGTTGTCAGATTCTCATTTACTGCACCGGCACGCTTGCAGACGGTACCTTCGATCGCTGCTACAAACTCACTCTTAAGCTTTGTTGCTTTCTCAAAGCACTCGCTTCCGCATTTGGATTCCTCAAATATGATCTGAAGAATACCGCTTCTGTCTCTGAGATCGACAAATATGATTCCACCTTTATTTCTGCTCTTCTGAACCCAGCCCATTACGGTTACTTTCTGTCCTTCAAGAGCGTTTGAAACCTCTGCACATCTGTGGGAACGCTTCAATCCCTGCATTGATTCTGCCATTTTTCTATATCCTCCTATGGTTCTTATCTTTCTTCTAATACACTTGCAAGCTGATCCAGCGCAATCTCGGTCTGCTCGCCCGTTTCCATATTCTTGATACGACCGGTATTGGTCTCTAATTCATTATCACCAATAATGATCGTGTATCTCGCATTTAATTTATTTGCATATTTCATCTGCGCCTTTACGCTTCGATTCATGTAATCTGTCTCTACGATATAACCGGCCAGACGAAGATCATATACCAGCTTGTACGCTTTTGCCTTTGCGGAATCACCCATGATGCCGACATATAAATCAATCGGTTTTTCCGGCGCGAGATTGATATTTTCTTTCTCAAGGAAATACAAGATTCTTTCAATTCCCATACCGAATCCAACAGATGGCTGTGCCTCTTTTCCATCAATCTCATATACCAGATTGTCATATCTTCCCCCACCGCATAAGGTGAAGCCCTCTTTATTTACGAATTCAAATACTGTCTTTGTATAGTAATCCAGGCCACGAACGATTCCGGTGTCAACCTCAAATGGAATCTCAAGCTCTGTCAGAAGTCTCTGAAGCTCCTTGAAATGAGCATCGCATTCTTCACACAGATAATCAATTGTTCTTGGAGCATCCTTTACGATCGCCTTACAACCCGGCTCTTTACAGTCGATTACACGAAGCGGATTCTTAACCATACGCTCTTTACAGGTATTGCAGAGTCCTTCTTCATGACCTTTCAGATAAGAAATCAGTGCATCATTGTACACTTTCTTACATTTTGGACATCCGATACTGTTGATATGCAGTTTTGCATCTGACAGACCAATCTGTTTGATGAGAGTTGATACCAGTGTCATAACCTCTACTTCTGCCATTGGATTTGGAGATCCGACAAACTCAACGCCAAACTGGTGATGCTGACGAAGTCTTCCGCTTTCCGGCTTCTCATAACGGAACGCCGGCGTGATATAGAACATCTTAATTGGCTGTGGTTCTGCATATAATTTATTCTCAACATAAGCACGGATCGCACCTGCTGTACCTTCCGGCTTCAATGTGATACTTCTTCCACCTTTATCAACAAAGGTGTACATTTCCTTCTGTACTACATCGGTTGTCTCTCCAACACCACGCTGGAACAGCACCGTATGCTCAAATACAGGTGTGATTACTTCCTTTATATTGAATTTCTCACACAGATTTCTCGCCATTGCTTCTACCTGTGTACGTGTTCTCATCTTGTCACCGAACCAGTCACTGGTTCCTCTTGGTGCCTGGGTTATCATATTCCATCCTCCATCTATTGTTCATATTTTTATACTATACATCAACTGATCCGTGATTCATAGCTCCCTTTTAAAATTAACTGAATCTCATCTAAAATATCAGTTGTATTTATAATTCTCTGAAATGCGAGAAATACTTTCATGTCAAAATGCCGCACCTCATCGATCACCATCAATAATGCGATCTTGGGTTCAAATGCTTTCCGGTATGCACGGTCACTGATCAGCGCGACAAATACATCACACACACGAATAATCCTTGCTCCGATCGGGATCTCCTCTCCCTGAAGACAGTACGGATAACCGGAACCATCATAGTTCTCGTGATGATACAGAATAATATCTGCAATATCATCCCCGTAGCCTTCTTGCCTTGCGATATCTGCCCCAAGCTTCGCATGAAGTCTCACATACCGCATTTCCTCAATCTTCATGGAATTGCCACGGCCATATATATACGGTGTGATGCGGAGCTTTCCGATATCATGGATCATACCGGCAACTGCGATCTTATGAATCTCTTCTTCCGGGAGCCCCAGTCTCTGGCAAGCTCCGAAGACAACCGGCTGACACACATTCCATGACGGATGGCATCATCCAGATCCTGTTCATAGTATTCTGTTTCTTTATCTGTGTCTAAGTTTATAACTTTATCTGTCATTTTGCAAACGCCTGCTTTTTTCTGTCAATCATTTCATCAATTCTTGCGATATAATCGTCTACACTCTTACAATTTTCCACACGGTCGATCCGGTTTCCTGTGATCGTCTCTCCTGTAACCGGGTCCAGATCTCCCTCCCGGCGGATCAGCTTGCTGGAGCTTCCCGCACCGATTCCTATAATGTCTGTCCGTTCTTCCATAATCAGAATATTATAGAGACATTCCAGTCCATGTCTTGCATATCCGACATTTTCCAGATTTCCCGCCATATTCTTCTGTCTGTACAGATAATATGGTGCAAGTCCCAGTTCTTCTGCGGCCTGTCCAACCAGTGACAACTGCTCATCCACATCACCTGCAAAGCTGTATTTGTCCATCTCCTGTTTCAGATGCGCTGCCCGTTTGATCGCAAGTGTGTGAACCGTAAGGCTCTCCGGTGCAAGCTTCTTCACCTTTTCCAGTGTCCGCTTCACCATCTCTGCATCTTCACCCGGAAGACCTACGATCAAGTCCATATTGATATTGTCAAAGCCAGCTTCTCTGGCTCTCATAAATGCTTCTTCTGCCTGCTCCGGTGTATGTGCTCTTCCGATCAGCTTCAGTGTCTCTCCATTCATCGTCTGCGGATTGATACTGATACGATCAACGCCATGCGCTTTCATCACCTGCAGCTTATCTGCTGTCGTACTGTCCGGACGACCTGCTTCGATCGTATATTCCCGAACCTGCGACAAATCAAAATGCTTCTCGATCATGCTGCACAGACGATCCATCTGCTCTGCACTGATCGAAGACGGCGTACCGCCACCAATATAAATGGATGCCAGTTTCTTCTCGGTATAACTTTCCGCAATATACTCCATTTCCTTTTCCATTGTATCCAGATAAGCATCGACCTTATCCTTATAAACACCGATCGGATAAGAGGTAAAGGAGCAGTACAGACATCTCGTCGGACAAAACGGTATGCCGATATACAGGCAGTATTCATTTCGCTCATCGATCGTCTCGATAATTGCTTTCTCACGTCTGGCGATCTTCACACAGGCTTCTGCCTTTTCCCGGCTTGCCACATAAGTTTCCTGATACAGCTTTTGTATCTCCTCATCTGTACATCCACGTTCTACCGCTTCCATTGCAATCTTCACCGGACGTACGCCGGTCAGACTACCCCATGGCAGAACTCTTCCGGTTCTCTCTGACAACATCCGGTACATGGCACGCTTCAGAACATTACGGAATATCTTTCTGTCATGATAATCCTGATCGATCACGATATCCGGTTTTCCACAGACTTCTCTCGCAGACCAGTCCTGCTGTTTATCCTCAGAAGCTCCTTCTGATTTCACATCCAGACCGCCATCCTTCATCCAGATCTTTGTCTGACCTTCTGCAAATTCTGCCACAAGGGTTGCAGCAACATCTGCCCCAAGTTCAGGCTTCTTTTCTATATTCTCCGGTGTGATGATCTTCACACCCATGTAAAACGCCATGAGGATCACTCTCAGGTCATTATTATAATCTTCTACATTCTGAATCAGACAAATCATGTCAACCAAGTTCCTTATCGTTATTTATGAAAAAAATGGATTGCATTTTCTTTCTCTGCCAATCCTTGAAGTTCCGTTATGTCCCGGATACACAGCTGTTTCCTCCGGTAATACAAGAAGCTTCGTCTCGATCGCCTCTAACAGAGCCTGTTCATTTCCGGTTGGAAAATCCGATCTGCCAACTGACGATGCAAATAATGTATCTCCGGTAAACAGCAGATGTTCTTCTGCGAAATAATAACACATGCCACCTATCGTATGTCCCGGCACACTGATACACCGTACCACAGTTCCTAGAACTGCAACCTCCTGTCCATCCTGCAGATAAATATCCGCTGATGTTTCAAGCGGATGACCAAACACCGCAGACAGATTTCCTGTCCTGCTCTCAAGCACCTGCTTCTCGTCCTCGGAAGCATATGCCTTTACTCCTGTCAGTTTTCTCAGATCATCCAATGCTCCGATATGATCATAATGTCCATGTGTCAGGAAGATTCCTACACAGGCAAGTCCTGCATCTGTCAGACTCCTATAAATAAAATCTGCATTATCTGCCGGATCAACTACGATTGCTTCCTTTGTTTCTTTATTACTTACGATATAACAATTGGTTCCCAAATCACCCAACTGATATAATTTCACTTCTAATTCTGCCATCCGGATCTCCTATCCCACTGTTCTCTCTATATCAATAATGCTCTCCACATTTCGTATCTTTGCAATGATCGTATTCAACTGGTCAACCGATTTGATCGAGAAGCTGATCGTGATTGTTGCCTTACCCTGCTTGCTTGTACGGCTGTTAATACTGTTTACACTGATATTTGCCTCACTTAAGATTTTCGTTATATCAAAGAGGATTCCGCTTCTGTCATCCGCATAGATATTGATTTCTGTAAGGTAAGTATTCTCTGCAACTGCATCCTGCTGCCATTCCGCATCAATGATCCTGTTTCTGTCTTCCTCGCTCATACAGAGCACATTAACACAGTCTGTACGATGGATCGAGATGCCTCGTCCTCTGGTGATAAATCCGATGATCTCATCACCCGGTACCGGTGAACAGCATTTGGAGAAACGAACCGCTACATCATCTGCACCCTTTACGATGATTCCACCCTGTCCGTGGGAGGAATGCGGTGCCCGCTTCAGTGCATATGCCTCCAGAATTTCCTTGTCATCCGGCTGTTCCGTATGATCCTTGTTGTATTCCTCGATCAGCTTGTTGACAACCTGACCTTCCTTGATTCCCCCATGACCAACAGCCGCCATTGTAGCTTCCCAGTCATTGAAATTATATTTTTTATAGACACGTTCCTGATATTCCGGCTTGGAATACAGGGAGTAATCCAGTCCCTTTGATTTACAGTATGCAAGGATCAGTTCCTTACCGCGGCTGATGTTCTCATCCTTAAACTGATGCTTGAACCACTGATTGATCTTCGTCTTTGCCTGTGCACTCTTTACGATATTCAGCCAGTCTCTTGATGGTCCTGCCGAATTCTGGGATGTTATGATCTCTACCCGGTCACCATTATTTAACTTGGTATCGATCGGAACCTGTCTTCCGTTAATCCGCGCACCCACCATCTTATTACCGACTGCCGTATGAATGGCATAAGCAAAATCGATCGGTGTCGATCCACTTGGCAGATTCTTGACATCACCTGCCGGTGTAAAGCAATATACCTGTTCTGCAAACAGATCCAGGTCTGTCTTAACGAAGTTCATGAACTCCTTATTATCTGAAGTATCTCTCTGCCACTCCAGAATCTGACGAAGCCATGATAACTTCTCCTCTTCCTTCTGCATAACCGTACCGGTTATGTTCTCTTTATATTTCCAGTGTGCAGCAATACCATATTCAGCCGTCCGGTGCATCTCAAATGTACGGATCTGTATTTCAAATGGCTGTCCCTCCGGTCCGATCAGTGTTGTATGAAGGGACTGATACATATTGGACTTTGGCATTGCGATATAATCTTTAAAACGTCCCGGAATCGGCTTGTACATCTCATGGATGATTCCCAGTGCCGAATAACAGTCCCGGACGGTCTCCACTTTAATCCGGACTGCAAAAATATCATAAATCTGATCCAGTGTCTTGTTCTGGTTCTTCATCTTCTTATAAATACTGAACAGATGCTTTACACGACCGTCGATCTCTGCATCCAGATGCGCATTGTCAATATGCTTCTTTACATCCGCAACGATACGTTTGATATAGGCTTCCCTTTCATGCATTCTCGCATCGATCTGTGCTGTCAGATCCTTATATACCTCCGGCATCAGATACTTCATGGACAGGTCATCCAGTTCTACCTTGATCTTGCTGATACCAAGACGATGTGCGATTGGTGCATAGATATCCATTGTTTCACGCGCTTTTTCCACCTGTTTCGCAGGAGACTGATACTGTAAGGTTCTTAAGTTATGCAGTCTGTCTGCCAGCTTGATCAGGATAACGCGAATATCCTTTGCCATCGATAAGAACATTTTTCTCAGGTTTTCTGCCTGTACCTCAATCTTATCCGTTGTCATCTTCAACTGGGTCAGTTTGGTAACACCTTCCACCAGAAATGCCACTTCTTCCGAGAACTCTGCTGCAATCTCCTCTGAAGTCATGACCGTATCTTCTACTACATCATGAAGGATTCCGGCAACGATCGTCTCCTTATCCAGCTCCAGTTCTGCAAGAATAATAGCAACACAGAGTGGATGCATGATATATGGCTCTCCCGACTTACGAAGCTGTCCTTCATGTGCCTTGGATGCCACCTTATATGCCTTCTCAATCATCGAAATATCTGTTGATGGATGATAGGTCAGGATCTTTTTGATCAGCTCCTTATACAGATCCTCCGGCGGAGTAAAATCCGCAGGTGTAGACAGATCGATATCCCGTTTTTCCCGCATTGGTTTATTCTCCATTGCACCCGCCTTTGCCGCAAGCTCTTTTAATTCATCCATGCTTCCTGCTTTATCTTTTACGTTTTCCATGATCTTCACCACTTTTCCCAATTCGAATTTTTCTGTCTTATTCTTCGATCATCACGGTAGCCGTCCGATTCCATCCACATACAGATACCGGCTCTTTTTCCGCATAAATCATATGATCATTTTTATTTGCCATCATAGCAGATAACAGACGCTACATCATATTTGGCAAGCCTCTCTCTGCCCTTTAAACCTGCAAGTTCGATCAAGAATATGATCTTTACCACTTTACCGCCAAGTTCTTCAACCAGCCTTGCAGCGGCTTCCATGGTTCCTCCGGTTGCAATCAGATCATCTACAAGGACAACCTTCTGTCCCGGTTTGATCGCATCCTTATGCATCTCGATCGTTGCACTGCCATATTCCAGATCATAAGATGCTTCAATCGTCTCCCTTGGTAACTTGCCTTTCTTTCTTACCAATGCAAATCCTTTTCCATTCTTATATGCAAGTGGTGTTCCAAAGATAAAGCCTCTGGACTCTGCTCCGGCTACTACGTCATAATCTACGCCTTCAAGCAGGTCATCTAATGAATCAATCGCCAGCTTCAATCCATCCGGATCTCCGATCACGCTTGTAATATCTCTGAAAATAATTCCCGGTTCCGGAAAATCCGGTATACTTGTAACGTATTCTTCTATCTTTTTCATAATCTTCCTCCTGCATATATATGTATATTCTACAATTATTTACATTTTCCTTTTCTGCCCACATGATATCAAACTATCAGCAAAGCCTTTATTACTCATGTTTCCGATATTCCAGCAACCGGATCTGCAAAGTTCTTCTTCCAGCAAATTCATTGATATCCGGATAATAGACAACATCCAACACCACATGACTGGGCATTCCTTTTAGTATTTTATCACATTCATTTGTTCCAAACCACTGTTTTATGTTAGAAATAAACACTTCCGGGTCAAAACTTATGCCCTCGATCGTACCGCCGTTCTCCATCAGGAACGAAACCCGCAGAACATTCTGTCTTTTTCCCATAATCCTTGCGCTTTTTACACGCACACCACTCTGTGCAAATACCGGCTTCTCGTTGCCTTTTCCAAATGGCTCCAGAACCTCCAGTTCTTCGGTCAGTGGAATAGTTACATAATCGAGCGGCATCGGCACATCAATCCGGAGCTTCGGTGTCAGAAGTTTTTCGTCAAGCGTACAATTCGCGTTCATTTTTTCCCGAAGCCTGGCCAGATTCCGTTTCTCCATGGAAAAGCCCGCTGCCATCTCATGTCCTCCGAACTTCGTGAAATAATCACTGCATTTATTGATCTCATCATACATATTATAGCCTTCGATCGAACGACCGGAGCCCTTGATGATTCCTTCTTCTTCGCTGTCCGTAAATAACAGCACCGGACGATAATACCGTTCCTTGATCCTGCCTGCGATAATCCCGACCAGACTTTCATGCAGTTTCGGGATATACATAACAAGTACCCGGTCCGACAATGCCGCAACTCCTGTCTCCGGAACTGCCCCCATAAGCAGATGATCCGAAGTTTCAATCAGCCCGATTGCCGTTTTTGTTCCCTGCTCTGTCATATCTTTTCGGGTATTATTGATATTTAACAGCTCAATCGCACGCTCATTTGCCTTAAAGCTGTCTGTTTCAAGCAGGAATTCCAGGCTGGTCTTCGCATCTCCAAGTCTGCCCGCTGCATTGATACACGGTCCAATGATAAATCCCAGATCAAATGCTGACAGCTTCTTACCATCCCTGCCGCTGTTTGTGATCAGTGCCTTCAAACCATAATTACTACTGTCAGATAACCGGTGAAGTGCCTCTCTTACAATGATACGGTTCTCATCTACCAGATTCATAACATCACAGACGGTTGCAATTCCAAGGATCTCTATAAATGCCTCACACTCCGCTTCCGGTATCCCGCACATCCGATATAACAACTGGATAAATTTGTATGCCACACCCGCTCCGCACAATTCCTTGCACGGATATTCACAGCCCGGCTGCTTGTGATCGATCACCGCATCCGCTTCCGGTACTTTGTATACCCGAATATCATTTTCATCTGTATCATATGGAATATCATGGTGATCCGTCACGATTACCCGCATCCCATATTCTTTTGCTTTTCTCACCGCATCAAATGCCGCAATCCCGTTATCACAGGTAATGATCATACTGACCTGATCGGCTGCCGCCGCATCTACCATACGGATATTGATTCCATATCCATCATAGATCCGGTGCGGAATATCATAATCGATCCCGTCTCCTGCAGGCGAACCATTTTCATGCTCCCACACACGCTGTAAGCCTTTATACAATATGTAGTTTGAACTTACACCATCCACATCATAATCCGAAATGATCCGTATCCGGTTCCGACTCCGGATCTCCTCCAGCATAAGGCCGCAGCCCTTCTCCATATTCTTCATCATCGCAGGATCATGCAGCCGGTCAAGCCCCCCATTCAGATAGGTATCAATCTCTTCATCTGTTATCACATCCCGGTTCCGAATCACCCTTGCAGTTACCGGATCAATATGAAAACGCTCTGCGATCCCAAAGAAATCAGCCCGCTTTCCATACATTGTCCACACCATATCATATTTTATCGGAGGTTTTATCTCTGTTGCCATTTACTCTTACTCCCATCCATATCTATTCTTCCGCTATTCCTGATCGCAAAGGAATTATACACCAGTAAAAAATCGACCGTCAACTTCTTACATTCCGCCGCATTGCTGTAATACCGTAATTTACCTTTCAGGTTGTGTTCTTATACACCTCACAGGTTGTTTATTTGTTTTTTTATTCAAAATATAATGTAGTTTGGAGGTATTTTTATGGAGAACTTATACGCACAGATCGGTCAGAGGATCGTACAGATCCGGCGCTCAAATAACCTTACGCAGTACCAGCTTGCAGAGATGCTCGATATCTCTGTCAAACATTGCAGCGCCATAGAACGGGGAAAATCCAGTCTGTCCCTTGAAAAAATGATTGATTTCTGTGATCATTTCGGCGTAGATCTTGATTATCTGATCCGCGGGATCAAAAAATCGGATACAATTTTATCCTGCATTCCACATACCGTAGTCGAGGTCATGACTTCTGACGACGAAAAAAGGAAGCAATTATTTATAGAATACATAGAAATGTTCAATTCCATTTCCAATTCTGATTAACAGCTATTCCTATTGATATAATGGCATATTTCCATATCATAACAAAAAACGAATCTGAAAGCCTTTTGCTTACAGGTTCGTTTTTTATATCTGTTATTTGAAATATTTGTTGATGATCTCGTTTGCCTTATCCGTATCATCTGTTACACAGTATACAACATAATTTCCGTCCTCTTTTATGATCGCCTTGTCAAGACGTCCGGTTTCGGATGGCTTGTAATCTGCATATGATGTTGTCTGTTTTTCTTTTCTGTCTTCACAGGCTGTTTTTACCTTGTCAGCCGCATCTGAATCTGCTGCCTCGAATACTGCAATCTCCTCAGCAGTTGCTCCGGTCGATACGATTATCACGCTGTCTTTTACGCTGTCTGCATCAATTCCGTAATATGTGAGTGCCATGCCTGTATCAAGCTCTGAAAGCGTATCTTCAAATGTCAGCCCGCTCTTCAGTTCATTTGCCATGTCCTTAACATTTATATTCAGGTCTTCCTTTGAACCACCTGCTCCACCAACCGTTGTTCCACAGCCTGCAAGCATTCCTGCCAGGCTAAAAATTGCACATAACTTTACTAATTTCTTCATCTTGTTTATTCTCTCCTGTTACTTCTGTCTGATACTGTTATGATGATCCGAATATCTCTATCCGGACATTTACTTCTTTATATATACATTCTGTCGGATGTAATCCAGCCATTTCTCGCAATATTCCTGATTGCAATGTCGTCCATCGGTACTGGCATCTGCCGGGAGAACTCCGTCTACCGTCACACTGCTTGCAACATCCAGATAAATGATATCGCCATAATCCTTACACATCCGTTTCAACAGCTTGTTGAATGCCTTAATGTTGGAGTTATTATAAATCTCATCTTCATCTGATAAAGCCTTGGATACCGGAAGAATATTCTCAACATAGATCGTTGCATTTGGCTGTATCTCTCTTATTGCATCAATAAATGCTTTATAGTCTTCAATGAATACATCCTCATAGATCCATCCAAGCTCGTTAACACCAAATGAAATGTATATATTCTCATAATCCTTCTGCTTCAGCGCTTCCAGTGCCGTCAACATTCCGTCACTTGTAGAAACGATCGGCTCTGTCATGACCTTTTCGATATTCAGCCCCTTGGAGCAGAACGCGTCCAGATTCGACATTCCGGTATAAAGACTAAGTCCCTCGGTTCTTGAATCACCGATCAGTACCGCTGTATCAAAATAAGCATCATCCGTTACATTTCCCGGCGTATACAGTTTCTTATCGTACCAGTCATTTCCCTTAGATGATGTATCCGGGTCCTTGATATTCACATATTTTACTGTTGAACCACCTTCTTCGGATGATGCGGCAGTCGTTGTTTCTTCCGTTTCCGATGCTTCCGTTGTTACCTTTTCCGTAGTCGGTTTCTCTGTTGTCGCTGCTTCCGTTGTTATCTTCTCCGTCGTTTTTTCCTCGGAAGCCTCCTCCGATGCATCCGATCCGGTCGCAACATTTTCTATCTGATGGTCATTTCCATTTTCTCTGTCAAAGTTCCATATATCCTGTCTGTATCTTGTCGCAAATATCACTATTGAACATACCAGAAATACGGCAGCCACACTGCTGATCTTTATCTTATCGCACCGCTCACTTTTTATCCTGGTGCTATATCTTTTCTCATTGTCCATTCTCTTGTTCATTCCTCTTTTTGCATTACATTTTATAAAAGGAAAGGGTCTTATCCCGTTAGCTTCGATTATAACATACCACTTTACATAAGTGTACAGATTTTGAAATTTCTACATAATTCGCAGTTTTAGTCGTTTTTCGACTTTTCTGATTGTTGAAATTAACAAATCTTGTTTCATTTTTATGGACACTTTTTAACTTAAGTGTTACTATTCTATTAGATTTTTGAGATGGGTCTGTTTTCGCACTTACACATACATAATATTATCTTGCAGACTTTTTCCGTTTTATGTATCTTAAATACAAATACTTATCACTTTATATGGGAGGCTACTATGAGTTTTAGCGCAAAAAACTATGATTTTAAAGGCGAAACCTGTATCGAACTTATCGCAGGAGATTTTCGTGCATTGATCGCACCTTTTAACGGAAGTAATGTAATGAAGCTGGAAAACACAGCTCTTAATATTGATATCTTAAGAAATGATCTGTCACTTTCACCGGAAGAACTGAAGGCTGCTGCCGAGGTATACGGTATGCCTACTTTATATCTTCCAAACAGATTATCTCATGGAGATCTGAAAACCTCAGATGCCATGTATCATTTCCCTTGCAACGATCCGCTGGGCAACCATCTGCATGGTTTTCTTCACAAACGCTACCATACAATTGATGACATGTATGTAGAGGGTGAAAGTGCTGTTGCAAAGACTTCTTATGTATATGATGAAAATGATGAATTTTTCGAAACTTTTCCTGTCAGCTTCAAGGCAGAATTTGTCTTTACACTGACAGCAGACGGACTGGATTATTCCTTTACACTGACTAACCTTTCCAAGGTTCAGATGCCTTATGGTGTATGTAACCATATCGCATTCAAAGCACCGTTTACAAATGGCGGAAGCGGCGCAAATGTGCGTCTGCAGGTTCCGATCGGTGACAAATGGGAACTCAGCGACACCTGTATTCCAACCGAGAAAACACTGCCGCTTACCAGATATGATATGATGTACAAAGAGGGTGACATGGTTCCTGTTCTTCAGGACATCGACAACGACCTCTATACCGCGGAGATAAATGAATTAGACGGCAAGCCATTCTATGGCGTCATCGTAACCGATAAAGTTACAGGCGTCCGTATCTGCTACGAAGTATGTGATGTCATGAAATACTGGATCATGTGGAATGATCACGGCATGAAAGAATTCTTCTGTCCGGAACCTATGAGCTGGAACATTGATGCTCCAAACCTTTCCGGTGATCCTGCCGTAACCGGCTACACCGAACTGGCTCCCGGCGAATCCAAAACCGTAACCGAGCGAATCTTTGTCCGGTAGAAAATAGCTGAAGTTACATAACAGAAGAAAATAGTTTATAATAAAGCATTAACTTTATATCTATCATCATACACAGGTTTGACAGTAAAAAAAGACATATATATTCCTGTAGCAGACCTCTTTTCACGTCGGTACTTAATGAACCGCAAAAGCGGTGAATTTAGAACCGTTACATGAAAATAGAACGAAAGTGTTCTGCGAAAGGAATGATATATGTCTCTTTTTATTGTCAGACCGTCATGCAAACAGGGCCTTAGCTAAAAAACACGGCATATGTATTCTGTGTAAGGAATAGCATATGCCATGTTTTCATATAAGGCCCGGTCTTATTCGGACTCTACCGTTCCGCCGATATACCATTTACCGCCCTTCTTGTAACAGATCAGTGACATCTTGTCATCCTCTGTCTCTGTCTCTCCAAGGTAGTTTATTGTCATGGTATAATCAACATCACAGATATAAGCACATCTTACTTTGCTTGCTACAGACGTATCACCATACAGACCTTCGCACATATTCTTGATAGTTGCTCTGTTTGCCTTCTCTGTTGATGTGATCTTGTAATCAATAGAATACTCAACCCCCATAGAGGTCAGAAGCTCAAAGCTGCTGGATAATGTTTCTACATCATTGTCAGCAACACAGTCTTCATCAACAAGTGATACGATCTTATCTGTATCTGCTTCTTCAATTCCGGTCATAAACTGATCTACTAATTTCTTGCTCTTCTTGGCTCCCCCAAGCGAACCTGAAAACAGGAATATAACTGCTGCTGCAATTACTGCAAGTGCAACAATGATTCCAATAACTGCTCCTGCACCGGATTTCTTCTTTTTTGGTGGCTGCTGATAACCTGCGCCAGTATCAAATCCCGGTGTACCATATGCATTTCCTGCATAACCATTCTGCATTGGATCTCCCTGATACTGTGATCCACCATACTGTGGATCCATCCCCATTCCCTGCTGTGGTTGCGCACCATATGCTGCATTTTCCGGCTGCTGTGGCTGATCATTCCCAGCAAGTGTAAACCCACCACTTGTACCTACTTCTGCTCCACATACAGGACAAACTGAACCATTTGTCTCTGCTCCGCAATTTGGACAATTCATAATCTCTCCTCCTAAAACGTAAAAAATAATATATATGTGAACATTTTATGTCTGCTCACATTTTGAGTGTATCAGATGAGGCTTCTTTTTACAATGATTATTTTTCCACATTTTATCATGGGTTTTGTTGTCAAATATCCTATTTTATTATATAATATGTCTATATGGCTGTTTTTATAAAGGGCGTGTTATGTCCTTTGTAAGGGAGAGATCATGGAGCAGTGGATACTGCCTGATAACGGCAGACACTACTTATCTTAATACACATGAAAGGAAGGTATATATTACATGAAGTTTGGTTATTTTGATGATGCCAACAAGGAGTATGTCATCACATCTCCTAGAACTCCTTATCCTTGGATCAACTACCTTGGAACACAGGATTTCTTCTCACTGATTTCAAATACAGCGGGAGGTTACAGCTTCTACAAAGATGCTCGTCTTCGTAGAATTACAAGATACCGTTATAACAATGTACCTATCGATATGGGTGGTCGTTATTTCTATATTAACGAGAATGGTACAATCTGGAATCCGGGCTGGTCACCGGTTAAGACAGAGCTTGACGAATATGAATGCCGTCATGGTATGGGTTACACAGTGATCACCGGTAAGAAGAACAACTTAAAGGCAGAGGTTACTTTCTTCGTACCTCAGAATTATGCCGGAGAAGTTCAGCAGGTTGTTCTTACAAATGAAAGCTCAGAAGAGAAGACTTTCTCATTCTTCTCATTTGAAGAGTGGTGTCTCTGGGATGCACAGGATGACTGCACAAACTTCCAGAGAAACTTCAGTACAGGTCGTGTAGAGGTTGTTGGTTCAACAATCTACCACAAGACAGAGTACAGAGACAGACGTGATCATTTCGCATTCTACACAGTAAATGACGAGATCGACGGTTACGATACAGACAGAGATTCATTCATCGGACTTTACAATGGGTTCCACAACCCACAGGCTGTTGAAGCCGGCAAGTCAAATGATTCATTTGCAGATGGATGGTCACCAATCGCTTCACACTACAAGAAGATCACTCTTGCTCCGGGCGAGGCAAAGACTCTTGTATTTATTCTTGGATATGTTGAGATGCCTGTTGACCAGAAGTTCGAAGCTGATGGCAAGACGATCAACAAGGTTAAGGCTCTTGAGATGATGGAGAAATACAACACTCCTGAGAAGGTTGCAGCAGGTCTTGCAGAACTCAAAGAGCACTGGAACAACCTCTTAAGCATCTTAAATGTTAATACTCCTGATGATAAGGTTAACCGTATGGTTAATATCTGGAATCAGTATCAGTGTATGGTTACATTCAACCTTTCACGTTCAGCATCATACTTCGAATCCGGTATCGGCCGTGGTATGGGATTCCGTGATTCCAACCAGGATGTACTTGGATTTGTTCATCAGATTCCTGATCGTGCAAGAGAAAGAATTATTGATATCGCTTCTACACAGTTCCCGGATGGTGGATGCTATCATCAGTATCAGCCACTTACAAAGAAGGGTAATGCAGATATCGGTGGTGACTTCTCAGACGATCCATTATGGCTGATCCTTTCTGTATCTGCATACATCAAGGAGACAGGCGACTGGGGTATTCTTGATGAGATGGTTCCATATGACAACGATATGTCCATCGCTAAGCCAATGCTTGACCACTTAAAGGTTTCCTTCTACAAGATCGTAAACAACCTTGGACCACACGGACTTCCACTTGCAATGAGAGCTGACTGGAACGACTGTATCAACCTTTCATGCTTCTCCGATACACCGGGTGAAAGCTTCCAGACATACACCAACCCTAAGTTCGCTGCTGAAGGCGGATACTCAAAGGTTGCTGAGTCAGTTATGGTTGCTACACTCTTTACATATGCAGGTCCTAACTATGTTGCTATTCTTAAGCACCTTGGAATGGACGCTGAAGCAGAAGCTGCTCAGGCTGAGATCGATAAGATGAAAGCTAACATCATGGAATCCGCTTGGATGGTGACTGGTTCTTAAGAGCATACGATGCAAATGGTGAGAAGATGGGATCTAAGGAATGTGAAGAAGGACAGATCTTCATCGAGCCACAGGGCTTCGCTATTATGTCAGACATTGGTAAAGATCAGGGCTGCGACAAGAAGACACTTGCTGCTATTGATGAGCGTCTGAATACACAGTACGGACTTGTACTTAACAATCCTGCATTCACAAAGTATTACATCCAGTATGGTGAGATCTCAACATACCCAGGCGGATACAAAGAGAATGCCGGTATCTTCACACATAACAATGCATGGATCATCTGTGCTGCTGCTTACGCAGGCGCCGGCGATCAGGCATTCAAATATTACTCAGAGATCGCTCCTGCTTTCACTGAGGAGACATCCGATATTCACAAGACTGAACCATATGTATATGGTCAGATGATCGGTGGTAAGGATGCCGGTTCCGATATTGGAAAGCCGGGTAACCACTTTGGTCAGGGTAAGAACTCATGGCTTACAGGTACAGCAGCCTGGAACATGGTCGCTATTTCACAGTACATCTTAGGTATCTCAGCAGACTTCGATGGTCTTAAGATCGATCCATCTATTCCTGCTGCATGGGATGGTCTGAATGCTACACGTCAGTTCCGTGGTGCTACATATGATATCAAGGTTACAAATCCGAATCATGTAAATAAGGGTATCAAGAGTGTTACTGTAGATGGCAATGCTATCGAGAGCAATGTTCTTCCAGTATTTGGTGATGGCAAGACTCATACTGTAGAAGTAGTAATGGGGTAATCCATATATCAGATATTGATATAAAAAACGAGACACATATGACTGTATATTGCAGATCATATGTGTCTCATTTTTATTTCTATTCATCTTCCGTTTCTGTAATCTCAACTGCCATTGGATCCAACCGGCTTCGGTCATAAGCTTCCGTATTGATATTGGTCTGATCGATCTCTTCATATCCATCATCCAGATAATCATCTACAACCCCATCTGTTCCAAGATCTCCGGCAAAGGAAGATACCCTGTAGCGAATCTTTCGATATATCTTTTTAATTACCTTGATCACTAATACGATGCACCAGTTAATGATATAAGCCAGAATGATACTGATAACTATATCCTTACCACTGTCTCCAAATCTCTTCTGGATCGGAGTTCCAATATAACGGATCACAAAATACTGGGTCAGGTAAAAATCAAATACCATAGAGCTTAAGATTCCAAATGGTGATAATGTAAATATATGAGAAATCATTCCACCGTCATAAGAAAATACCATCACGATCAGCACATACAACAGCAATCTCAGAAGTGCTGCAGGAATTCCATATTTCCCAACTGTTCCCAGATAAATGAGAACCGCTGCCACAAGCACTACCAGCTCTGCTCCGGTCAGAAGATTTCTTCCAGCGGAACGATCTGTCTCGATCCGAATATTCAGTCTGAAATTTGCAAGCCAGACACCAATACAGAATAAAATAAGATTCATCAGAAACAGATATGGCATATCCTGCTTCAATACCATTGCATCAGCAAGTGGTCCTGCAACAATTATATATACAACGATCAGCCCGACTATCACCAATCCGCTTCTTTTCAGATCCCGCTTCATTCTTGCCGCCAGCATACCGATCACCGGAGCCAGAAGATAGATCAGAAAGATTGCTGATACAAACCAACTGACCGGATTCAGTGCCATATAATATCCAGCCTTCGGTATCATTGCCTGAAGCATCGGTATACTGATGATATACTTCACGATCAGTGTTTTAATTTCCTGTGAACCGGGATGGCTGCACAATGCGAGGATCAGGAATACTGTCTGCATGATCATATAAAGCGGATACAGAATCCCCAGCTTCTTTCCAAGAAATTCCAGATAATTCTTCTTGTTCAGATTGATAAACTTCTTATGATAATGAATACCGATTCCAAATCCTACCAGAACAAAGAAAAATGCCATTCCAAATATCCCATTATCCAGATATTTGTCATAAACTGCCTGCGCTTTTTCTCCTGGCATCATCCCCACACAATATGATAAAAAGACAAGGGTAATCATGATAACCTTCCATGCCTCAAATGATTTTGCTTTTACCTTCATATTCCTTCTCTCCTGTGCAATAAAACTTTTTTTGCTCATTTGGATTTATTATAGCATCTAACAACATACATATGCAAATCTTATATTTTCAAAAGCACTGGCAGATTCCTTGACACTCCATTCTCCCTGAACTAAAATTAAAGAATACCGTTTTGCCAGTTCATATGGCAGCGGCACAAGGAGAAGTTATATGAAAAAAGTGAATCTGATCGTTCCCTGTTACAATGAAGCGGAAGCACTTCCTTTATTTAAGGACGAACTAAACAAAGTAATCCAGACTCTGGATCAATATACATTTGAGATACTTCTGATCAATGATGGTTCTACAGATACAACCCTTTCCGTCATGAAAGAAATCTGTGATACGGATTCTCATTACAAATACATATCATTTTCAAGAAACTTTGGAAAAGAAGCTGCCATGTATGCCGGCTTCTGTAATTCAGATGGTGACTATGCCGCCATCATGGATGCAGATATGCAGGATCCCCCTGCCCTACTGCCTGATATGCTCCACTGTCTGGAAACCGAGGATTATGACAGCGTTGCCACCCGGCGGGTATCGAGGATCGGAGAACCAAAGATCCGTTCCTTCTTTGCAAGGAATTTTTATAAGCTTATCAACAAGATCTCGGACGCAGATGTTGTCGATGGTGCCAGGGATTTTCGTCTGATGAAGCGTGAAATGGTAGACAGTATCGTCGCCATGTGCGAATACAACCGATTCTCAAAGGGTATCTTTGGCTGGATCGGTTTTAAGACCAAATGGCTGGAATATGAAAATGTAAACCGCATTGCCGGAGAAACAAAATGGAGTTTCTGGGGCTTATTCAAATATGCGGTCGATGGAATCATCAATTTTTCCGAAACCCCGATGTCCCTTGCATCCGGGCTTGGCATTTTTCTGACGATCTTTTCCTTTCTTATGGTTATTTTCATTATTATAAGAAAAGAAATATTCGGAGATCCGGTTGCCGGCTGGCCATCTCTTGCCTGTATCATCATCTTTATTGCTGGACTTCAGTTCCTGTGCATGGGTATTATGGGTAAATACATTGCCAAGACATATCTGGAAGTAAAAAACCGGCCACATTACATCGTATCGGAAACAAATAAGGATCATGTAGATCCGATCCATTAGGAATAAAAACAAAGAAGGCGTATATATAATGAAGAAACTTACATATATTATTTTGCATCTGCTGATTCTTCCATTGCTCCTCTACGGATTTTCTTTTTCTGTATCTGCGGAAGAAACCAGTTCCGAAGACACTGTTATACAGGTTACTGCGGAAGACGGCAGCGACATATCCCAAAAGCTGAACGAAGCGCTGATCAATGCCAGAGATCTTGCCGAAAGCTCCGGGCAGATTGTTACAGTCAGGGTTCAAAAAGGTAGTTATCTTCTTTCCGCTGCGCTGCATATTTACAGCAATACAACGCTGGATGTCACGGATGTTCACTTTACATTTGCCGGTTCCCATCGGTTCAATATGCTGATCACCGGTCCATCATCAACAGAAAATTACAAAGACTATGACGATTACAACAACAGTGAAGCCTGCTCCGGCTATGATGCCTATAAGAATATCACGGTTCTGGGCGGAATCTGGGAAAGCACCGAAGCCAATCTGAGTTGTATCGTTCGTATCTTTCATGCTACTAATATTACCCTTGACGGTCTTACTTTCACGGGCGGCGGATGCGTACATCAGCTAGAGGTTGCTGCGATCGACGGCTTTTATGTCAGAAACTGCACATTTAAAAACCACGGCAAACGTGCTGACGATACCAAAAACTTTGAAAAAGAAGAAGCCATACAGCTCGATATGCCATACAGTGAACTGGTATATCCCGGCACTTATCCGGACGGAACCCCTATGAAGAATGTGGAGATCACACACAATACATTCCAGAATATTGCCCGTGGTGTCGGAACACACACCATGCTCTGCGGTGCATATCACGAAAATATCAAGATCAACAATAACACATTTATCAATGTGCTGGAAGAATGTGTTGTCTGCTTAAACTATGTAAACTGTGAAGTAAAGAACAACACGATCACCAACTGCGGCGGCGGTATTCTGGTTCAGAATGCCAAGGAATACGAAGTATCCATGAACACAACGGTTTTAAATGGCGCAAAGAAGATCGACAACGCTGTTATCAACAATGCAGTAACAGAAGTCAGCGGCAACACCTTGAAGCTGACCTACCATCCGACAACATTAAAAACTGCCGGAATCTTCGTTTATGGAAGAAAGCTGAACAGCAACATCACAGGAGGAGATGGATTTCCTCTGCCGGATGAAGATTTCTATATCAGCTCCGTTATTATACGAAACAATACGATCATCACACCGGGAGACGGTATCACCTTATCCGATGCAAGAGATTGCGAGGTATCCGGTAATACGATCAATGGATATAATTTCTCGCCGGATGACAAATTACGAACTTCCAGAGATGGCATCCGTATTGATCAGTCCAGTAAGAATATCTCCGTAACCGGAAATGAGATCAAGAACATGCCGCGTTATGGTCTGTATATTACGGACAACAGTACCGCCTCTGCGATTGAAAATAACACCTTTAAAAACTGTACCGGAACCGGAATCTTTCTGACAGACTCCAGTGCATGTATCTATGATATTGCAAACAACATTGTAAAAAACTGCAAAGCCGGCGGTATTCTGGTTGGGAACAACAGCCGTGTCACGAACATAACAGGAAATGCCTTTGGTGCTGTCAGTGGCAATCCGGCGATCAAAGTATACAGCAACAGCCGTACCGGGCTGATCTCGACAAACCGGGTACGTGACATGGGTGATAAAACAAAAGCAACCGTTGCAAATGCAATTGAGATTACCGGACGCTCTTTTGCAAAAGAGATTTCATCCAACCGGATCTATGCATCAAAAACGGACGTCTCCTCCGGAATGGGAATTCTGGTTGATAAGGCCTCCAAAATTGCAGGTTCCGTAAAAAACAACACGATCTCGGATGTAGCCCTGTATGCCGTATCTATTGCCAATCATTCCAAGGTTGCAGAGCTGGTCAGTGAAAATGTGCTCTCTTCCATTGGCAAAAGTGCGATCGCAGTAAATGGAGCCAGCAGCATCGGTCAGAACATTGAGGGAAACTCTATCAATGGAAGTGGAACCAACGGTATCCTTCTGGAAAAAGAAGCAACGGTCTGTGGCGGCATCAACAATAATACAATCAGTGAGTGCAGCAATTACGGCATCAATGTCCAGAGCATCAATAACGATACAACTATCTCGTATAACTATATTTCCGCAAAAGGCAATGCCCCAATCAACATTGCTGCACACAGCAATTACCTGCTGACAGTTGTCAAAAATACCTTATGTGGATCTGCATCATTAAATGGTATGCAACTATCCAAATGTAATGTAGCTATTTCTGACAACGATATTACTGATTTCAAATATGGTATTGCTGCTTCCTCATCCGTATCCGGTGCGATCAGCAATAATATATATAACGATATAGCAAATAAAGATCTGTCGATTAATGACACTGACCAGAAAATATGCGGTACGGTAACGGATCTCACCTGTTCTATGAATACAGCACGCAATCAGGCAACCTTATCATGGAAGAAGGTCAAAGGAATCAGTGGCTATGAAGTACAATACAGTACAACCGATCATTTTTCCGGCAAATCGACAAAACAGCTTGGCAAGGGACAGACATCCTATGCTTTACAGGATCTTCCAAAGGGCAAAACAATCTACTATCGTGTTCGTGCCTATCGTTCCTTTGGAAATCTCAGCATCTATGGTTCCTATACAAGCGGAAACTTTACCGCCTGATCCTGTCAGGCAGATACTTAGTGGCATCTGTTTTTTTAACAGTCAACCAGAACATCTGATATTTTTGAAAGGGGAAGTTTTATGAAAAAACATCTTATCTCATGTATGGCGGGAGCAGTCCTTGCATCCGGTCTTATCTTCGGAACTGCATTTCGCTCAAATGCTGCAATGCCGGCTTCCGGTTTTACAACAGCGCCGGTCTTTGCCGCCGCATCGAATGACGACATGCTTATCTCTGACAGTGTGATCACACTGACTGTTAAAAACGGAACTGACATTACAACAGAATTAAACACAGCTTTAAAAACTGCCAGAGATATGGCAGATCAGACGGACAGTATCATTACTGTAACCGTTCCTTCCGGTTCTTATACCCTGTCATCGACAGCCCGTATTTTCAGCAACACCACATTAAATCTGAAAGGTGTTACACTGACCTGTGCAGACAATGGTAAATTCAACATGATCATATCTGGTACTCCCGGCTCCTACAAAGACCAGACAAACTACAACAAAAGTGATCTCTGCACCGGATATGATGGATTTAAAAATATAACGATCAATGGCGGAACGCTGATCGGAAACAGTGAGAATACTTCCAGTATGATCCGTCTCTTTCATGCAACAAATGTGAATCTGTCCGGTATCACCCTGTCGGGCGGCGGCTGTGTGCATCAGATGGAGGTCTGTGCGATCAATGGCTTCTATGTAAAAAACTGTACTTTCAAAAATAACGGACGGGAAACCGGTGTGACTAACGCCCACGTCAACCAGGAAGCCCTTCAGCTTGATACTCCATGTAAAGAAGCCGCATTTCCGGGTGTCGTTCAGGATGGCACAACAATGAAAAACGTTGAGATCACCGGATGTAAATTTCAGAATGTCATCCGTGGCATTGGCAGCCATACACTTCTTCTGGGTGCTTACCATGAGAATATCAAGATCAATAACAATACCTTCAATAATGTTATGGAAGAATGTATTATCGGACTTAACTACCGCAACTGTGAGATCAAAAACAATACGATCACAAACTGCGGCGGCGGTATCCTGTTCCAGAATTTTAAATCCTACGAAGGCTCTGTTATTTCTACCATTCTGGACAGTAAACAACCATACAAAGGAAAGATCATCTACAATCTGAACTCTGTCATCAGCGATAACACGATCACCTTAAAGTATTCTCCATCCTGTGAGAATCCTGCAGCTATTAAGGTATTTGGCCACAACCAGTTGAAAAAAATGAAAGGTGCAGACGGTAAATATTTCCCTACCGGAAATTATTACATTACCGGTGTAACCGTATCCAATAACAATATCACAACAGCCGTTACCGGCATCCACATCACTGATGCCTGGAACTGTATCTTTACAAACAATACCGTTACCGGAAAGGGATTCAGCGCAAAGGATCCTCTGAAAAATGAACGAGACGGCATCTTTATTCAAAGCTATGCAAAAGGACTTGTCCTGTCAAACAACAAGGTCTCCGGAATGACCGGACACGGTATTGCCATTCATTTCTCATCAACGGCTAAGGATATTATCAACAACACAATTTCCAACTGCGGCGGTTATGGTATTCATATCTATCAGAACAGCGGTTGTACCGGTTTATTATCCAAGAATAAAATAAAGAAATGTACAAGTGGCGGCATCAGTCTCAGTACGAGCTCTACGGTAGCAGATATTCTATCCAATACCATCACCGGCGGCTGTACAGATACAGGTATCAGCCTGTACAATAACTGTAAAGCCGGAAAGATCAAAAACAACACGATCACAGCCATCGGTAAAAATGCTCCTGCAATCAAGCTGTCTCAGAAGTCAGCCTCTAAAACCATAACCGGAAACAAGATTCTGGCAGGAAATGCAAAATATTCCTGTGGAAGAGCAATCTTCCTTTATAACGGTTCCAAGGTTCGCGGTTCCATTATCGGCAATACTATAGAAAACAGCAGCGATACGGCGATCTGCATCTCCACAAAATCAACCGTAACCGGAGGCGTTACAAACAACCAGATCCTGTCAGCCGGAAAATACGGTCTTCAGGTCTTCAACGCATCGACTATAAAGAAAACGGTTTCGGGAAATACGATCAAGAAGGCAGCAACAAGCGGTATTAATATATGCAGTACCAAAAATGTGCTGACAATCGATAAAAATACAATATCCGGAAGCTCCAAGGCAGCCATCTATGTACAACCGGCTTCCACACAATATAAAGTGACAGTTAAAAACAACACTATTACCGGCAATAAAAAAGGTCCTGGCGTCTCAGCTCTCCAGGCAAATATCAAAGTGACCGGCAATAAAATATCCAAAGTGACCTTCGGTGTATATGCAGACCAGAAGTGCAAAGGCAACATCTACTCAAATAAAATTTCCAAAGCCTCCCGCCGCAAGGTATACACTGCCACTAAAAAAGTGAAGCTTAAAAAATAACCCCTCCGAAATGGAGATATCACTTATTGAAAGCCCCCTATAATACATTTATGCGCAGAGCGCGAGCGTTCTGCGGCATAAATGTATATATGTCTCATTATTTATATATGTTATATTTTACAGTTCTAGTCTAATGTGACTTTAACCTTTTTGAGGTTCCAGATTTCTTTTGCATACTCTTCGATTGTTCTGTCAGATGAAAACTTACCGGCGCATGCTGTATTCAGCATAACCATCTTAGCCAGTTCTTCTCATCTCTGTAAAGAGTATCGATCTTTCTGTGAGCTTCTACATAAGAAGCAAAATCCTTAAGAATAAAGTATACATCTTCGTTGATAAGTGAATCATACAGATCTCTGAAACGATCCGGATCATCAGAAGAATACATACCATTGATAAGCTGTGTAAGAACAGTTCTTACTGCTGCATCATTGTTGTAGATATCCTTTGGATTGTATCCACCTTCACGCTCATACTTCATAACTTCTTCAGCTCTTAAACCGAAGATAACTGCATTTTCTTCACCAACTTCTTCAACGATCTCTACATTTGCACCATCCATGGTTCCAAGTGTAACTGCACCGTTTAACATAAATTTCATGTTACCGGTACCGGATGCTTCCCTGGAAGCTGTTGAAATCTGCTCGCTGACATCTGCTGCTGCGAAGATCAGCTCTGCATTGGATACTCTGTAGTTCTCGATGAATACCACCTTGATCTTACCCTTGATAGATGCATCATTGTTGATAACATCTGCAACAGAGTTGATCAGCTTGATGATAAGCTTTGCTCTCTTATAACCGGCGGAAGCCTTTGCACCAAAGATATATGTTGTTGGATACATATCATATGATGGATTTGTCTTCAGCTCGTTGTACTGATACATAACATGTAAAATATTAAGAAGCTGTCTCTTGTACTCATGAAGTCTCTTAACCTGTACATCAAAGATAGAACGAGGATCTACATCCACGCCATTATGCTCCTTGATATAATTTGCAAGACGGATCTTGTTCTGGTACTTGATATTCATGAATTCCTGCTGATACTTCTCATCAGTAGCATATACTTTTAACTTCTTCAGATTTGAAAGCTTAACGATCCATTCATCACCGATCTTATCTGTGATCCAGCTTGCAAGAAGCGGATTACCATGAAGAAGGAAACGTCTCTGTGTAATACCATTTGTCTTATTATTGAACTGCTCAGGTCTCATCTCATAGAAGTCCTTCAGCTCTCTCTCTTCCAGAATCTTTGTATGAAGTGCTGCAACACCATTTACAGAGTAAGAACCTGCGATAGCAAGATGTGCCATCTTAACCTGACCATCATAAAGGATAGCCATGTTCTTAACCTTATCCTGGTTGCCCGGATACATAGACTGGATCTTCAGTACAAATCTTCTGTTGATCTCTTCTACAATCTGGTAGATACGAGGAAGTAATCTTGAGAATAATTCGATTGGCCATTTCTCAAGAGCCTCAGCCATGATCGTATGGTTGGTGTATGCACATGTTCTGGTTGTGATATCCCATGCGTCATCCCACTCAAGACCTTCTTCATCCATAAGGATTCTCATCAACTCTGCTACTGCAACTGTTGGATGTGTATCATTCATCTGGAACGTGATCTTTTCCGGAAGCTTATGAATATCACTGTTTTTCTCTTTGAATTTCAGGATTGCTCTCTGAACAGACGCTGAAATGAAGAAGTACTGCTGTCTCAGTCTTAATTCCTTACCTGCATAGTGATTATCATTTGGATAAAGAACTTCAACGATCGTCTTAGCAAGGTTCTGCTGCTCAACAGCCTTTTCATATTCACCCTTATCAAATGAATCAAGACAGAATTCCTGATCTGCTTCTGCATCCCAGATACGAAGTGTATTTACAACATTGTTGCCATAACCGACAACCGGAACATCATATGGTACGGCACGAACTGTCTGATAACCATCCTGAATAAAGTAATTTCTTCCATCTCTGTTCTCAACTCTTACATAACCGCCAAATTTAACTTCTACAGCGTACTCCGGACGCTTGATCTCAAATGGGTTGCCATCCTTTAACCAGTCATCCGGCAGCTCGATCTGATAACCATCCTTGATCGCCTGCTTGAACATACCATAACGATAACGGATACCACATCCGTATGCCGGATAACCAAGTGTTGCAAGAGAATCCAGGAAACATGCTGCAAGACGTCCCAAACCACCGTTACCAAGTGCTGCATCCGGCTCCTGATCCTCAATCAGATTCAAATCAAATCCAAGTTCATCTAATGCTTCTTTTACTGCATCATAGTATGTCAGATTGATCAGATTGTTTCCCAGGGCTCTACCCATCAGGAACTCCATGGACAGATAGTAAACTGTCTTAACGTTCTTCTTCTCATATTCCTTATGTGTTGCTATCCATCTGTCTATTATGTCATCCTTAACAGCGTAGCTGACAGCCTGGAATACCTGCTGTGGAGTTGCCTCTTCGATTGGTCTTCTGTACAATGTTTTCACATTTGTAATAACCTCTTTTTTGAAGCCCTCTTTGTCGAAATCAATCAACTTTTTCATTTATCGTATCCTCCTTGAAAATTGCACGCCAGAATGCATCCCTGACGATTTTTCTATAATCAGATGCCGGTATTATCCGGATCCTTTATATCTCTTTCGTCCTGATTCATCATAATAACCGATTTTACCATGAGAATTTTTGGAAGAAACCTATATTATTTTAACAAAAAAACATGTATTTCTCAATACATGTCTTAATTTTTTGTAGAAAAATACATATTTTTTAGACCAAAGTCTAATTAATCTTGCAATTTTACAATGATTTTTCAATTATTTTCTGTTTTTATAGTTATTTATACGCTCTTGCCCTATGCAACATACCAATATCTGAACAGTTTCATAAGGGATTTTCCTTCTAATAACCGCCTGAATAATAGCCGCCACAAGGGAAACAGCACATATTTCCTCCACAGCAGGAGAGACAAAGCAGGGTAGTGCAGAATGTATTACAGCATTTTGTCATATCCCGGCCTGACATATCCATGCCGTAGCCCTGTCCCTGATCCATATACCATTTCGATCCGCTCTTGATCTGTTCGTACGCCTGCTTGTATTCCATATTATCCGGCTCTAACTGTATCGCTCTCTGAAGCATCTCAAGCGCCCGGATCTGATTACCAAGTCCGGCATTGCACACACCGGAATAATAATGCCATTTTGCATTATGATCCTGGATCTGGTTCAATACTGTTCTTGCTTCCTCATAACTGCCTGACCGCAGATAGTTTCTGGCTGCCTGAAAATATCTGGAATCCTGATCGTTTGGATCATATTCCTCCCGTCTTCCGCCGGTATAACCGCCGAACCCACCAAACGGTCCAAAGCCGCCATAGAATCCGCCAAACGGATCTGACTCATCATAAGTCGTTCTTCCACCGCTGTTGCTGTTTCGGTAACTGCCTGAACCATATGAACCATTTCCATATGGGCTGCCATATCCACCTGCTCCGTATGAATTTCCATAACCGGTATCACCATCCATGATCGCCTTGTATGCCTGCTGGATCTCTTTGAACTTCTCCTCTGCCTCAGCTTTATTTGGATTGTTGATATTCGCATCCGGGTGATATTTTCTGCTCAATCGTCTATATGCACTTTTTACTTCATCATTACTGGCACCATGCGGCAATCCCAGTACTTCATAAGGATCTTTCATTTATTCTCCATTCTGCCTGTTATCTGCTTTGCTACCGCATCTTTCGGCAGTTGCTTTATAATAATTATTCCATATGCCAGAATACACGATATTCCTGAGAATTTCCACATTTTTTATGATCGGAAGCTTCTCAAATTCTCTGGCACATTCTGCCGCCTGCATCATCAGGACTTCTTTTACCCAGTCTGCAAGCTTCTGCCATTCCTCCACCGGAATGTCCTCTGTCTTCGTTTCTTCACTGCATGTCAACTTGTGTATCAGTGGATTAAAGCTGTGTTTTTTTCGGTCCTTTTCAATATCATCGTAAGCGTCCAGAATATATACAAATCTTCCAAGATAATAACCGATCTTTCTCAGATTTTCTTCCCATGCATCAGCTCTTACGGCAAATATCTCTGCCAGCACTTCACCAAAATATCCTGATAGACGATCCAGATCTTCACTGTTTTCTTTCTCAAGCTCACTAATCTTTGCAAGCCGATCTGCAATAGTATCAATCTTTTGTCTGTAATCATATAATCGGCTGTCTTCCTTTTCTAACTCTTTCTTCGGTATTAAAAGCCCCGCATACAGCTTACGAAACAGCTTCTTATCATCTGTCCAGTCATCCATGCATTTGTAATATGTAAGAATACGATTCATATCCGCTGCATAATCGGAGTACAGATTTCTGGCATATTCATGTTTTGTCATCGGATGAATCACACATCTTTTTGTACCCCGTTCCTCTGACGGCTCATACAATCCGGTAAGCAGCAGCACCAGAAATGTCATATCATAGCTTAATGACAACTGGCCTTTTGCGCCTGATCTTCTTTTAATGCCCTGCACAACCCGCAGTAATACCTGTGGTATTCGTCAAATTCTTTAAATTTCATTTCCTGCTGGTTTACTACTATATATCCAAACACGTGCCTGTCTCCAATCAGCTTTTCTTAATAAAAGTATTCCCACATTTCGGACATCTTATCTCGATCCTGCCCTTGCCTCGTGGAATCCGGATCATCTGCTCACAACGTGGGCAGGTGAAGATCTTATAATCTTTTCCGGCTTCTTTGCTTTTCTTCATACGTTTAAATACATTGCGAACCCCTGCTGTATGGCTTAGAAACCACTTGTTTTCTGCCGCACGCTTGTCATATTTCTTGGAAAAAATACGCACATACCCATAGATAAAGGAAGCGAGTCCAAGGAAATACAAAACTCCTGTCTTCGCCCAGACATCTATGATGATCAGGAGCACTCCTGTCCAAGTCAGAAATGACGAAAACTGGTCATTTCCATATCTTGTTCGCATAAAGTTATAAATCTTATCTCTCATATCAGCACCATTCTTTCTTTGCCCTGCAGATCTACTGCCATTTCAGTACCTTCAGGTCATTTATTCTATCTATATATTTCCAATCCGATGTTCGTAATATTCTGCCTATCCAAGGATCATTGCAGATTCCTGCAACTGTCTGTAAGCATCCTTTATATTGCCTGCTTCTATATCCGTGATCCGGTCAGCATCCGTCCGGCATACGAGCTTCTTCAGATATTCCAGATCTCTCCGAATCTTCTTGATCTGAGCCTTATCCAGTTTCTGACTTTGTACCTCTAGCTGATTTTCTACTTTATATACATATGCTTCAGCTTCATTCCAGATATCCATATTTTCCTTGTTGCCCTGAGTTTCTTCCTCATACCGCATGGCATCTTCTCTTGCCCGGCGAATCTCTTCCTCTGAAAGATTCGTACTGGATGTGATAACGATCTGCTGTTCCACGCCTCTGCCAAGATCCTTTGCAGATACCTTTAGGATACCATTTACATCAAGATCAAATGTAACCTCGATCTGCGGAACTCCTGCAAGTGCTCGCTTGATTCCACTCAGGCGGAAGTTACCAAGCAGCTTATTATCTCTGGTATATTTGCGTTCGCCCTGATACACCTTTACCTCTACATCACGCTGGAAATTGCCGGCCGTCGTAAAGATCTTGGATACCCTGGTCGGAATTGGTGAGTTTCTTGGGATCAGTACATTTGCAATACCACCTAAAGTCTCGATTGACAGAGACAATGGTGTTACATCCATCAACAAAATATCATTTACCTTATTCGTAACGGTCAGACCACCACTGAGCTTTCCTCCCTGAATCGCAGCTCCCATCGCAACGCACTCATCCGGGTTGAGATTCTTCGAAAGCTCTTTTCCGGTTATCCTCTTAACCTCGTCCATAACGGCAGGGATTCTGGTTGACCCACCAACCAATAATACCTTATCTAAACTTCCGGCTGATATACCTGCATCCCGAAGTGCCTGATTGACCGGACCGTCTGTCCGTTTTACAAGATCATCTGTCAGCTCATTGAACAACTCTCTGGTTATGAGCATATCGAGATGCTTCGGCTCGTTCTTTACGACCGTGATAAACGGAAGATTGATATGAGTCTGCAGCGTACTGGATAATTCCTTCTTTGCCTCTTCGCACGCTTCCCGGATACGCTGTACCGCTGTTATATCTTTCTCCAGATTGATCCTTGTTTCTTTCTTAAATGACTTTATCACATACTGCACCAGACGCTCGTCAAAATCATCACCACCAAGATGATTGTCGCCTGCAGTTGCAAGAACCTCGATCACATGATCTCCGATTTCGATCACGGATACATCAAAGGTTCCGCCACCAAGGTCATATACCAGAATCTTCTGTGCCTGTCCGTTATCCAGACCATAGGCAAGTGCCGCTGATGTCGGCTCGTTGATGATTCGAAGTACATTTAACCCTGCGATCTTTCCGGCATCCTTCGTCGCCTGTCTCTGACTGTCATCAAAATACGCCGGAACCGTGATGACCGCATCATGAACCGGCTCACCTAGATAGTTTTCTGCATCCGCTCTTAACTTTGACAGAATGATCGCCGATATCTCCTGTGGTGAATAATCTTTTCCATCTATTCTTTTTCTATATGCTGTTCCCATTTCTCTCTTGATCGATGCAATGGTTCTGTCTACATTTACCGTAAGCTGTCTCTTTGCAGCATCCCCCACCAGTCTGTCGCCATTTTTTGTAATGGCTACTATCGATGGTGTGGTACGGTTGCCTTCGGCATTCGGTATGATTGTCGCCTGTTCGCCTTCCAGAACGGCCACGCAGCTATTTGTCGTTCCTAAATCTATTCCTATTACCCTGCTCATGTATGATCTCCTTTTCTATCCGAACGAAGATATCTATACTGATATATCCTGTATTGTGTAATATCTATATAAATAGTATCTACTTTGTTTTTTCTAAAAGTATGATAGACAAGTTTTTTGAATAAATTGTGTATAGTTTATAAAGCAAGTATAAAGTGTTTCATAAAACTTTGGCTGCTGACAAATGCCAAAACATGCTATAATGAGCATTGCTATAGAATGTGTCTTCACATACCAGCATAATGCGAAAATACTGTTTATTTCAGCAAATATCTAACAAATAGAAAGTGGTGTTTTATATGCGAGAGAAAACAAAAGCAATTCTTTATATAATTCTGGCGGGTGTCGGTTTTTCTTTTATGAACGTATTCGTACGATTATCCGGTGATCTTCCTACGATTGAAAAAGCATTTTTCCGTAACCTGGTCGCAGCATTCATCGCACTTGTTGTCCTGATCCGAAGTGATGTCGGACTGCATTATGAGAAACGACATATTCCGATGCTGTTTATGCGGTCGATCTGCGGCACACTCGGTATCATGTGTAACTTCTATGCAGTCGATCACATGAATATCGCCGATGCTTCGATCTTAAATAAGCTGTCACCGTTTGCCGCTGTTGTCTTCTCGATCTTTCTGTTAAAGGAAAAGGCAAGTCTGAAACAATATGCTGCTCTGATCGGTGTATTCATCGGCGCTTTATTTGTTATCAAACCATCCCTGAACTTCGCTGATTTTGCTCCGGGTCTCATCGGTTTTACCGGCGGTATGGGTGCAGGCGCTGCTTACGCAGCAGTAAGATATCTAAGCAACCACGGTGCAAAAAATCCACAGATCGTATTCTTTTTCTCCGCATTTTCGACTCTGGTCATGCTGCCATTTGTGATTGTCTTTTATAAACCGATGTCTCTTTTTCAGTTGATCTGTCTGTTAATGGCAGGTGTCTCCGCTGCTGTCGGTCAGTTCTCGATCACGGCTGCTTATTCACATGCTCCGGCAAAGGAAATATCGATCTTCGATTATTCACAGATCATCACCTCGGCAATCCTTGGTTTCATCTTCTTCAGCCAGATTCCGGATGTATTGAGCTTTATCGGGTATGCCATTATCATCGGAATTTCTTATCTGAACTGGCGCGCAGGATTAAAAGCAGATGCAGCCGGCAAGTAAATTTAGATATTATTTATAATTATTACTATAATATTTCTTGTTATTTGTATATTGTCAACAACAGCAAAGTGTATTACACTATACTTAACAGGTGTTTTTGTAGAGAATATATAAATTGATTTGTGCAGTATATACAAGTCACCTGCACACAGTTACATAATAGGAGGTATTATTTATATGGCTAACAGATTTGTATTAAACGAAACATCTTATCATGGAGCAGGCGCAATCGCAGAGATCGCTACAGAGGCTATCGGCCGTGGCTTCAAGAAAGCATTTGTCTGCTCTGATCCTGATCTCATTAAGTTCGGTGTTACTAAGAAAGTAACAGATGTTCTGGACAACGCAGGTCTTGCATATGAGATCTATTCCAACATTAAACCAAACCCTACGATCGAGAATGTTCAGTCTGGTGTTGCTGCTTTTAAGGCTGCTGAAGCTGATTACATCATTGCGATCGGTGGCGGATCATCCATGGACACAGCAAAGGGCGTTGGAATCGTGATCGCAAATCCGGATTTTGCTGATATCAGAAGTCTTGAGGGCGTTGCTCCTACCAAGAATAAATCCGTACCTATCTTCGCTGTACCTACAACAGCCGGAACTGCTGCCGAGGTTACGATCAACTACGTTATCACAGATGTAGAGAAAAACCGTAAAATGGTATGTGTGGATCCAAAAGACATTCCAGTCGTTGCATTTGTTGATCCTGAGATGATGAGTTCTATGCCAAAGGGTCTGACTGCTGCAACCGGTATGGATGCCCTGACACATGCGATCGAAGGTTACATTACCGCTGCTGCATGGGAATTATCTGACATGTTCCACTTAAAAGCAATCGAGATTATTTCCCGTTCCCTTCGTGGTGCTGTAGCAAATACACCGGAAGGCAGAGCTGATATGGCACTTGGCCAGTATGTTGCCGGTATGGGATTTTCAAATGTAGGTCTTGGTATCGTTCATTCTATGGCTCACCCTCTGGGAGCTCTGTACGATACACCACATGGTGTTGCAAATGCGATCATCCTTCCTACTGTTATGGAATATAACGCAGAAGCAACCGGCGAGAAATATCGTGAGATTGCCCGTGCTATGGGAGTTGCCGGCGTTGACGATATGACACAGGAAGAATATAGAAAGGCAGCCATCGATGCTGTTCGTCAGCTATCACAGGATGTTGGAATTCCTGCCGACTTAAAAGATATCGTAAAACCGGAGGATATTCCTTTCCTTGCTCAGTCTGCATATGATGATGCATGCCGCCCAGGCAATCCAAAGGAGACAAGCGTTGAGGATATCACCAAGCTGTACGAGTCATTGATCTAGGATTTATATAAAAACAGGGATGTAACATCGAGGGCATCATAATCATTATGATGCCCTCAACGTTATATCCCTGTTTTTTATTTTATTTACATCTCACGGAATCTCTTATATCTTGCAGCAGCAATCTCCTCGCCGCTCATTCCATCGAATTTCTTCAGGAATTCCTTGGCATTCATTTTAATGAATTTACCGATATATGGGACAGATTCTTTATCTGCTCCGCCATACTCAGGAATCACCTTCTCGATCACACCAAGTCTTGAAAGATCCTGTGCGGTAAGCTGCATAACCTCTGCCGCCTCCTCTGCACGATTGCTGTCCTTCCAGAGAATAGATGCATAGCCTTCCGGTGAAAGAATGGAATATACTGCATTTTCAAGCATCCATACTTCATTACCAACTGCCATAGCAAGTGCTCCACCACTGCCGCCTTCACCGATCAGGATACAAAGTACAGGAACTTTAAGGGCTGACATCTCGTAAAGGTTTCTTGCGATTGCTTCACCCATACCACGCTCCTCTGCTTCCAGTCCACAGAATGCACCAGGTGTATTTACAAATGTGATGATAGGACGATTGAACTTCTCTGCCTGTTTCATCAGACGAAGTGCCTTACGGTATCCATCCGGAAGCGGCATACCGAAGTTACGCTCCATACACTCTGTCATGCTGGAACCCTTTACCTGTGCGATCACTGTTACAGGCTGTCCATCGATATGACCGATACCACCAACGATCGCTTTATCGTCATTCATTGTTCTGTCTCCATGGATCTCATGGAAATCTTCACAGATATAATCAATATAATCAAGTGCGCAAGGACGAGTCATCTGTCTTGTACCACGAATTTTCTCCCAAGGAGTCTTATTCTCAACAGAAGTCAATCTCTCCTTTAAGATCTCGCTGATATCAAACTTCTCGTCTTCTTCCTTATCGAAGTTTGCATAACCGGTTCTCTGTTTATGTGTAACGATCAACTGATACATGGTATCCTTCATCTTATCTCTGGTGATAATACCATCAATAATACCATGCTCTACCAGGAACTCTGAACGCTGGAAGCCTTCCGGAAGATCCTGTCCGATCGTCTGCTTGATAACACGAGGGCCTGCAAATCCAACCAGAGCACCAGGCTCACCTAAGATGATATCGCCAAGCATTGCAAAGCTGGCTGTTACACCACCGGTTGTAGGATCTGTAAGGATCGATACATATAACAATCCGGCTTCCGAATGTTTCTTCAATGCTGCGGAGGTTTTTGCCATCTGCATCAGGGAAATGATACCCTCCTGCATTCTGGCACCACCGGAACAACAGAACATGAATACAGGAAGCTTTTCTTCTGTCGCACGCTCAACCGCTCTGGCAATCTTCTCACCAACAACATAGCCCATACTGCTCATCAGGAATCTGGCATCACAGATACCGATCATAGCCGGCTCACCATTGATCAGAGCCTTACCGACTGTAACCGCTTCTTTCAGTCCTGTCTTTTCCTGCGCAGCCTTAACCTTATCCTCATATCCGGCTGTATTTAACGGATTTGACATCGGCATATCTTCAAACCATGGTTCAAATGACTTTGAATCTGTTACCATCTTGATACGGTTCTTTGTCTTAACACGGAAATAAGAACCACATTCATAACAGATATATTTTGCCTTTACAACTCTCTGCTTATCAAGCTCAGCTCCACACTTCGGACATTTTACAGTCTCCGGTTTTGGCTGTTCTGTTTCGACAGCCTTCATTTTTTCCATCTCGGCTTCTTTTGCCTTTTTCTTAATAAATAACATTTCTTTTTACTGCTCCTTATATTTCTGTAAAAGAATACATGCATTATGTCCGCCAAATCCAAGAGAATTGCTGATCGCACAATCAACCTCCTGCTCATATGGCTCTTTACAATAATCAAGATCCAGTTCTTCTTCACTCTCATGAAGACCACGGGTTCTGTGGATATAGCCTTCCTCGATCGTCTTTGCTGTAACGATACATTCGATCGCACCTGCTGCACCAAGAAGATGTCCTGTCATAGACTTTGTAGAATTAATCTTGATGTCCTTTGCATGATCGCCAAATGCTTTCTTGATTGCTCTGGTCTCAACCAGATCGTTTAAATGTGTACTGGTTCCGTGTGCATTGATATATGCAACATCCTCCGGGGATACGCCTGCATCTTTTACAGCATTTAACATAGCTTTTGCAGGGCTCTCGCCTGAATCTTCCGGTGCTGTGATATGGAATGCATCACTGGAGCATCCGTATCCGCTGATCTCTGCATAAATCTTTGCGCCACGCTTCTTAGCATGTTCCAGTTCCTCTAAGATCACGATACCGGAACCTTCACCAAGAACGAAACCATCTCTCTCTTTATCAAATGGAATTGAGCATCTGTCCGGATTATCAGATGATGACAACGCTGTTAATGCATCAAATGTCGAGATACCGATCGGTGAAACTGCTGCTTCTGTACCACCGGCGATCATTACATCTGCATCTCCATACTGAATTGTACGGAATGCTTCACCGATACTGTTTGTACCGGATGCACATGCTGTAACAACATCAATACTCTTTCCCTTGCAGCCAAGCTGAATCGCAATATTACCTGCTGCGATATTGCTGATCATCATAGGTACTGTAAATGGGCTTACACGATTCGGTCCCTTTGTCATGATCTTCTCATATGCACTTTCAAGTTCCTGAAGACTTCCTACACCGGAACCAACACAGGTTCCAACCATGTATGGATCTTCTGCTGTCATGTCAAGCTTTGCATCTGCAACTGCTTCCTTTGCTGCTGCAACCGCGAACTGTGAAAATCTTGCCATTCTTCTTGCAGCCTTTGGATCAATATAATCTTTTGCTACAAATCCTTTTACTTCACCTACAACCTTGCACTTATATTCTGATGCATCAAACTGTGTAATCGGTCCAAAACCATGTCTGCCTTCTTTTAAGCCGTTCCAGAACTCATCCACATTCAAGCCAAGTGGAGTAACCGCTCCCATTCCTGTAATCACTACTCTTCTACTCATATTCAATAATTCTCCTTAATATAAAGTATGATTTCCATTTTCTTCCATATGTATACCATCCAGATTATCTGTGAAAGATATAGAAGAAATCCTGCATTGTTAAATTCTATAAAAATTTACTTTGTCAGCTTATGTATAAACCACACATACTGCACAGAATGCATGGTTACGCCGATATTGTACTACATTTTACAAAAATATGGAAATAAATCTTGTAAAGTTTTTATTAATTATCTCACGATTTCACGACATACTTCTCTTCCGACAACATTTCTCCACTATTTTTCTTTTCGTATTGAATAGAAAAGATAAATTTCTTACTGATGAAATAATTCAAAAAGATCACAAGGATCGATGTAAACACCTTAACGCCCATCGCATTCCATTTCAGTCCGGTGACAAGCGCAAAGATAATTCCCGTTTCGATCAGAAGTGTAGATACCCGGCTCAGATAGAATAATGCCAGTTCGATAAAATATGCCTTTACCGTGGCTGCCTTTGTGTGGAATACAGATTTGCGGTTTGTCGCAAATGACACATAGTTGTACAAAATCCACGACATATAATTGGCATAGATCTCATTTATCCCGCATTTGTACATAAAAAACCAGGCAGACCCTAAGTTCACTGCCCCTACGAGTATGCCCCATGCGATATATATGTATATTTCCTTTGGTATTTTGCGTAAAAGTTTCATACCATTCTCCCTATAGTCCTGATATCGGAAGCTGCTTGAGTGTCGTCTCTTCTTCCGGAAATTCCCGGACGATGCGATCATACATTTTACGGTTAAAAGCTTCCCTTTCTTTATAATTGAATTTCAGAATGTTCTTATAGCCCCATAAATGTGTGAAGATATCCTGGTTCTCGATCTGTGCCGAACCGGGAAAAAAAGATGATATCTGCTTTCCCTGCTTCTCTGCGCACATCGCAAGAAGCCGCTGTTCCGCAAATACCATATGGCAAAGATTCTCCTCTGTCTCCAGACAATTCTCCATAAATGTGATCGAACTGTCAACATAATAATTCTTAAACGCTTCATCCGCGATATATAACATACAGGTATTGACCGGAAGAACCTCAAAGCTCCAGTCCGGGTCAAACCGATACTCCTGCTTCATATGGAAAAACTCTTTTCCCGGATACACATCAGGGAATATCCCTTCTCTGTGTATTGCACAGATATCCGTATCTTTTATAATATTCCGTATATCTTTCCAGATGATCAGATCCAGATCCACCATGACCGCTGGCATCTGCATTTTTTTCAATGAATATAATTTGCCGGCTGCCCAGAACACCTTTTCCGGTACCGCTTCCGGCACTGTAATTTCCTCGATTCCGAGATTCCAGATGTGGTAGAGACCCATTTTCTCGACAAATGCGATTGCTTCTGCATCGGCGCACAAACGGATCCCCCCATTGTGTTTTCTCCACATCAACGCCGAAAGGATCATCGTAAGGACTTCATAGTCCTGCATCCAGTACTCTTCTGTATGTCTCCCTGCCATATAAGGTTTTGACCATAAAGAATGAAATCCTTCCATATGTTGTCCTTTCAAAATAATTGAAAACCAGCTAAATATTGATTAGCTGCAGACTCTTGACCTTCTCAGTCAAGGGGTGCTTCCGCTCTATATTAAATCCAGCCCATAGCCAAATGTGCTGTTTCCGCCTTTTCTGCTGCATGGTCGTTTTGACCGGTTTATAAGCTGCCATTCCGGCGGCATGTAATACCAATGCGGAATATCATAATCATCTGCCCCGCCATCTGTTGCCTGATAAAATGTCGGTGTGTACCGGCTGCCTGCTAAAAATCCACGCTGGCTGCCATTCTCGTATTCCCACTCATACATCCAAGGTCGATTACTGCTTGTCCAGAATTCACGATTGCTGCCCGTCAGATAGCCTCGGTTGCTGCCATAGAAAAAGCCGTTCCGGCTTCCAAAAAAGAATCCCCGATTGCTACCTGTCAAAAACTCCCGCTGACTTCCAAAAAGGAATCCCTGCTGACTTGTCCCCCAAAATCTACCTTGACTTCCAAAGAAATTTCCACGTTGACTTGTCCTAAACAGACTTCTCTGGCTACCACCGAATAGACTTCTCTGGCTGCCATTCTCATATTCCCACTCATACATCCAAGGTCGACTACTGCTTGTCCAGAATTCACGTTCACTACCAACAAAAGTTCCATGTTGACTGCCTGCTAATATTTTGCTCTGGCTTGTACCGAATAAGCTTCGTTGACTGCTCATCTGGCTTCCAGATACATCCGTACGATTTCCTTTACCGCCATTCTGCGAACCCTGTATCCTCACGTTCTCTGCTTTCTTCTTATAATCAACCGGGATCAATATATTTCCGTTAAATTCCACACTAAAAGGCCTGCCATTCCACATCACATATGTGCGATACGGATACAGCCTGCCCTCATGTGCGATCAACTTCATATAAACAGGAATTCCACCTGTTTTTTCTTCCAACTGTCTTGCCTGTTTTCTTGTTGCCTTTATAAAATAACCACCCGAGGCAGTCTGTCATTCAGGATGGAATTCAATTCCTCATTCCACTCTATATAAACATTAAATTCCCCATTATCATTACGATAGTTTCGCATATCAAAAAAAACCAGACCGGCAGCCACTGGAAGCATGTTAGAAATTCTGTTATCAAATTGTGAAAGTTCCTCTCCAGTTCTCTGCAAAAACAATGAATATACGAAATTCATTCAAATCTCCATTCTGACACCCACAAATATGCTGTCCCAATTTTTCTGTCTCACAGGCGTCATTTGTTCGCCCTTCACGCTAAAAAAGCGCTACAATCCCATACTAAATACTCATGATATTATGGTAAACCATTTACCCATTTATTTCAAGAAAAATCACACTTTCTTGCAATGAAAAATCAGCAGAATCAAAACTGCAAAAGCCACAAATATTAACAGCCGCAGAATTCCTGCAAATAGAATAATCATCTTTAGACAGTAGATAAAAGCGACACTATCTTTGGTTTAAAAAGATAGTGTCCGGCTTTTATCTATCTACACTTTACGCATCTTTATTATCTGCTAATGCTGCTGTGATGATCGCCATAGAATAAACCTCATCTGCTGTACATCCTCTGGACAGATCGTTGATAGGAGAATTAAGTCCTAACAGGATCGGGCCATATGCTGAGAAGTTACCCATTCTCTGTGCGATCTTATAACCGATATTTCCTGCATTGATATCAGGGAAGATAAAGGTATTTGCATTTCCTGCAACCTCTGACTGTGGACATTTCTTCTTTGCAACTCTAGGTGATACGGCTGCATCGAACTGGATCTCACCGGAGATTGGAAGATCAGGATTACGTTCCTTTGTCTTTCTTGCTGCATTTCTCATCTTATCCACATCTTCGCCCTTACCGGAGCCATAGGTTGAATAGCTTAAGAAAGCAACCTTTGGATCTACACCGAAGATTCTTGCACAACGAACAGTCTCCTCTGCGATCTCAACCAGCTCATCTTCATTTGGCTTAATGTTGATACCACAGTCACCCATAGCGAACACTTCATTACCACCTGTTGCAAACGGACGTACCAGAATGAAACAGGATGAAACCAGTGTGTTGCCCGGTCTTGTCTTGATCAGCTGTAAAGCAGGTCTTACTGTATCTGCTGTTGAATATGTAGCACCACCGAGAAGCGAATCTGCAATCCCCATCTTAACAAGCATCGTACCAAAGTAGTTGTTCTGATACAGGATCTCTCTTGCCTGCTCCGGTGTCACGCCCTTGCTCTTTCTGAGTTCACAGAACATCTCGACCATCTCATCCATACGATCAAAATTCCTTGGATTGATGATCTCGGAACCTCTTATATTAAAACCGCTTTCCTCTGCAACTTCATAAATCTTATCAGGATCTCCTACAAGAATCGGATGCAGGAAGTTACTTGCAAGAAGTCTTGAAGATGCTTCCAGAATACGGGGATCAGTACCTTCAGTCAAAACAATTGTTTTTGGATTTTTCTTCAAAATATCGATCAATACACCGAAACCAAAATTTCTACGTTCTTCCACGATTATAGTCCTCCATTGATTATTTATACGAATCATATATCATGCATTATATACACGTTTCGTATATTTTCAGTATTAAAAGCTATACTTGCGCATAGCGAGTCATCATACTTTTATTATAGTGATTTTTAACGAATAAACAAGGTTTTCCATCGAAATAATTGTACCTTTTTTTGAACAATTTTAAAATTAGCTCTTGACAAATATATCATACTGGTGCAATATGAATACAATAAAAACAAACCAATGAGCAAGAAGAGTAGCTTATGAACAACATGTCCAGAGAACTGCAGGTGGTGAGATTGCAGTGATGATTTCTTAAGTGAATGGACTTGCGAGGGCAAACCGAACGAGCGATTTTAGTAGGGGCGACGGAGACTTCCCGTTATAGAAAGTACATATATGTTAGTATATGGTTGAGTGCATCAGATTTTGATGAATATAGGTGGCACCGCAGGAGTGTTGTATTTGTATCTTGTCCTATAAGCGTTTTGCTTTTGGATGAGATTTTTTTATACAATCTTCTGACGGTGCTTTTTCTTTTTATAAAAAGCAGATCAGGCAAAGCGCACCTCACCATACATGAACAATTTCAAATAACTTATTAAACTATTATTTATGAACGAGGTGAAACATATGATACGACCAACACTTAGCGAAGCAAAAGAATATGCGAAACAGGGATATCACATGGTTCCGGTCTGTTATGAGATGCTCTCTGATATCATCACTCCGATCAATCTGTTGAAGAAACTGAAAGCGGAAAATGAGCATTGCTACATTCTGGAAAGCGTGGAGAATCAGGAGTTCTGGGGAAGATACACTTTCCTTGGATACAGTCCAAAACTGGATATCATCTGTATGAACGGAACACTGACATTAAAGGATGAGAACGGAGCAGTCATCAAAGAGACCTCCGGCATCCATCCGGAAATCTTCATCCGTGAGGTTTTAAAAGATTATAAGAGTCCTAAGATCGAAGGCTTCCCTACCTTCACCGGCGGACTGGTTGGATATTTCTCTTATGACTATCTGAAATACAGTGAAAAGAAGCTGGTACTTGATGCGAAGGACGAGGAAGGATTTCAGGATGTCGACCTGATGTTATTTGACAAGGTGATCGCATTTGACAATGTAAGATCCAAACTGATCCTGATCGCAAATGCCGGCACAGCAAATATCGAAGAAGGATATCAGAAAGCCTTACAGGATATCAAAGAAATGAAAGAACTCATTCTCCATGGCGCAGAAGCCGATATTCCTGCTCCTGTTCTTAAGACAGAATTCAAACCGTTATTTGACAAAGATGCCTACTGCCGGATGGTAGAAAAGGCAAAGCACTATATATATGAAGGAGATATTTTCCAGGTCGTGCTTTCCAACCGACTGGAAGCCGAAATGGAAGGAAGCCTGTTCGATACCTACCGGCTGCTCCGAAGCACAAACCCATCTCCTTACATGTTCTACTTTGACGGTGACACGATCGAGGTTGCCGGGGCTTCCCCTGAAACTCTGGTCAAGGTAGAGGATGGCGTTCTCCACACATTTCCTCTGGCAGGCACAAGACCAAGGGGAAAAACAAAGGTCGAAGATCTGGAACTGGAAAAGAGCCTGATGGCAGATGAAAAGGAACTTGCAGAACACAATATGTTAGTGGATCTCGGAAGAAATGATCTCGGAAAAGTCAGTCAGTTTGGAACGGTCGAAGTCGAACGATACATGTCCATCCAGCGTTATTCACACGTTATGCATATCGGCTCTACCGTACGCGGAACACTCCGTGAGGATCTGGATGCGATCTCCGCTGTCGATGCGGTTCTTCCGGCCGGAACCTTATCCGGTGCACCGAAGATCCGGGCATGTGAGATCATCAACGAGCTTGAAAATAACAAACGAGGTATTTACGGCGGCGCGATCGGTTATATCGATTTCTCAGGAAATCTAGATACCTGCATCGCGATCCGAATCGCATACCGCAAAGGAAATAAAGTATTTGTCCGTTCCGGTGCCGGCATTGTAGCCGACAGTGTACCGGCAAATGAATTCCAGGAATGCATCAACAAAGCAAAAGCCGTAACGGATGCATTGATTAATTCTCAGAAAATACGAGGTGACGAAGCATGATATTACTGATCGATAATTATGACAGCTTTTCCTACAATCTGTATCAGCTTGTAGGAAAGATCAATCCTGACATCAAGGTGATACGAAATGACGAATATACCTGTCAGGAGATTGAAGCAATGAATCCGGATAAGATCATCATTTCACCGGGTCCCGGAAGGCCTTCCGATGCAGGTATCTGTGAAGAAGCCATCTCCTATTTTGCCGGCAAGGTTCCGATCCTTGGTGTCTGTCTCGGACATCAGGCAATCTGTGAAACCTACGGTGCAACGATCACATACGCCAAAAAGCTGATGCATGGCAAAATGTCCGTTGCAAATGTCGACATCAACTGCAAACTGTTCAAGGGACTTCAGAAACGGATCGAGGTTGCCAGATATCATTCCCTTGCCACTTCCGAAGAAAACTTCCCGGATGTTCTTACCGTTATTGCCCGAACCGACGATGATGAGATCATGGCAGTCAAACACAAAGATTACGAAATATATGGTGTCCAGTTCCATCCGGAATCGATTCTGACACCAAAAGGAACAATCATCTTACGAAACTTTTTAGAGGCGTAATCAAACATTTGCAATCAGCACTATATTTCTATGATTAAACATTCCTGACATTACCAACCAGTGGACGCTTCCGCTCGTTGAGACCTGCAGCGGTACTAAGATGCTGCTAACGCACCATCAAGAACCGGCGGTCTCAAATGCCACTGTTTTGGCAAGTCAGAATGTTTAATCATGAATATACTTTATAGGATTCGCAAATGTTTATTAGAACATACATTCAAGGAGGATATGAATATGATTATAGAAGCAATCGCAGCAGTTGTTAATGGTAAGGATCTTGACAAAGAAATGGCAGCAGCCGTTATGGATGAAATTATGAGTGGAGAAGCAACACAGGCACAGATTGGAAGCTTCTTAACAGCACTTCATATTAAAGGTGAAACGATCGATGAGATCACAGCATTTGCTGAGATCATGAGAAAACACTGTGGTGAATTTACACCGGATGTCGATGAGGAGATCGACATCGTAGGAACCGGTGGAGACTGCGCAGGAACCTTTAACATCTCAACTGTTTCCTCATTAGTAACAGCCGCAGGCGGTGGTAAGGTGGCAAAGCATGGCAACCGTGCAGCATCCAGCAAATGCGGAACAGCCGACTGCCTGGAAGCCCTTGGCGTCAACATCGCAGCAGACTGTAAAGTCAGCGAAGCCTGTCTGAAGGATCTTGGTACCTGCTTCTTATTTGCACAGAAATATCACACAGCAATGCGATTTGTCGGCGCTCCAAGAAAAGAGATCAAGATTCCTACAGTATTCAATATCTTAGGACCTCTTGCAAATCCGGCAAAAGCAAATCTTCAGTTACTCGGTGTCTATGATGCCTCCCTCGTTGATCCGCTTGCAAAAGTACTTAGCAACCTCGGTGTAAAACGTGGTATGGTCGTTCATGGAAACGACGGTCTGGATGAAATCTCAGCGGTTACAACAACAACTGTATGTGAATTCAACGATGGTACATTTAACACCTATACCTTAGACCCAACCGCATACGGCTTCACCCTCTGTGACAAAGCCGAACTGGTCGGTGGCACACCGGAAGAAAATGCACAGATCACAAAGGATATCTTATCCGGCAAGATCACAGATGGCAAACGTACAGCCGTTATCTTAAATGCCGGTGCGGCTTTGCATATCACAAACCGGATCTCACTTGAAGAAGGCTTCGCCCTTGCAGCCGATATTCTGGCAAATGGCAGCGGTCTGAAGAAGCTGGAAGACTTTATAGTAGCAACAAACGCTTAATTATTTGTAAAAGCAAAACACATAACCGACCCGGAACCTTCAATCTCCGGGCCGCTATGGAGGAATATATATGATCTTAGATGAAATAGCAGCAAAAACAAAAGAACGGGTTACCGGATGCAAAGAACAGATCCCATTTGAAGAAATGAAGGCAAAAGCTCTTGCGATCGTAGAAAAGGAAACAGAGAACGGAACAAGACCTTATACCGTTTTTCCTTTCCGCGACAATCTGGCAAAGCGGGAATCTCCTTTATCTGCGAAGTAAAAAAGGCTTCCCCTTCCAAAGGACTGATTGCACCGGATTTCCCATATATCGAGATTGCGAAAGAATATGAAGCCGCCGGTGCTTCCGCCATATCCGTGCTGACCGAACCTTTTTATTTTCAGGGAAGCAACGAATATCTGACAGCGATCCATGAATCAATATCCACTCCGATCCTGCGGAAGGATTTCACCGTCGATCCTTATATGATCTATGAAGCAAAGGTGATCGGTGCCTCTGCGATCCTTCTGATCTGTGCGATCCTTACCGACGAGCAGCTCAAAAGCTATTACGAGCTTGCAACAAGCCTCGGGCTGTCCGTTCTGGTAGAAGCACATGACGAAAAAGAAGCCAGACGGGCGATCGCGATCGGCGCAGACATTATCGGTGTAAATAACCGTGATCTGAAGACCTTTACCGTTGACATCATGAACAGTGTAAGACTTCGGACATTGATCCCGGATTCGATAAATGGTAAACCGGTCGTCTATGTATCCGAAAGCGGCATCCGCACACCGGAGGACATCGACCGTTTAAAGGGAAATGGCACAGATGCAGTATTGATCGGAGAAACCTTTATGCGAAGCCCTGATAAGAAAGCCGCATTTGCATGGTTACGGGGTGAAGCTATAGGATAGAACCGGATCCTGTTTCTGCAGGAACAACGAACTTTATTTGAAAGCATTAATGATATTTTATAATATAGAAACAACACATACAGGAGGAAACATATATGTCAAAAGGACGTTTTGGAATCCATGGCGGACAGTACATACCGGAAACACTGATGAACGCCATGCTTGAGCTTGAAGAAGCATATAAGAAATACAAAGATGACCCGGAATTCAACCGGGAGCTGACAGAAATGTTAAATGAATACGCCGGCAGACCTAGCCGTCTGTACTATGCCAAGAGAATGACAGAGGATCTCGGTGGTGCAAAGATCTACCTGAAGCGTGAGGACTTGAATCACACCGGAGCACATAAGATCAACAATGTTATCGGTCAGATGCTCCTTGCAAAACGAATGGGTAAGACAAGAGTTATCGCTGAGACAGGAGCCGGTCAGCACGGTGTTGCAACTGCTACAGTTGCTGCCATGATGGGTATGGAATGTGAGATCTTCATGGGTAAGGAAGATACCATCCGTCAGGCATTAAATGTTTACCGTATGCGATTATTAGGTGCAAAGGTTCACCCGGTAGAAACCGGTACCGGTACATTAAAGGATGCCGTTTCCGAAACCTTCCGTGAATGGACTTCCAGAATTGAAGATACTCATTATGTTCTTGGTTCTGTTATGGGACCTTATCCTTTCCCTGAGATGGTTCGTGATTTTCAGGCTGTTATCAGCAAGGAGATCAAGGAACAGCTTATGGAGAAGGAAGGCAGACTGCCGGATGCAGTTCTCGCCTGTGTCGGTGGCGGTTCCAATGCGATCGGCGCATTCTATAACTTTATTCCGGATAAGAGCGTTCGTCTGATCGGATGTGAAGCAGCCGGACGTGGAATTGATACATTTGAGACAGCCGCAACGATCAACACCGGAAGACTTGGTATCTTCCACGGTATGAAGTCCTACTTCTGTCAGGATGAATTCGGACAGATCGCACCGGTTTATTCTATTTCCGCAGGTCTTGACTATCCGGGAATCGGACCGGAACATGCATACCTGCATGACATCGGCAGAGCAGAATATGTCGCTGTTACAGATGATGAAGCTGTTGATGCATTTGAATATCTGTCCAAGATCGAGGGTGTTATCCCTGCGATCGAGAGTGCTCATGCAGTTGCCTATGCAATGAAGCTTGCACCACAGATGGACAAAGACCAGATCATGGTTATTAACATTTCAGGACGAGGCGATAAGGACGTTGCCGCCATCGCCAGATACAGAGGGGAGGATCTCTATGAGTAATATTAAAAATGCATTCAAAAACGGAAAGGCGTTCATCCCATTTGTTACATGTGGTGACCCTGATCTTGAAACAACAGAACAGATCGTATATGCCATGGTAGAAGCAGGTGCAGACCTGATCGAACTTGGTATCCCATTCTCAGATCCAACCGCAGAAGGCCCTGTTATCCAGGGTGCAAATATCCGCGCACTCGCAAACCATGTTACGACAAATGATGTATTTGACCTTATAAGAAAGCTCCGTAAGACAGTTACCATCCCTATGGTATTTATGACTTATGCAAATGTTGTCTTCTCTTACGGCTCTGAAAAATTTATCGGCATTTGTAAGGAGATCGGCATTGACGGACTGATCCTGCCGGATATCCCTTACGAAGAAAAGGATGAGTTCGACGGCATCTGTAAGAAGTATGATCTGGATCTGGTATCCATGATCGCACCAACCTCCCATGACCGGATCAGCATGATCGCAAAAGAAGCAAATGGATTTATCTACTGTGTTTCTTCTCTCGGTGTTACCGGAACAAGAAGCAAGATCACGACCGATATCGATGCTATGACCAAGCTGGTCAAAGCCGTAACGGATACTCCGTGTGCGATCGGCTTCGGAATCTCCACACCGGAGCAGGCGAAGGAAATGGCTGCTCATGCTGATGGTGTGATCGTCGGCTCTGCCATTGTCAAGCTCTGCGCCAAATATGGCAGGGACTGCGTGCCTTACATCAAAGACTATGTAAAGCGCATGAAGGACGCTATCCGATAGACGGACACCCATGTGAAACTATACAATCTATATAAAAGAACTGCCTTACTAAGACATTAGTGAGGATTTCGTAATGAGATGCATATACGAGCAAATGTGGGTGCCTGTCTGAGCCTGAAAGGCGAGTTGGCACAGGAACATTTGCGAATCACGTATATGCAGATCATAGAAACCACAACGAGTCTAAGTAAGGCAGTTCTTTTATATAGTCACATGGTTTCACATGGGCTGATTTTTTCTCATCTCCTTAAAATCCTATATTGGTAGTCTTAATACTGCTGTATATCTGTATATGCCTGCCGGTATTGTAACTATGCACACAATCTATATATTTTCCCGTTTCTTAGCCGGTTTCTCACAAATATTTAATATTTAATCTGATTGACACTACCATACGTTAACTTTATAATTGTTACGGCGACAGAAGTCGACATAATAATGAAGTTAGTTGGGGTATCACATGGTCTTTTCCAGTTTGACATTTTTATATATTTTTTTACCGGTTACACTGGTTATCTATTATATTGTCCCGAAGCAGTTACGGAATCTGTTCATCCTGATCAGCGGTCTGTTCTTCTATGCATGGGGCGAACCAATCTATGTATTTGTACTGATCGCATCGACGATGATCGATTATTTTGCAGGTCTGGTCATTTATAAGGCAGGCGACCGTCAGGCACTTCGAAAGCTTGCACTGATCGTATCGATGGTCATGAATCTGTCTTTGCTTGGCTTTTTCAAATACAGCAATTTTATCATAGAAAATATTAATAACATATTCGGAACGCACTATGGTTCACCGACCTCTCTGCTTCCGATCGGTATCAGCTTCTTTACCTTCCAGTCCATGTCATATACGATCGACCTGTACCGGAAGAACATCTCTGTTCAGAAGAATCCGATCACCTTTGCAGCCTTTGTCACGCTGTTCCCACAGATCGTAGCAGGTCCGATCGTTCGTTATGAAGATGTAGCTGCCGAGCTGAATGAACGTGTGATCGACATCGACCTGATCTGGGATGGTATTCTCCGCTTCGCGGTCGGTCTTGGCAAGAAGGTTCTGATCGCAAATAATATCGGTGTTGTCTGGACAAATGTCAAAGCTATGGACTTATCCGAGCTTCCGGTTGCAACCGCATGGCTTGGTATTGCCGCTTATACCTTACAGATCTATTTTGATTTTTCCGGTTATTCTGATATGGCGATCGGTCTGGGTAAGATGCTCGGTTTCCATTTCCCGGAAAATTTCAATTATCCGTATATGTCGAAGAGTATCAGTGAATTCTGGCGCAGATGGCATATGACCCTCTCCGGCTGGTTCAAGAGCTATGTCTATTTTCCTCTGGGTGGCAGCCGTAAAGGACTTGCACGCACAATCTTCAATACCGCAGTCGTCTGGTTCTTAACCGGTGTCTGGCATGGTGCAAGCTGGAACTTCATTCTGTGGGGTTCTCTGTACGGTGTTCTGATCATTATAGAAAAGCTGGTTACAACTGCTCTGACAAAAGCAGGAAAGCAGGATATCTTTACAAAGATTCCTTCTATTATAAAACGTGTTTATGCGATCGTCCTCGTCATGCTTGGATGGGTACTCTTTGATACATCAACGATCGCACAGGCATTCTCCTATATGGGACGGATGTTCCGCTTTGGCAGTAGCTTCTACGACAGTTATACCATATATATCCTTGTGAACTTCGGATTGTTATTCATCATTGCGATCATCGGTTCTACGGATCTGCCAAAGAAGCTGGCTATTAAGCTCGCAGACAAAGTTCCGGCTGTCGGCAATTACGGAAGCGTCATTTTGATGGCGATTCTGATGCTGCTTTCCACCGCCTACCTTGTCAATGCAAGCTATAACCCATTTTTGTACTTTAATTTTTAGAGGTGAGCCCTTATGCATAAAAAAATCGGAATTATCATATTTGCATGTATCATCATTGTTCTTCCCATTTTGACACTTTTTAAGCTGCCAAAAGAGAAAGCGCCTTTTTCCGAAAATGAAAATCGTTATCTGTCGGAATTTCCAACCGTCAATCTTTCTTCCATCAAGGATGAGACATTTATGAACGGTTTTGATTCCTGGTTCTCCGACCGATTCTATGGTCGCGAACAATGGATATCAGCCATGAACGATTCTGAACGCTTGATGGGAAAAACCGAGATCTCAACGGTATATACGAAAAACGACCAGATGCTGCAGGTACTTTCAGATTATGACGATATCGGTGCGGCATATGATGCTGATAAGATCCATACAAATCTTGCTGTCATTAACAGCTTCGCTGCAAAGCATTCGGAGATTCCAACCTACTTCATGCTGTGTCCGACCTCTGTCGGTGTCTATGGAGATTCCCTGCTGCCTTCGGCTGTTAAGAATGTATCAGTTGATGAAAAAGACATGATCGAATCCTGTTATAACGAACTATCCGGTGTGACACCGATCAATATATATAATACATTAAAGGAACATGATAGCGAGTATATCTATTATCGTACCGACCACCACTGGACATCCCTCGGTGCATATTATGCATATCAGTCTGCCGGAGCAGAACTTGGATATACTCCTTATGAATTGAAGGATTTTACAAAGGAAACCGCCAGCACAGAATTTCAGGGAACCCTGTTCTCAAAGACCTTAGATCAGTCTGTTACAAAAGATGAGATTGATTTCTACACTCTGGCAGATAATAGTGCAACACCATCCATGACAACCTCGAATGGACTTGATAAAGAAGCTTCCTATGACTCCATTTTCTTCCGTGACTATCTGGACGTAAAAGACAAATACGCATCCTATACCGGACAGAACGTAGCGGTTGCAACGCTCCATCGAAACAACACAACGACTGCAGAAGCTGCATCCGATCCAAAAGATACAGCCGGAACTGACAAGCGTTCCATTCTGGTGATCAAGGACAGCTATGCCAATTCCATGATGCAGTTTCTAATCAACAACTACGATACCGTGACCATGATCGATCTCCGGTACACAAATCAATCTATCAGCAATCTGGTAAACGTCGAAGACTACGATCAGGTTTTATTCTTGTATAACTGCATTACTTTTTCTGATGAAAATGACCTTATAAAAGCAGGCTTATAAAAATAAAGGTACTTCAGAATGTCATACAAATTATGTTAAACATTCTGAAGTACCTTTTACTTTATGAATAAAATATACAATCTGTTTCTAAATACCAAAGTTCTGAACGTAGTAATATTTATATCCACAATTATCACTGGATACTGCTACAAATACACCAACACCAATTTTACTGAATAGTGACAATTTCATATTTGCATCATGTCCCGGTGAATTTTTCCAGGCTGTCATTGCTGCATCTGCAGAAGGATATCCGGCTGCAATATTTTCGCCATTCATTTCTGATGAAGCAGTAAAACACTGCGTACCATTCGGTCTTGTATGTGAGAAGGAATAAGAACACTCATATGCTCGTACTCTTGCAGAATTCATCAGGCTCTGTGATCTTGTCAATTCATTAAGACCATTTGCCTTTCTGTATGCATTTAACTGACGGATGATCGTATTTTCTGCATCATAATCAAAATATCCATATACCTGCTTTGTACTGCCATTACTAAGCTTGATCGTATACCAGCCGGTTGCAGAATGTCCGGTTGTTTCTTTTACAGGTGTTCTGGAATCCGTAACAATTCCCTGTGAATTTACATAAATCTCTTTATCTGATGATATCCTATACCAACCGGATTTGGTAACACGTACACCATCGGAACCAAAATACAACAGATATTTACCAATGTATTTTGTTGTATTTCTCCACATTACATATTTGCCATTTTTGTATTCATAGCATTTCATGGACTCCACATAGTAGATTCTGGATGCCTTTCCGGTTGCATCAAAGTAATAGATCTTGCCATATGCCTGTGCCCACTTGCTTCTGAACTTATCCCAGCCTTTCTTTGTGCTGACATAACATTTCCATGCACCGCGATCCTTCTTCAACAGATAATCTACGGTATCGGAACCCTTTTCGCCGACCAGAACATGACGATTATCATTGATCTTATACCAGCTATGCTTCGTCTGACGGATACCATTTGCACTGAAATAATACACGTTCCCATTTGCCAGACGCAAAGTATCATTCTTCACATACTTCCATTTACCACCGGAATACCGCTTTGCCTTTTTGCTGGCACCATAGTAGATCGTGGTGACCTTGCCTTTTGCGTTCGCATAATACTGGTTATGTGAGATTGTCACCCATACCTTTTTCTGCGCTTTCCATTTGCCATTCTTTTTCAGATAATAACGGAAGAACCCATTCTTCTTCACCAGCTTCTTCGTTACCTTGCCTGCCTTGCTGTAATATTCAAAACGGCCGGAACTCTTCTTTACCCAGCCTGAACTTGCAGCAAGTTCTGCACTTTCATCTGAAACAACTGCACTGTTTTCTTTTGTCTCTCCGATAAACTCTGTCGCTGCCATTGCAGGTGTTATACAGAAAGAACACACCAGCGCAACAAGTAAAATACTCATTGCCGCCTGCTTTAAGATGTTTTTCATACTCCCATCTTCCTTTCCTTTTTTATTTTAAACCAGATATTTTCATCTGATCTGTTACAATTGATATACTGGACATTTCTGCATCATACCCCTTCATTTGTAAATGGAGGTATAAAACTTTCTGATGCCGTTTCCCCTTCCTGGATGAAACCATTTTCTACGCCGATCGAGATCGCATAATCAACCAGTTCATCATATTCCCGCTCTGTCAGTTTGCGGTTCAGTTCCGGGAACTTCTCACCGATCCCCTCCATCGGCGTATACTGGTTCATAATGCTGATGTAAATATTATTTCCATATGTTTTATATAAATAACGGATAACCGCCTTGGAATCCTCGATACATCCCGGAAGCTCCAGATGACGGACGATAACACCTCGCTTCATGATGCCATCCTCGTCAAATGTCGTCTGATCGCCTCCTACCTGACGTACCATCTCCGCCAGTGCCATTTTCGCCACCTCCGGATAATCCGGTGCGCGACTGTATCTCGCCGCCAGTTCTGCCGACATATATTTAAAATCGGGCAGGTAAATGTCAATGTATCCATCTAACAGCTTCAAAGCTTCGATATCCTCATACCCACTGCAATTATAGACAAACGGAAGATTGAACCCCTGCTCCTTTGCCATATCGATTGCCTCTATGATCTGAGGAATAAAATGATCCGGCGTTACCAGATTGATATTATTGGCTCCCTGCTCTTTTAACTCAAAGAAGATTTCCGATAAGCGCTTTATCGTGATCTCTTTTCCATTCAAGCCCCCGGATATATCATGGTTTTGGCAATATGCACATCCAAGTGAACACCCGGAAAAGAATACCGCACCCGATCCGTTCTCTCCGGAAATGCAAGGCTCCTCCCACATATGCAATGCCGCCCTTGCGGCTGATATTGATAATGTTTCATTACATGCCCCTGTCTGTCCGTTTATGCGGTTCACCCCGCATTTTCTCGGACACAGGTGGCAGCTTTCCAGTAATTTTCTAAGTTTCATAATTCCCGACCTGTCTATAACTGATACTATACACATTTTCCACTATTTAGACGTTTTTTTCAATCATATTTTCATATATATTACAGATTCTATATATCGTCTATTATAACGCAAAAGAGCCGGATTGCTCCGACTCTTTTAAGTATGCATCCGCAAATGCATACCCCAATTAGTATTTATAATATACAATAGGCATTGAAAAAATGCAAGTTTTAGATATAATTTTTCAATATGTTCATTCTTGAATTCAGATCCGGATGAATTACCATTGCTGCAACATCAGAATTAACTGATTGTCTATATTTTTCTGTAATTTTCTCAAACTCTCGGATAAATAACTTAATCTCCGTCTTTGACACCCTTAGCAATTTCATATAATAGCACATAAGAATTATATAATCACCAATGGTTTTAAAATTTACATATGGTAACCCTACTTCAATTTTAAGACACTGTTTCATTGCACTTGTCGGATCAATATTTCTAAATCTGGTATCGAAAACTACAGAATTGTGTGCTATGGCATTACGCAGATCCTTTAATGTATAAATATACTTATATATCAACTGTCGATCTGTATCACAAGATACATTTATTGATAATCTTTTTGAAATATCATCTCGAACACTATATGTAAGACATGACAATAAATAACCCAGATCTCCCATTGTCATAATTTCAAACAATGCCCAGATTGGAACATCTGAATAGCCAACATTATTATAAAAATGTGTGATTCTTGGATTATTCTTTTTATAAGCATTTGCCAGACTGGATTGAATTGAATTCTGTAAATTCAATTTATTCTGCTGCAATTTTCTTCTCTGCTCTACAGTTGCAGATTTTGGTGCATTATTATAGCCACTTACAACTTTATCATACATATCTTGTATTGATTCTGAATTTGCATTTACCAATATACTTTCCAATGCTATATTCTTGACTGCGGTCTCTATAAACATCATTTTCCCATATAATAAAGCTTTTAAATCCGAATCATATTGTATTGTAGCATAGACTTCATCATAAGATGTAAATGGCAATCTTTTATTTGCATTCCCAAAAAAACGATATCCTTTATATCCATGAAAATATCCTGTATTTATTAGCTGACGTTTTTGTTTAGGTCCATATATTGCAATTCCACTGTCTCGCAAATGTCTCATCAACGCATCTGTTTTCTTATACCCCATCCATACCTCCTGTATTTATTCTTTCATCCTATCTTTCCCACGATCGTCTGTGCGAATTCCTTCAGCTTTGATTCCGGCATATCCTCGATCTTACCTTCATCCATCAAGCCGGCAAGTGCCGGGTCGATCGGAAGCTTTACGACCGTCTCGATACCGAAACGATCCTGTATCTCCTCTACTTTACTCTCACCGAAGATGCTGTGTTCTTTGCCGCAATCCGGGCATTTGAAATATGACATATTCTCAACCAGACCTAAGATACGGATTCCCATATCGTCTGCCATACGGACTGCCTTCTCCACAATAAGAGACACCAGATCCTGAGGTGTTGTAACAATAACTGCCCCATCCACCGGCAGAGACTGAAATACCGTAAGCGGTACATCTCCGGTTCCGGGCGGACAATCAACCAGCATATAATCAATGTCTCCCCAGACAACATCCGTATAAAACTGTTTTACTGCTCCCGCGATGATCGGACCACGCCAGATAACCGGTGCTGTCTGATCTTCGATCAACAGATTGATCGACATCATCTTGATTCCGGTCTTTGTTTCAACCGCATACAGGAAATCGTCGCCTCTCTCCGGTTCTTCATTTATTCCAAATGCTGTCGGAATCGAAGGTCCGGTAATATCTGCATCCAGAACCGCAGTCTTATAACCAAGACGATTCAAGGTAACCGCAAGGAATGTCGTTACGGATGATTTTCCGACACCGCCTTTTCCACTGATAACTGCTATGATATGTTTGATCTTTGTTCCTTCATGTGGTACTTCAAGTAAACTCTGAGGAGCGGTTCTTGATGAACAACTCTCTCCACAACTACTACAATTATGATTACAACCTTCTGCCATTTTCTTATACTCCAAATTTCATTTCATATTTTTTCAAGTCTTACAAATGCATATACTTTCTATATGAACCGCCATGTACTTATTCATACTGACGGAACCATGCACATTCTTCCTCATTGCACTGTACGCCTTCCGGGTTTTTCAGATTAATGTGAAATACATGTCCGCTGTCCGGATGTTTCTCTCCAAATGACCGGATCACATGCCGGATACCCAGCTTCTCCATTCGTTCATCCAGATAAATGGTCTGAAATCTCAGATCATCATTTACACTGTACATCAGATATGCCGGTGGAAAATCTTTCGTCAGATACTCAAGCTGTGAAAGGAACAGCTTTCTCTGCTCTTCAGATACTGCATAACTTCCATCTTCGTTCTTCATATACCAGTCGGAAATATTATCCTCCCGCTTGTCCATCTCATATGCTCCGCAATTCAGACACACAGCCTTTGGAAGTCTGTCATATGTAAAGAAATCCAGCTTGTTCCGATACGCTGCATTCCCGGCAATAATACAGTAATTTGCCGTAAGCTGTGCTCCTGCTGAATCCCCCAGCATATAAAACTTTTCCATATCCAGATGAAGCACACCTGCATTCTCATGAATATATCGGATAAGATATGCCACATCTTCAATTGCTGCCGGATATTTGTTCTGAGGTGCCAGCCGGTAATTAAAATTCACAACCGCAAATCCCTTTGATGCCAGATGGCAGCAATAATAACTATACAGCTCTTTATCTCCATAAAACCATCCACCGCCATGAACGCTGACGATCACCGGATATGATGTCTGTGCATCCAACTCAGCCGGATAATATATATCAAATAAACTGTTTGATGCATAACGTTCAGAATCAAGATTCGAAGCATCGTCCGGTTCATTATAATAGAAAATCCGACTATACTTTTCCGATGTCTTTTCCCCCATAGTTCTCTGTGAAGCTAATAATTCAACTGCCTCACACCACTTCTGATGATCCGGCTCTTTTTTATAGTCCAAATTCTTGATCTGAATTACATTATCCGGATATGCCAACCCTTCATCCCGCTTTGCATCACTGGCACTCCATGCATGCCGCATATTTAACCATGCCGGAAGCTCTGCATTTTTATTTCCTTGATTTATAATTTCTGAAACATTTTTCATATTATTCTATTTCCTCTAATATCACATAATATATGAGTCTATCTTACTCTCTGACAAATACGAATGCAAGGAAACAATAAACTTCCAGTAAAGATTTAATTAAATTAAGCACGATTCTCTTGTAATCAATGATTTTCTCGTGTAATATTTGACCATAGTAAAAAATGTATATAACAGAACAGGAGGCTTTTATATGAATAAACTAAAAACCATCTTTCGTTCCCTACACTGGAAAAATATCCTCGGGCTGACCATTGCCGGGCTTATCAATGCCTTCGGTATTACGATATTTTTAAGTCCTGTTAATCTCTATGACAGTGGCATATCCGGTACTTCCATGCTGCTAAGTCAGATCACTCCGGAACACCTGTCACTTTCTGTTTTCCTTATTATTTTAAATATTCCACTATTCTTATATGGCTGGAAAAAGCAGGGATCTACCTTCACCATCTATGCGATCTATGTAGTTGCGATCTACTCTCTGGGTGCATGGTTGATTACAGATGTCCTTCCTGTCGATGTCCGATTTGTATCTCCGCTTGCAGGCTCCGATCTGCTTCTGTGCGCACTCTTTGGCGGTCTGATCTCCGGTGCGGGAAGCGGACTTGCGATCCGTTTTGGCGGTGCAATGGATGGTATCGAGACACTTGCGATCATATTTGCCAAACGCTTGGCATCACCGTCGGAACCTTTGTTATGGCATATAATGTAATGCTTTATATCATCTGTGGCATTATCCTGAACAGTTGGATCCTGCCTCTCTATTCCATCGTTACATATATGGCTGCACTTAAGACTATCGACTTTATCGTAGAAGGTATTGACCGTTCCAAAGCCGCCTATATCATTACAACGAAGCCACAGGAAATCTGTCAGGAACTCTCGGATACATTTTCCTGCGGTATAACGATGATCGATGCAAAGGGCTTCTATTCGGATCAGGAAAAGACCATGATCTACATTGTTGTAAACCGTTTCCAGATTGGAAAGATGAAGAATATTGTCCATGAACTTGACGATAAAGCCTATGTCTCCATCAGCGAGATTGCCGAGGTTTACAGCTTTAACAAACAATAATAACATCCTGATAACTTATCTACATAATCGAAACAGGCACCGGTAACAATACCGATGCCTGTCTTGTGTAAATACTTATGTGTTTATCTGCCTGCGAATTATTCAGCAAGCTTTTTTAAAGAGATATTTGATACTGTGATTGTAGATGCAGGGGTATCAACATCCGCAATCTTACCCATAGAGAGGAAGAATCCAGCATCAGTATCTGTCTCTTCATTCATTGTGAATGTAATGGTTTTTACAACCTCTTCATTCTTTGGAAGAACAATTGTTTCTCCACCATACCATTTATAAGAGTTGCTCATGAAATTCAATAATACCGTTCTTGCTTCGGTTGACTTTAAAGTAATACTTGCTTCATAGGTCTTTCCATTTTCCAATGCCAGTCCCATCTGCTTCAACTGTACATTCCAGTCAGCAGTTCCAGCATCTGATAATTCATAAGTGATAACACCCTTATCAACTGTCTGTGTTCCAACAGCATCACCCATAATACCACCTTCCCAGTTTGAAAGTCCATTGTCTCCCTCTGAGAAATCTGCATTCTTAATCAGATTCACATCTGACTCCGTCTCATCAACCTTTGGAGCATCAATTTTCTCAAGAATAATATCATCAATACAGATTCTATGCTGCTGTTTGATCTGAACATCGCCTACAGCACCCATAGAAATACTTAAAATTGTTCTAGGATCACTCTTGTTCTTCATCTTGAACTCAACAACAATAGACTGATATTCATCTGTAAGATCAACTGTCTTTGATCCTGAATATGGTGTCCAGTCATCATCAGATGAACCATCTCTCTGAAGTGCAACCATAAGCTTACGGTTCATATCTGATTTTGCCTTTAATGATAGTCTGTACCACTGACCTTCTTCAAGACTAATATTGTTCTGCTTTAACTGGATCATCCAGTCCTGAGCACCTGTATCCTTGATCGTAAAATCTGCTGCATAATCTTCTGTCTGACTGTCGACTACATAAGATACATCTGTGCTGCCTTCTGCATATACTTCGTAACCGGAGAAACCTGCCTTAAAACTTCCGTTCTTAATCAGTGTATTTTCAACAACGCGAACATTGTCCAAATAGATCGTTCCCTTATTTCCAAGGAAATATGTTATCGTCTTAAATGCATCAGTTAACTCTTCCGGTGTTTTAAATACATAGTTAAATGTCTGTTTGTCTGTTGTTACATCTGCAGTAAATGTTTCACCTGCAATAACTACATCAAGCTGCATATCTATATCTGCCTGTGCGTCAAAGCTCAATGCATATTCTGTCTCAACGTTAAGTGGAAGACCATCCTGTGAAAGGATTACATCCGCTTTATTCTTTGTATCAGCCTTTACCATAAGACGACGGCCATCTGCCAATCCTGTTACGCTAACTACTGCCTGGCAGTTATTTGTCACAGTCCAGTCACCGAGACGATTCTTACCTTCCTGAAAACCACCATTGTAAATATAGTTACCATCTGATAAAGGTTTTTTACTATTATCAATTTCCTTCTGTGCTGTCTTTTTAATTGATACATTTGTAATGTATACAGTAGCTGTTGAATCTGTAGCACCGAAATTGAACTCCAGACGTGCATTTGCATCCGGCTTATCCGTCATGGTGTATGTATAAGTATAGGTCTGCTTCTCTGTTTTCAGGTCAACAACCGTATCATTCAGATAACGCTTGTAGGAACGATCTGGTGCAGATACATCTACTTTCATAGTACGTGCTTCATCTGCCCATGCATCAAATGTTACTGTATATTCGCCGCCTTTTTCTGCAGGAATTGACGGCTGAACAAGCTGAATACTGTAATCAACTGTTCCGGCTTTATCTGTATGTATTTCAATTGCCTTGTTTTTAATAACTGCATTTCCTTCTCCTTCTAAAGCGGTAAGGAATTTCCAGTCTATGTCATCTGTGAGATCTTCTGTCTTAGCAAAATCTCCATTGTTTACATAGTTTCCATTTGCATCCGGATCACGGATAATTACTTCGTTAACAGGTTTTTCTACATCTTCATTGTAGCTGTCCTTCTGATATACTTTTACATAATCAATACTATAACTCTGAGTATTGATATAATCTGCATCATCATCCGGATATCCAACCCATGATCCACCAACTGCAAGATTTAAGATCATGTAAAATGGCTGATCAAATGGTGCAGGATAAGCAACCTCTGTCTCACCTTCAACTGCTGTGAACCAGTCACTTGTCTCATGATATTTTATTCCATCTACATACCATGTGATCTTACCCGGCTGCCAGTCACATGAAAATGTATGATATTCATCTGCAAAATTTCCATTCTCTAATGTATATGTTCCCTGCTTTTCCGCATGTGGACTTCCATAGTGAATCGTGCCATAAACCTTATCTGTTTCCTGCCCCATAACTTCCATAGCATCAATCTCACCACATCTTGGCCACTGTCCATACAGATTTTCATCTGTTGGCATCATCCAGAAGGCCGGAAGGAAACCTTTTCCACTTGGAACCTTAGCTCTTACCTCAAACAATCCATATGTAAAATCATGCTTACCCTGTGTATTGATTCTTCCTGAAGTAATAGAATATGAACCATCTTCATTCTTTGTCTTGACAGGCTGGATAACCAGCTTTCCATCCTTTACATATACATTCTGATCAGACTTTACATATGCCTGTAATTCACTGTTTACCCATCCTGGTGCATGCTCTTCATAATTCCAGTCATCCTCATTTAACGCATCACCATCAAAGTCATCTTCCCATTTCAGATTATATCCATCATAAGAAAGCTTGTTGTCTTCATCGCCCTTGTTATCCTGATCGTCTTTATCATCCGGCTTGTTTGGCGTTCCCGGCTTGTTTGGTGTTCCCGGCTTGTTTGGTGTTCCCGGTTTATTGGATGGCTCAGTTTTCTTCTTTTTAATAGTAATTGTACATTTTGCCTTCTTTGCACTGCCATCTTTAGCCGTAGCTGTAATTGTAACTTTTCCAGCCTTTTTACAGGTAACAACACCCTTTTTACTTACTGTTGCAACCTTCTTATTGCTTGAAGTAAACTTTACACCCTTTACACTGGATTTTTTAGGTGAAACTGTTGCTTTTAATTTTACCTTCTTGCCAACCTGTGTTTTCACCTTGCTTTTATTGAGCTTTACAGATTTAACAGGTGTTCCAACAATAACCTTCAAGGTTGTCTTTTTCTTCTTATTTACCTTGCTTCTTACTGTTATAGTTGTTTTTCCCTTTTTCAATGCCTTGATTTTACCGTTTTTACTTACGGTAGCAACCTTTTCATTTGAAGATTTGTAGGTTACTTTCTTACTGATTTTTCCATTTACAGTTACTTTTGTTTTCAACTGGTATGATTTCTTTGCTTTTAAAACAAGCGTTTTTGTCTCAGGCTTTACAATCGATACCGTCTTGATTGTTGCTTTTTTTGTTGTTGCAGCCATAACCGGCATCTGGATGGTGCTTACTAAAAGTGTAAGAGCCATTAAAAAAGCAATAATCTTTTTTGCATTTTTCATGAATACATACCTCCCGTATAAATTTTTGTTATGCAAATAGTATAAGAAGACTACTGTTTTCTTTATATCGTTTATATTACTTTTATATCGTTTTATTGACCATAGTCATGTTTTATGATACAATTTATACAAATTTACTAATAGTCATATTGTTTTATCTGTCATATTTACTATATAGTCTTATGACTGTTTTATACGAACGGGGATAGAATATGCAACTGAAAAAAGAACTTGTATACCGAGAATTTGTTCAAAGGGAAAATAATCTTCTGCGGGCTCCATACAATCCGGAGGTTTCCTTTTATGCAGCGATAAAAGAAGGAGATGTAGCAAAGGTTGAACAGCTGTGTCAGGAATCCTTATTAGATAAAGAAGGATTAGGCACCTTGTCCGACCACTATCTTCAAAACATAAAATACCATTATGTCATTACAACAGCAATTATTGCACGTTACTGCATTGAAGGTGGTATGGAATTGTCAAATGCCTACAGTCTGAGCGATTTCTATATCCAAAAAGCGGACCGTTGCAAAACGCCAGAGGAAGTTGCAGCACTTCATCCTGCCATGTGTATGGATTATACGAAACGAATGCGAAACCTTCGAAAATCCAAAATATCATCACTCCATATTGCTGTCTGTCTGGATTATATCTATGATCATCTTCATACCCATATCACAGCAGAACAACTTGCTAAGCTGACAGGATTAAATATCTCCTATCTATCCCGGCTTTTTAAAAAGGAAACCGGTCAGACAATCAGCAACTATATTCGTGATAAAAAAATTGAAACAGCAAAAAATATGTTACTTTATTCTGATTTCTCGCCTTCTGAAATTGCCTCAATTCTGGCATTTCCCAGCCAGAGTTATTTTACAGAAGTATTTCGAAAGACAACTGGAGTCACTCCAAGAAAATATCAGGAATCTTTTTTACGAACAACTGCCCTTGGAAAATAATACAACAACTATCTGTGCATATCTTGTGTTATACTAGATATGCACATTTTATTTTATATTATAGTGTAAGCATAGCTCACTCAATGCATTCGAAAAATCATCCCTTGCAAGCAAGTGATTTTTCAGCATTATATCGTGATTTCATCACTCAATGCATTCGAAAAATCATCTCTTGCAAGCAAGTGATTTTTCAGCATTATATCATGAGCTTATTTCAAGGAGGCACATATGTCTGTATTATCATCTATAGAACCACAAAATGTATTCCATTATTTTGAAGAAATCTGCTCCATCCCACATGGCTCCGGTCATACCGATGCGATCAGTAATTATCTGGCTGCATTTGCCGAAGCACATAAACTGAAATATATCAAAGATGCTTCCAACAATGTCATTATCTTTAAGCCGGGAACATCCGGCTATGAAACTTCCGCCCCTGTCATGCTGCAGGGACATATTGACATGGTTGCTGTGAAAGAAAAGGACTGCCCGATCAATATGGATACCGACGGTCTGAAACTCAAGTTGGAAAACGGCATTATCAGCGCAGAAGGCACGACCCTTGGCGGTGATGATGGAATCGCTGTCGCTTTTGCACTTGCAATACTCGACTCTCACGATATCCCACATCCACCACTGGAAGCAGTCTTCACGGTTGATGAGGAGATCGGCATGCTCGGTGCGGCGGCTCTTGACTGCACACCACTTTCATCCCGTATCATGTTAAATCTTGATTCCGAAGACGAAGGCTATCTGCTTGTCAGTTGTGCAGGCGGCGCAACCGCAGATGTTCAGATCCCTGTTAAATGGGAAAATACGAACGAAAAGGCATCTGCCTATAAGCTCTCTGTCGCACATGCCTGTGGCGGTCATTCCGGTGTCGAGATCAACAAGCAAAGTGCAAATGCCAGCAAGGTGTTAGGACGTGTTCTGAACGCACTTGCAAACGATTTTGATATGAAATTATCTACACTCTCCGGTGGCTTAAAGGATAACGCCATTCCGACCGATGCAGAAGCTGTCGTTATCTTTTCTGATACCGATATGTCTGACATAAACACACCAGGCCATGCAGATATTCCAGCAAATTCTGCGCACGCAAGTCTTCAGGATCTCATCTCCAAGTGGAATCAGATCATCCGTCATGAATACACCCATACAGACCCGGATATCTGTATCACCTTAGAGCCTGTTGATCTTCCGGCAGCCACAATGACGGATACATCTACCCATACCGTGATCGATGTCTTAATGACTTATCCAAATGGTGTCCGGAAAATGAGCAAAGATATCGCAGGGCTGGTTCAGACTTCCCTGAACCTCGGTATCCTGTCAACGATCAAACCAGACGATCAATCAACAAATGGCATGGTATCTTTTAAAAGCTCCGTCCGAAGCAGTATCGGAAGCGAAAAAGATGCTCTGCTTAACAGCCTGAAATCTCTCGCCACTCTTGCAGGCGGAACACTGACAGTAACCGGAGATTATCCCGCATGGGAATACCGGGAAGATTCTCCGCTTCGCGATCTGATGGTAAAAATATTCAAACAGCAGTATGGAAAAGAACCTGTAATACAGGCACTCCATGCCGGTGTAGAATGTGGAATCTTTGCTTCTAAACTTCCGGGACTTGACTGTGTATCCTTCGGACCGGATATGGACGATATCCACACAACCAACGAATCCATGAACGTGGAAAGTGTCCGCAGAACATGGAAATATACCTTAAAGATATTGAAAGAATTAAAATAATATATCTTAAAAAAGGAGCTGACACCTAACAATTCTATTGTTATCGTGTCAGCTCTTATCATAAAAGAATCTTTACCTTCATTTTCATAATTACCCTCCCTTATTCCTCTCTCAGATCCCTTAAGATTCTTTGTCTTTTTAATTGAATAACATCCATAAAAATTGCCACTATCTGAATAAACAGAACAAATGCAAGCACCAGTGCTATGCTTTTCCAGCCATCAACTAACACAATATTTTTTGTTATTTCTGACAAATATAAGCGGCACAAAAGTGTCACTATAAAGACAGCTACAATAGATACAACAATTCCCTGACCAATCTTGGTCAGAAGCATCGGCAAAATAATACTGCTGTCTGTGCGGCCAATTGCCTTCAGGATGGCAAAGTTGTGTCTGCGTCGAACGAATGTCAGTGCATGGATATATAAAACTGCCAGGAAATTAATTACCATAATGATTACAAAAATTCCATAAGTACCACCCTGAATCGTTTTCTTATTATCCTGATCCCGGATATAATCTGTCAAAGTATCGAAGAAAGAATATTCATATACAGGTGCATGTGTATTCAGAAACTCTGCTGCCTTTAACTCATAACCCGACTTTACATTTATATTAATAAGTACATTTGTATAATCGAATTGTTTTTTAAACAGCTCTTCAGGAACAATGATAGCGATTCCATTCTGATCCTTCCAGTTTAAGAATCTGCTTCTTCCGAAAACCGGTACTTCTCCCTCTGAAAATACCGGTCCTTCTTCCTCCTGACGACCCGCATACTTTAGTGTATCCGGGATATCATTTAAAATACAATCTTCTGTATTCTTATAATTATCAATTATGATCACTCCTCCAGATTGGACAAACTTATTATAGCTGACCTCCTGTGACATCTCTATTTTTCGGTTATATTGTTTTTCACTGACACCAACAATCTCACACCACACACCCTTTTCATCATCTGAAAATATCAAATCATCTGCATAGTCCATATTGATAAGAGAAGGATCAATGAAAAACTCACCCATAGTATCATAAACCTCATCATAGTAGGAAACGCCCGGTATCAGATTTTCAAAATCGTCCATATGACTGACATCATCGGATATTAGTGAAAACTGTACATCCTGACTTTCCTCAGACAATAACTGATATGATACATAACGATTTACCATAAGAACCAGCATCGTTACCATTCCGATCAAGACAAGAGACAGGAATGAAAATACCTTTTCATAATCTCCGGTATCCCGAATGGAATACCGCATCATGATATTTCCTTTTTCAGATCCACGTTTATCCTTTACCTTATAATTGTTCTTTCCACCTTTCATAATATCGATCATTTTCATTCTTGAACGATATATTAATACAGGACAGATTCCAACTATAAAATCCAATACACAGATTCCCCAAATGACCATATATGAAATTGGCTGGAACTGTGGAGCGAAATGTTCCAGTGGGATGGTTCGTAATGACTGTATAAGCTTAAAGATCAAAATGGTAATATATCTTCCAAGTATAAGTCCAAGCACACATCCAATAATTATCAGAATGAAACCCTCCAGGAAATATGCCGAAAAAATATAGCTGTTTGAAAATCCAAGACTCATTAGGATTCCCTGCTGATTACTTCTTTCACTCATATACGACAGGAAAATATGAATACCAAGAATGAGTGAAGTAAGTATGATTAGTATGATAAAACCCATGAGGAGTTGTCCAATATTGGTATCCTCCAGCCCGCCTGATCTGTCAATCTCTATCGCATTCAGATCTCCATTTGTAATCATATGGTATCCTTCCATAAATCCATGGGCGGTATCACCATTAAAAATCTGTTTGGAACTCAGATCCATATATTTTTTTATTGCTTTATATCCCGGCTGATAGTCCCGTCGATCATTAAAATGAATATAGATGTTGTATAAATTTCCCCGTATACTTCCATTTACGATCGCAACCTTATAGACGTCCTGTGTACTATAATCATAATCATTTAAAATTCCACTAATCGTATAGGTCTGATCCTTGAAGGTAACTGTGTCTCCCAGATCAAATTGTTTAGCAATATATACATTTTTGTATTTGGCTGTTGCCGATATAGCAATCTCATTTTCTTTTTGGGGAAAAATGCCCTTTTCTAATTGGTAATGATTCATAGTGATCGAAGCTGCATCACTATCCACGATGCATAATTCATTATTTACATTTGCAACTATTTTTTCTACACCAAGTGTTGCCTGATCCTTATACTGCTCCAATATCCAGTCACGAACCTTATATGTTACATTATGTAAAGTAATATTATATTCTCCATTTGTCTGATACGCATTTTGCAGCCGCATATCCTGAAATGATATATATGCATTGATTGAGGAAAAGATAAGCATAACAGAAAAACAAATACTTATAATTGCCCGAACCGCTTTTTTCCTGTTGTGCAGGATATTGTGAAATATCAATCGGCACTTCATATTGTTTCCCCTCCTTAATTCTGCTGGATTCTTCCGTCAACAAGATGAATACAGTGATCTGCCTGCTTTGCAATATCAGCATCATGCGTCACCATGAGCAAAGTCATGCCATATTCATTTGTTGTCTGTTTCAACAGATCAATGACACGTCTGCTGTTCTCCGAATCCAGATTACCGGTTGGTTCGTCTGCCAGAATGATCCTGGGTTGATTGATCAATGCCCTCGCGATTGCAATCCGTTGTTGTTGTCCACCTGATAACTGATCCGGATATTTATTTAAAAGATCTTTTATATCTAATTGTTCTGTCAATGTATCAAAATAATCCTTCTTACATTTCTTTACACATTCATTTGCGATCATAATATTATCCCGACATGTAAGAACCGGTATTAACTGAAAAAACTGGAATACCATTCCAATCATTTCCCGACGATATCGTAAACAGTCTTTTTTACCATAGTCCAATATATTCCTGTCTTCAACCAATATGCTTCCAGAATCCGGCTTATCAATCAATCCGATCATATTTAATAATGTTGTTTTTCCGCTTCCACTTTTGCCTGTAATAACTGTAAATGTATTTTCCTGAATATCTGCACTAACGTCATTAAGCGCCAGACAACAGGAATCTCCTTCTCCATACTTTTTTGTCAAATGTTCTATTTTTATCATGATATCCACCTCTCTGCGCTCAATATTTTTATTTAACAAAAGCACGTCATATTTTCCATTTACAGTCGATTTTTCTTATTATAAACAACATGGAAAATATAACGTGCTTCATTATTTGAAGAATCGCTTTCTGCTTTTATCCCCTCAATTTGAATCTCTGACTATCTGCAAATGCATCTAATCCTTCTGGTTCTTCTGCCTGATAATACTTATTCTTACATACATCAGATACCAGTGGTGCAATGACCATAGCCACAGCACAAAGCTGTGTTCCAAACTTACAGATTAGTCTGGCTATTGCCTTCTTCATAAGCATCTCCCCCTTTCTTATTATTTAGCCTTTGTTTATCACGGCTAAAATCCAAACCGTAGTTATATTCTAGCATATTATTTGCAAATTGTGTCGATTTGGGAGTGAGTGGTCGAAATTAAGGAGTGAACGGTAGTAGTTATACCATTTGCTCCCTAATTTCGACCCTTCACTCCAAAAAAATGCACTTTTTTTTAAATCATGTTATACTGGCTTTATCTATAAAAAGGGGGACAATACACATGAAACAACTTGGAACATATCTGGCAGATACCTTAACCGAAGATGGACAGATATTAAAAGAACAACAGGCAATCTATGCTTATCTGTTTGATTATCTGATTGAAGCCCTACTATATGATATAGTTGTTCTTATTATCGGTTTACTCGTACACCGCCTCGACCTAACGCTCTGCTATCTTCTGGTCACCATTCCTCTCCGCCACTTCGCAGGTGGATTTCATGCAAATACCAGACTTGGCTGTACCATACTATCCTATGGGATTTATCTTATAACTATTTTTTCTTGTTCGCTTATTCTTAAACATATAAAGCCTGTCTGGATATTTATCCTATATCTGCTCACCTGGTGTATGATACTTCCGGTTGCACCAGTAGATACAAAAAACAAGCGTTTATCTGAACATCAGAAAAAGAAATTATTTCACCGATGCCTGATAACCTGTTTCATTTTAACAATCTTAACAGGTTTTCTATATCTACATCACCAGATCACCTATTGCGGAATTATTATGCTGTGTATGGTCGAGGGTGTAATAAGTGTATATATTGGCATCTGGAAAAACAGGAGGAATTTATGATATTACGAATCGGCATCTGTGATGACACACAAACAGACATTATTCATTTGGAAAAACACATTAAACATTATATGGCATCTTATAATATTGAATTTGAAATCGAATCCTTCCGTTCTGGGGCAACCCTTCTGCAGGCACAAAAGGAGCAGACATTTCACATTTTACTGCTTGATATCGAAATGCCTGAAATTAATGGTATGATGATCGCCCGATATCTACGTGATGAATTATATGATGATGTTTTCATTGTCTTTGTAACATCCTATCCACAATACATGCAGGAAAGTTTTGATGTACAGCCTTTTCAGTTCCTTACAAAACCTGTTAGTTATACAAGAATAGAAAAACTACTTTCCGATATCATCCGTCGATATAAACATTCTCATATAACTAAAATTGTAATTGACTCACATGGAAAAGAACATTTGATACCTGTAAACAATATCTTATATATTCAGGCTGTTAAAGGAGAAAAACGATATCTGGAATACCATTTAATTGATGCCATATTAACAGGAGAAGGAACGATTCAGGATTGGGAAAATCGCTTATCTGATCATGATTTTTGTTCTCCTTACCGTGGATATCTGGTAAATATACGGCATATTCAAACAATTCAGCCTTCAAATATTGTAATAGCTAATGGGACTTTGATTCCTATAAGCAGAAGAAAAGTAACAACTTTACAGCAACTTTATGCCAACCGTATTATTCACGTTTTAAAATAGAAAGAAGAGGATATCAAACATGATAGTTCTAATAAGCGTGCTTAGTTTTATATTTGATAATTCATTATTATATATCTTTTTTCAAACTATGTTTGAAAAGAAAAAAAGAGATTACAATCCATATTATATTTTATTTGCCTTTATAATAGCTGACTCTATCTTCTGGATAATTTCATATCCACTGGTAGGAAATGTTTCATATTGGGCTTCTGCTACAAGGACAATGCTTACAAATATTATGAATTTATGTCTCTCTTTATTTTTTACTTCCGGAATTATTTATAGAATTTCTGTCATTTTAAGTTATTCTATAATAATTTCCATCTGCGAAGAAATGGCATATTATATTATTTCACATTTTACAGATATAACCATACAATTTGATTCCTTACCTGAGATCGTATTCACATCTATTTCTCTTGTTAGTGATTTATTAATTCTGCTTATCATTATGATTCTTCATGTCATTCGAAAGCAAAAGGCTGGAATCAAATCTAAAAAATATAGCATTTTACTATTGATCATCCCATTACTTTCCTGCACACTTGTATTACTTCCTACCTTTTTCAGTTTGAATAAAACCGAACCAAACACTTATCTGATCCTGGTTATATTTCTGCTTATTATCAACATTGTAAATTACATTCTGCTCCAAAGTGTATTAAAAGCAGAGTCCCTTGCACAGGAAACCAATCAGCTTACCGAGCAGGTAAACTATCAGCGACAAAAATACCAGCAGCTTGGAGATGCCTATAAAAACATTCGTGGATTCATGCACGATACAAAAAAGCATCTGTTCTATATTGAAACCTGTGTAAATGAAAAACATTATGATCAGATCATTCCATATGCCAGAGAAACTATGTCCGATCTGGAAGCCAGATATTGTACTGTAAATACAGGGAATCTAGTCATTGATGCTTTTATAAGCAATCTGATGCTTCGGACTGCCCGCCACAACATCAAACTCACAACTAAACTAAAAATTGACAATGATCTTGTTCCATGTGACGATTATCATATGACTATCATTCTTGGAAACCTGTTAGATAATGCATTAAATGCCTGTCTGGAAGAACAGAGTGGCGAGATCAATATCAATATTCAGACGATCGAGCATACCTTTACAATCTATATTACAAATACCTACCATTTTCCTATTGGAAAAAAACCACCGGAAGATATAGAAAATCTGGACTTTATTCATGGATATGGTTTGAAGAATGTAAAAAAATCTGCTGAAGCCTGCGGCGGATTTTGCCTGATCAATTACGAAAATGGACTCTATTCTGTAACAGTTATTATTCCTGAAAAAAAGAGAACTACCTGAATCAAAAATATATATTCTTATACCGAAAAAAAGCCCCAACCCAGCAGCTTCAAATATCTGCCAAATTAGGACTTTTGTAGTGGGCCGCCGGGGGCTCGAACCCCGCACACCCTGATTAAGAGTCAGGTGCTCTACCAAATGAGCTAGCGGCCCGAAGTCTTTTTTATTTTGTTATCTCGCCGACAACGAAATTGATTATATAACATAGTTTATCCAAATGCAAGCATTTTTTTCAAAAAATTTTAACTTTTTTTAATATCGGTTATTTGCATAGATTTTATGCGGATTTTTGTACTTTTTCCTATTGATTTTTATCTTCTTCTATTGTAGCAGCGCGGTTTCTTTTCTCTCTTGCAGCAATCCTGATTCAAAATTTTTTTCACTTCCTCATATCCCCTGTATAAACAAACACACCATTTGTTAAATCCTTTTTTGCAGTAACAGCATGCAGTCACCTTTTTCTGAAATTTATGATCTCCCATTCACAAAAACACCTCCGCTTTTCATCCAACTTCTGACGGACAAAAATCTCTTCCCCACCAAAAAAAAGCCTCCTATACCATATTATATGAAGAAACCAGAATAAGTTCCCGGTAATTCTTGATTTCACCATCAAAACCCACGAAAAAACATAAAAAAAACAGCCCCGCTATTTACTTTAAAACCCTAATATTGATATAATGGAACAATGAGCAATGCAGAATTATATATATGTAGAACGAGCGGAAGCTTGCTTACGGCGAGTTCTATATATATATAATTCTATAGTGCGAAGCACTACAACGAGCCGTCAGGCGAGGTGGGCATTGCGAATTGACCACATGGTGGGCATTGCGATCCACCACAAAGCCGTTAGGCGAAGTGGCATTGCGAATTGACCACATGGTGGGTATTGCGATCCACCACAAAGCCGTCAGGCGAGGTGGGCATTGCGAATTGACCACATGGTAGGCATTGCGAATTAAGATTATTTTGGAGGAACACCCTCGTGAGACTTAGAAACGTAAAAGGCTCCAGAGAGACAATCGCCGACAACAAATACGTCGTACACGACGAAGAAAGCATGAAAGGCAAATGGAGCGAATTTTTTGGGAATACAAATCCCATCCACATCGAGATTGGTATGGGAAAAGGACAATTTATCATGGAGCTTGCCAGACGGAATCCGGATATCAACTATCTCGCATCGAGAAATATTCCAGTGTTCTGGTACGTGCCATCGAGAAACGTGAACAGGAAGAAGACATGACCAATCTTTATTTTATAAGAATGGATGCTGAGTACATCGAGAATGTCTTTGCAGAAAATGAAGTAGCAAATATCTACCTGAACTTCTCTGATCCATGGCCAAAGGATCGCCATGCCAGGAGACGACTGACTTCAACTCACTTTTTCGAACACTACGATCATATCCTTGCGCCGGACGGACGTGTTATGTTCAAGACAGATAACCGCCCATTATTTGACTTCTCCTTAGAGCAGGTTCCGGAAGCAGGATGGACACTTGAAAACTACACATATGATCTGCACCATTCCGAATACAACGAAGGAAATATCATGACAGAATACGAAGCAAAGTTTTCTGCTCTTGGTACTCCGATCAACCGGCTGGTTGCATATCGAACAAAGAAATAGCATTGGAGAATAACCGTTCATGAAGATAAGAAAGAACCCGAAGAAAAACAGGACAAGACATGCAATTCCTGTCGTTATCCTGTCCACTGTTCTGTTATTTACCATGAGCGTTTTCTATATAGACAGCACGTCATCCTCTGCTGCCGGAACAGACCATTTGTTTCTTCCAGACAGTACAGTTACGAATACGGCATCTGATGACTCTACAAACGAAGGATCAGATAACAGCACAGATGAGGATGGAACAACTGAATACTTAGTTACAACCGAGTACCCTGATGAACCGGGCAAAGCACCGGAGCTTGCGTCCAACTATGCCATCGTACTGGACGCAAATACTGGGAATATTCTATATCAAAAAAACGCTTTTGATAAACAGTACCCGGCAAGTATCACGAAGATTATGACCTTCTTACTTGCCATTGAAAATACAAAGCTGACCGATACTGTAACAATGTCACACGATGCCGTCTTCGGCATTGATCGAGGAAGCAGCCATATCGGTCTGGATGAAGGTGAACAGATCTCTATGGAGGATGCCCTCTATGGTATGATGCTGGAATCCGCAAATGAAGTTGCATGGGGCATCGGAGAATTTGTCTCTGGTGGGAGCATCGAAGATTTTGCTAAAATGATGAATGAACGTGCAGTCAAGCTTGGCTGCCTTGGCACTCATTTTGTAAATGCAAATGGTCTTCCGGATGAGAACCATTATACCACCTGTTATGACATGGCATTAATAACCAAAGCCTGTCTGAAACACGATGAATTTCGTAAAATAACAGGTACCAGAAATCATGTCATTGGACCGACAAATATTTGCGAGGAAGAACGCCAGCTCTGGCAGCACTGTAAAATGACAAATCCCGACAGCAAATATTACTATGAATACTGCGAAGGCGGTAAGACCGGTTATACAAATGATGCATTAAATACCCTTGTTACCTGGAGTAAAAAAGGTGATACCGAACTGATCTGCGTTCTGATGAACTGTAACGGTGCAGCAAATACCTACACTGACAGCAAAGCCATCTATGAGTATTGCTTCCGGAATTATAGTCTCCAGACACCTCTGGCCGACTATACCTTTGACAGCACCCAGACATCACAGACGCTTGATTATTTGAACTCCTATTACAAGACTGATTCCGGTTCTGATATTACATTGCAGATTGATAAGGACTATAAACTGAATTTTAATAAAAATGATGATATTAAGAAATTAACTTACAGTATCGAATATAACAAAGAACCGGTAAAAGATGGAGATACTTATACCGTGGGGCATCTGATTCTCTCCTATGGCGGAAATATGATAGGAACAACAGATCTTACCGTAACCGGCTATAACCCGGATGGGAAACAGATTTCATCAAATAACACAGAACATGCAGCCGGTGCAACAGTTGCAGCCTCTGCAGCAAAAAAGAAGCTGTCGATCCATCCATTGTGGATCATTCTTGCAGTTCTGCTTCTTCTTGCCGTATTGTTTGTGGCCTATCTGATCCATATACAGAAAGCAAGAAAGCATCAACGCGCGCTTCAGGCAGCAAGAAAAAAACAATATGAAGAACGCAGACGACAGCTTCAGGAAACATTTGATAATGACCTTGACGAGTAAGGTACAATAGAAACAACAAAACCTCTTAACAGATATAGAGGAGAATGGAGAATATCATGGATATTTCAACAACGGAAAATCTGAAAACAGTGCGGGATTCCAATCAGGAAATTCTGGACTACTTCAACGAACTGTATGTAGAGAAACTGGAACAGATCCAGGCTCTGAAAACAGAACAGTTTGAATTAAAGATTAAAATTGATGAACTTATGAAAACACTGGAGGTCTACTCCTTTAAAAACAGTGCCGGACATAATGTCTTTTCTCCATTTTCTACAACGACAACAACGCAGGAAGAAAAAGCTGCACAGATTGAACAGGAATTAAAAGAGCTGAACGCTTCTAATGCTGCTCTTACAACAAAGATCCACTGCTTACAGGCAGATGCCGACGAGCTGAAGGGCAGGATCACACGCATTCATACAGCAACCAAAAAGCTGGATGCTTTTCTGGATGAAATGGCAGAAGAATTCACAAAGGAAGCGGTTGCATTGGAAAAAGAGCCGGTTGAAGAAGACCTTCCGGTTATCAATCATGGCTTCAATATTCTTCGTCTGAAAAAATACGATCAGGATAAATTAGTACAATCCTTACATACCGATATTCTGGAGCAATTAGATCGAACCAGACATACTCTGAATTCCCTGTCATGGCTGATCAAGTCGGATGTCAACCGGGCAAAGATCACACTTGATGAACTCATCGACTCAACTGCATCCATGGAAGATTCTCTGAATGCTATCCTTTTGGGACTTACCGGTGACATTGATGCAACTGTACCGATTGAAACCTTATTAGAAGATACCATTTTCCGATACAAAGATGCTTATCCAGAATGTGTCATTGAATCTGACATTGACTGTCCGGATGCTTCGATCGAGATTCCGGAAATTATCACGATCAGTCTGATCCGTATACTGTGTGAATGTCTGGACAATGTATATAAGCATGCAAATGCAAATCGTGTTGGTATCAACATTCAGATCTACAGTGATCAGATATCGGTACATATCAATGATAACGGCATCGGCATTGATGAGAATTACAGTCACACCTCTCCATGGAACAGTGGACTTCACCGCATTCAGGAGATTATTTATTTGTTAAATGGACAACTTAAGATAGAAGGTGATATCATCAGTGGAACAGATATCCGTTTTTCTATCCCGATTGAAATAATGTAGATTATGGGTTCTCCCCCTTAATTATGAAATGAAAGAAAAATAAGGACATTTCCTTAATATATAAGAAAGAATTTGAAAGGACAACCTTAATTATGAAAGAAAAAATCGTAAATCTGATTGCAAATCATGTAGAAGGCATGACTGCTGAAGAAATTGCAACTTTTATTGAGATACCACCAAAGCAGGAGCTTGGCGACTATGCATTTCCTTGCTTCAGACTGGCAAAGACTATGCACAAAGCACCAAACCTGATCGCAGCCGATATCAAAGAAGCTATTGGTGATATTGATTTTCTCGATAAGATCGATGTTCAGGGCGCATATCTGAACTTCTTCGTAAAGAAAAATATCTTTGTCCAGACCATGATCGAATCAGCATTAAAGGACAACTTCGGCGGTTCCGATGAAGGTGCAGACAAGGTTATCTGCATCGATTACTCCTCGCCAAACGTAGCAAAGAACTTCCACGTTGGACACCTCAGAACTACTATCATCGGTAATTCCCTCTATAAGATCTATTCCAAACTCGGCTATAAAGTAATCCGTATCAACCACTTAGGTGACTGGGGTACACAGTTTGGTAAGCTGATCGTTGCATATAAGAACTGGGGAACAAAGGAAGCAGTTGAGAAAGATGGCGTTGCCGAGCTTATGCGTCTCTATGTGAAGTTCCATGAAGAAGCAGACCAGAATCCGGAGCTTGTAGATGAAGCAAGAGCATGGTTCAGCAAGATGGAGCATGGGGATGAAGAAGCACTCTCGATCTGGCAGTGGTTCAAGGACATCAGCCTTGTAGAATACAAACGTACCTATGACCTTCTGGGTATGGATTTTGATTATTATCTCGGTGAAAGCTTCTATCGTGACAAATGTCAGGAAGTTGTTGACCAGTTGACAAATGCGAACCTGTTAAAGGAAAGCGAAGGTGCTATGATCGTAGATCTGTCCGACTATGATATGGCTCCATGTATCGTTACAAAGAAAGATGGAAGCTCCATCTATGCAACCCGTGATCTGGCTGCTATTTTCTATCGTAAGAATACCTATCATTTCACAAAATGCTTATATGTAACCGGACAGGAACAGAAGCTGCATTTTGCACAGGTATTCAAGGTAGTTGAGCTTCTTGGAAATGACTGGGCAAAGGATTCTCTGGTTCACATTCCTTATGGACTGGTAAGCTTAGAGGGTGCAAAGCTTTCAACCAGAAGCGGAAATATCATCTATGCAGAAGATATTCTGCATGATGCAATTAAAAAGAGTTTTGAAATCATCTCAGAAAAGAGCCCGAACCTTCCTGATAAGGAAGAAGTTGCCAAGATCGTCGGCGTTGGCTCTGTTCTGTTCAATGACCTTTATAACCAGCGTATCAAGGATGTATCATTTAGCTGGGATAAGGTATTAAACTTTGACGGTGAGACCGGTCCTTATGTTCAGTACACACATGCAAGATGCTCCAGCGTTGTAAGACTTGCTGAGAATTTCGATCCTGCAAAGCCGGTTGATTACAGCACGATCTCTGAACCGGATGCTATGAATCTCTTAAAAGAGATCAGCCGTTTCCCTAAGGTTGTATCGGATGCAGCAGAGAAATACGAACCATCTGTTGTTGCAAGATTCGCTGTCGATGTTGCTCAGGCATTTAACAAATTCTATAACTCCACACGTATCAACGTACCGGAGGAAAATGTAAAGAATGCCCGTGTCATGCTGACATACCTTACAAAGAAAACTCTTCACGATGCATTAGAGCTTCTCGGAATCAATGCACCGGAAGCTATGTAAATCAGGTGATCTTTCATGTCGAAACGATTAAATAAGACTATTAAATGGGATAAACTCGATAACACTGCCAACCTGTTTCCTGTCATTGTAAGCGAAAATGTAAGCAACGTTTATCGTATTTCCGTTACATTGACAGAAGACATAGATGCAGAGCTCCTGCAAAAGGCACTGGATAAGATTCTTCCATTTTTTGATGTGTTTAATCACAAACTAAAAAATGGGATCTTCTGGTATTACTTTGAAGCAAATGAACGACCTGCTCCAAGGGTAATGCCAGAAGACACATACCCTTGTCTGTATATCAATCCCTATACAAATAATGAATATCTGTTCCGTGTTACCTACTATCAGAAACGGATCAATCTGGAAGTCTTTCATGTCTTAACAGATGGAAATGGTGCTCTTATTTTCCTGAAGGAACTGACTTATCAGTACCTCCGGTACAAATACCCGGAACTTGCTGAAAAAGCAGGTAATACCTTAAATGCAGATTCCTCGTTGGATATCGAGGACAGCTACAAGAAGAACTATATAAGACCTGCCAAACGTTCCTATAAAACGGAAAAAGCAGTTATCTTAAAAGGTGAAAAGCTGCCTTTTAATCATTTTGCTATCCTGCACGGCTATATCCCGGTTTCCGAGATCAAACAGGCGGCAGCAAAATATGGTGTAACCATCAACCAGTATCTGCTTGGAACATTTACATGGGCAATCTACAAAGAATACCTGAAAGGGCAGCCTTCCAAGCGTCCGATCAGCACCGTTGTTCCTGTAAATCTTCGCCCATATTTTAATTCCAATACAACGAAGAACTTCTTTGCCGTTGTCTCTGCTTACTTCAAGCCGGAGAAGGATACTTATACATTTGAAGATGTTCTGCACATCATCGCAGATAGTCTGAAGGAACAGATCAATAAAGAAAATCTGGAGAAGCTGTTATCCTATAACGTTTCCAATGAAGTGAATTTTATTATCCGTGCCGTTCCGCGTGTCTTTAAGAGCATCGCCATGCGCCGTATTTATAAAGCTTCATTAAAAGCAAATACATCAACGATCACCAACCTTGGAGTTGTATCCGTTGATGATATATATAAGGAATATATCGACCGCTTCCATGTCGTTCTGTCGATGTCCAAAGGACAGTTCATCAAAGGAAGTGTCATCAGTTATAAGGATACACTGGTCTTCACCTTCAGCTCTGCCATTCGTGAAACATTTATACAGAAAGAATTTTTCCGCCAGATGGTTCGGGATGGGATTCATGTATCGATAGAAAGTAACGGGGTGTATTATGAGTAAATGTAGACGTTGTAATATAGATGTTCTGGATCACTCCCTTTCATGCCCTTTATGTAACGGAGTCTGGAATATGATCCGGTGAAAGATCCGGAAAGCGAAAAAGACTTTCTTGACCATAGTCAAGAAACTGGTGAAAAGTCAAAATCTGTTATGTATCCGGACATCACACCTGCAATGCGTCGTATGCGATTTGTTATCAAACTGACAATTTTTTGCAGTATTGTTGTAGAAGGAATCCTGATCCTGATCAACTACCTGACATATTCAAAGGTCAAATGGTCAGCTCTTTGTGGAATCGGACTTGCATATGCCTGTTTTTCACTGATCTATTCATTTAGGCACAATAAGAGTCATCGAAAAAAAATGCTGGTACAGGCAATTTTCATCATGCCCGTTCTTGTATTGATTGATTATATCCTTGGATATACCGGGTGGTCAATTGACTTTGCAATACCTTGTGTTATTGCAATGCTTGACATTGCAATTCTTGTATTGATGATTATTAATACTGAAAACTGGCAATCCTATATTTTATTACAGGTATATATCATTATTATCTGTGTGATCCTGACAATACTTATGCTTACCGGAAAGTTCTTCAAACATGATTTCTTTATGATCATTGCAGATATTATGAGTGCTCTGTTGCTCGGTGGTACACTGGTGTTCGGAGATCGACCTGCAACAACAGAACTAAAACGTAGATTTCATGTATAGAATTATATTTCAGGCATAGATATTATTTTATAAATGACATCACAGATAATATTCTACAAATATAAATATCTTAAAATACAAATTATCTTATAGTAAAAGCAGTGCCAGCAATTATTTTTCGTTGTGCACTGCTTACTATTAACTAAATTTAGAAAGAGAGATTTTATTAAATGGCACTTTTAGATAAATTAACCTCTGGTTCTTCTACTCCTCCTGATACTTCAGGAATGAGCAAACAGGCAAAGCTTGTATGTGAACTGGTCGCTGATTTTAACAGCAATAATCTTCTTACGCAGATCAGAAATAACAATCGTTCCAAAAGCGACATTGATAAAACATACAAATATCCCGATCACTTTACCAGTGAATTGATTGAAACTAAAAACTTCAAAATGGAACTGTTAAAGTGGAAAAATTCTCATAATCCATATGTTGTCCTGCAACTTCATGGTGGTGGTTATGTTGGAGCTTTTAAAACACAGTATCGTATGTTTGCCGGATTATATTCGGAACTTGGAAAAGGTGCATCCGTCTTATCCATTGACTATAGGGTTGCTCCTGAAAATCCATATCCTGCAGCATTAAATGATGCTTTATATGCATATGATTGGCTGCTAAATCATGGATACTCGGAAAACCATATTATTCTTGCTGGTGATTCTGCAGGTGGCGGACTGGCTATGGCTCTCTGCCATTATCTTACAGACCGTGACCGTATTCTTCCTGCCGGAATCGTAGCTATGTCACCATGGACAGATCTGACTGCAAGCGGATCATCCTATACAGAAAACTTTGAGATTGATCCTCTCTTTGGCAATACAAATGAAAGTCTGATCTATAACAGTGTATATCCCGGAAATCACGATCTGACAGATCCATATATTTCACCATTGTTTGGAGATTTCACTGGTTTTCCTCCAATGCTGATTCAGGTTGGATCAAATGAAATGCTTTTATCCGATTCTGTTCTGGTTGCTGAAAAAGCCAAGTCACAAGGTGTAAAAGTACGCTTATCCATCTACGAGAACATGTTTCATGTATTTCAAATGGGTATGACTCTTATGCCCGAGTCCAAAAAGGCATGGGTGGAAGTTTCCAAGTTTTTAGAGCAAATGATGGTGTTATAGAATGTTTCACGTGAAACACTCTATATAAATTTTTTCAACATTTTTCAAAATAATAGTAGATATTTCTACACAATGGTGTTATAATAAGACTATCGAAGGCGCAGTCTACGTTTCGATAAGATTGATGTGACTACACATGATATAGCAAAATTTAATCCCCCCCTTTTTTTAAATTGCTCTTTCCGGAGCCGCTATATTATGTTACGTCACATCTTTCCTTTTTTATTAGCCTATTACAAAATTCCCGTTCTACTGATTATTCAATAATTAGTGTAACGGGATTTGTAATATATAGAGATATTTTCATTTCATTAATCCTATTATAGTGATATAATGGAACACGGAATCAATAAACAAACATTTAATCTGTTGGCATAATACAATAAAATTACATATTATGAAAATCATATATATTATATGAATAAAAGATATAGAAAACAGCTACATGTCTTCTTTAGCTAATAATCACTTAATTATATTATATAATATGTATGTTCACATATGTAGAGAAAACAATTATTGGAAATATAGAATGTTTCACGTGAAACATAAAAGGAGAATATCAAGTGGGAAGAATTATCGCAATAGCCAACCAGAAGGGTGGCGTAGGAAAAACTACAACTGCAATCAATCTTGCGGCATGTCTTGCAAAAAAAGGAAAGAAAGTCTTAGCAATTGACATGGATCCACAGGGAAATATGACCAGTGGACTTGGAGTTGATAAGAATTCCCTTGAGTACAGTGTTTATGATATGTTAAACGGTGACTGCAATTTAGGCGAATGTATGCTTATCGACGTTTACCCTGATATCAAAGGACTGAATCTTCTCCCAGCCAGCAGAGAGCTTGCAGGTGCAGAAGTAGAATTTGTTACAGTGGAAGATCCACAGTATATTCTTAAAAACCATATCAAGAATGTAAGACGTAAATTTGATTATATTATCATTGACTGCCCTCCTGCTCTTGGAATGTTAACAGTAAATGCCTTAACAGCAGCCAATACTGTATTAGTTCCAATTCAATGTGAGTTCTTTGCATTAGATGGATTATCCCAGTTAATTTACACCGTTAATCTGATACGGAAACAATTAAACAGACTACTTACGATTGAAGGGATTGTATTTACCATGTACGATTCCCGTACCAATCTGTCAATGCAGGTTGTAGATAATGTAAAACAAAATCTGAATCAGCATATTTACAACACTATTATTCCAAGAAATGTTCGTCTGGCTGAATCCCCAAGCTATGGAATGCCAATCATTGCATATGATCCACGATCTGCCGGAGCTGAACATTATATGATGCTGGCTGATGAAGTCATAGCAAATGATTATTACAAATAAAAATCAAATGACTCACAGGAGGAAATAAAATGCCTGTAAAAAAAGGCTTAGGCAGAGGTCTGGATCAGTTAATTCCTACAAATGATCCACCAAAGAGTAAATCAAAATCTGCTTCCAGTGGGACAACAAAAACTGTCACAAAAGAAGTTGTGAAGGAAGTTGTAAAAGAAGTAGAACAGAAAATTAAAATAACACAGATTGAACCAAACCAATCACAGCCAAGAAAGCAATTTGATGAAGATGCTTTACAGGAGCTGGCTGATTCTATCAAACAATACGGAGTATTAGAGCCTCTTATTGTAACAAAAAAAGGAAAGTTCTATGAGATTATTGCCGGTGAAAGAAGATGGCGTGCTGCCAGGATGGCCGGAATAAAGGAAATACCTGTTGTAATCCGAGAATACACAGACCGTGAAATTATGGAGATTTCTCTCATAGAGAATATTCAGCGTGAGGACCTGAATCCGATTGAAGAAGCAATGGCATATGAAAGTCTTATCAACGAATACAGTCTTACACAAGAAGAAGTAGCTGAAAAGGTTTCAAAGAATCGTTCAACGATTGCAAACTCTCTTCGACTTCTGAAATTATGTGATGAAGTTCGTCAGATGATCATTGAAGACAAGCTGACAACCGGACACGCCAGAGCGTTAATTCCGATTGAGGATGCTGCTCTACAGACAGAAGCTGCAAACTTTATATTTGATAATAAATTAAGTGTTCGTGATACAGAAATCTATGTCAAGAAACTACTTAGTGCACCAAAAGAACCAAAGCAGAATAATGTAGACACAAAAGATCTTTCTATCTTCTACAATGATATTGAAAGCCGTCTGAAAAATATTCTGGGTGCAAAGATTGAAATCAAATCAAAAAACAATGATAAAGGAAAAATTGAAATAAATTATTATTCTCAGGAAGAATTGGAAAGAATAACAGAGATGTTATATTCTATTCACAGAGAATAATTGGAAAGGAAATATCAGAATGAACAGTTCTTTACTAGATAAGATTGGTATTGACCCTGCCATTATTTTAATCATACTTCTTGTACTCGTCATCGTTTTATTTGGACTTGTATTCTATCTTATGGCGAATATAAAGAAAAGAAATAAAGATATCAAACGCCTTTTAAGTGGTAAAACGGCAGGTGATATGGAAGAAATTATATTGGATCGATTTGCTGAAATGGATGCTGTGAAGAACAATTCCAAGCGGCTTACAAAAGAACACAAAGAGATCCAGGAAACACTTGCAGCATGTATCAGCAAAATCGGATTAGTCAAATATGATGCATTTGAGGGAATGGGCGGAAGTCTTAGCTTCGCAATTGCATTTCTCGACAGTCGTAACAATGGTGTAGTTTTAAATTGTATGCATTCCAGAGAAGGATGCTTCGCTTATGCAAAAGAGCTGATCAAAGGTGAATCCTATGTAGCTCTTTCTGATGAAGAAAAAGAAGCCATTGAACGTGCAAAAACGCTTGATGAAGAGATTGCTGATATTATGGAAGAAGAATAATAAATCATAATAAAAAACAATTAAATATAATAAAAAATAATTATAATTGACTATAGTCAAAAAAATATAAAAGCATGTGAGAATAAGTATAAACAACCTTATTCCATATGAACCAGGAGGAATATCAAAAAATGATAGACATTAAATTTTTAAGAGAGAATCCAGATGTAGTAAAACAGAACATTAAGAACAAATTTCAGGACAGCAAACTTCCACTTGTTGATGAAGTAATTGAACTTGATGCCCAGGCAAGAGCAACTCAGCAGGAGGCTGACGATCTGAGAGCGAATCGTAATAAGCTCTCCAAACAAATCGGTGCATTAATGGCACAGGGCAAAAAAGAAGAAGCTGAAGGAGTAAAAAAACAGGTAACAGAACAGGCAGAACGCTTATCTGAATTACAGGAAAAAGAAACTGAACTTCAGGCAAAAGTAAAAGAGATCATGATGGTAATTCCAAATATCATTGATCCATCTGTTCCTATTGGTAAAGATGATTCCGAAAACGTAGAAATTGAACGTTTTGGTGAGCCGGTTGTTCCTGATTTTGAGATTCCATATCACTCAGAGATCATGGAACATCTTCATGGACTGGATCTTGATTCAGCAAGACGTGTAGCAGGAAATGGTTTCTACTATCTGATGGGTGATATCGCAAGACTTCATTCTGCTGTTATCTCTTACGCAAGAGATTTCATGATTGACAGAGGATTTACCTATTGTGTTCCTCCTTTCATGATTCGAAGTAACGTCGTTACAGGTGTTATGAGCTTTGCAGAAATGGATGCCATGATGTATAAGATTGAAGGCGAAGACCTCTACCTGATTGGTACATCTGAACATTCCATGATTGGTAAATTCATCGATCAGATCATTCCGGAAGAAGAACTTCCAAAGACACTTACAAGCTATTCACCTTGTTTTAGAAAAGAAAAAGGTGCTCATGGTATTGAGGAACGTGGTGTATACCGTATTCATCAGTTTGAGAAACAGGAAATGATCGTTGTCTGCAAACCGGAAGAAAGCAAAATGTGGTTTGATAAATTATGGCAGAACACCGTTGACCTCTTCCGTTCACTTGATATTCCTGTACGTACATTGGAATGCTGCTCCGGTGATCTTGCAGATCTGAAGGTTAAATCACTGGATGTAGAAGCATGGTCTCCACGTCAGAAAAAATACTTTGAAGTAGGAAGCTGCTCAAATCTGGGTGATGCTCAGGCAAGAAGACTTCAGATCCGTGTAAAGGGTGAAGACGGTAAGAAGTATCTTGCACATACCTTAAACAACACTGTTGTTGCTCCACCTAGAATGCTGATTGCTTTCCTTGAGAATAATCTTCAGGCAGATGGCTCTGTAAGAATTCCGGAAGCACTCCGTCCATACATGGGTGGAAAAGATAAGATTGAAGCTTAATTCCATATTTATTAATTAAATATACTTTTTTGACCATAGTAAAATAAGTTAAGAATCAGAAAGGAGGTGTCTGTGTGCACAGTTATTTACGTTCCATTGGATTTTCCGACATTAAAAACAGACGGCAGTTAACTCCGATCACAAAGGAGATCATTGCCAACCCAACAACAAAAAACATTGTAACTGTTGATGCAGACACCCGTCTGGTTCAATTAAATAAGGACTTTGGAAAACACTTCGGTATCTCTCTTGTCGGAGAAATGGACATCGATAATACCATTTCATTTGAATACTATTTTCCCTATGTCCGCAGTTCTTTCATTATGAATCAGGAACGGATCTATATAGAAAAACATGGTGATAAAGAATCCTATGCCGGTGTCTGTGAAGACTATAATCTGGGCATGACACTTATCTTCTTTCTGACAAATATTTCTGATTATGCAAATACAAAATGGATGAACTATTCCAACCATCTGATCACTAAGGCTTATATGTCCGGACTGTCAACAAGCGGTAAAGTTATTCTTGATATTGAACAGCTTCCACCTGCAAACAGAGAACATAAATGTTCCTCTGTTAATCGAAACAAACTGATCGAAGCTGCCAGACAAGGAGACCGTTCCGCCATGGAAAGCCTTACATTAGATGATATGGATATCTATACACAGGTAAGTCGCCGTGCACATTACGAAGATATCCTTTCTATCGTAGAAACGAATTTCATGCCATATGGCATTGAAACAGAACATTATTCTATCATAGGAAATATTCTGGACTGCAGCCTGTGCGAAAATGATTATACAAAGGAACCTGTATACCTTCTGAATGTGGAAACAAATGAAATGCTGATGGCTATAGCGATCAATGAAAAAGATCTGCTCGGTACACCTGCTCCAGGTCGCCGGTTCAAAGGCGAAATCTGGCTCCAGGGAAATGTTATTTTTTAAGAAATTGACATTTCTTACATTCTTGGGTATCATAGTAATGTTGGGTTTATAATATATTTTCCCCTTCTGCATTTGTAGCTCAGCAGGATAGAGCGTCCGCCTCCTAAGCGGAAGGCCGTGGGTTCGAATCCCGCCAGGTGCATTTTAGTGCATATAAATTAATTTGAAAGTATACGACAGTTATTTTCATATAACAAATCAAAGGATCAATACACATGAACTATATCGTAATGGATCTTGAGTGGAATCAAAGTTATTCCGGTCATATCGGAGAACATCCCCGAATGCCGTTTGAAATAATCGAAATCGGTGCGGTTAAAGTAGATAAGAACTATCGCATCATTGATGAATACTCCAGTTTGATAAAACCCCGGATCTATAAAAAATTACATTCAAAAATCAGAACCATTTTAAATTATGATGAAACGGATCTGGCAAAAGGAAGAGGATTTAAAGAAGTCTGTACGGAATTTCTGGAATGGTGCGGTAAAGATTATATCTTCTGTACCTGGGGTCCCATGGATCTTACCGAATTACAGACAAATATGGCTTTCTACTATATGGACAAGCTTCCTCGTCCTTTGAAATTTTTAAATCTTCAGCAGATATATGCAAACATGGTCGACCCAACCGGTTCTACCGTCAGTAAACTGGAAAAAGCAGTTGCAGATTTTAATATACCGGAAGATGAACCTTTTCATTCTGCTGTAAACGATGCCAGATATACCGCTCTTGTTTTAAAAGAGATGCATCCAAGAAATTTGAAAGATTTATACAGCTTCGATCTGTATATTCATCCTACAAAAAAGGAAGAGGAAATTGTAGCCATACATAATAATCAGTATGAATACATTACAAGAGAATTTTCAAGCAAGCAGGAAGCAATGGACGATAAAGATATTGCCTGTATAAGATGCTACAAATGTAACAAGAAGATCAATAAGAGGCTTGAATGGTTTTCAAACAGTCCGTCTTCTTACATCTGTGCAGGGAAATGCTGGCACCATGGTTATTTCAGTGGAAAGATAAAATTTAAACCACTTGATAACGGAAAATACTATGTTGTTAAAACAATTAAACCAATAGATAAAAACGGTGTTGAAGCTATCAAACAAAAACAGACAGAAATTCGAGAGAGACGTAAAGAAAAACGGCACACTCGTGCTACAAGATAATATTCTAACATTTGATAATAAAACGAACAGATCATTTTTCTGTATATTTTCCTAATAAAAATGGAGCAGGTTTACAAATACCTGCTCATTTTATATAATGTCTTTCATTGATATTATATATTTTTCATTTCTACTATACTTTTTTATTTTTCTTTCAATCCAAGAGGCTTCTTTGTCACTGTTCCTGCTTTTCTTGGATACTCCTCCGGTGTTGCTGCCATCTTCTTTACAAATACAAAGCAACGCTCCATATCCGTATCCGGGATCGTTGTATGGAAGATATTTTCCACCTGTCCTCCAAGGATACGAATCGCCTTTTTTCCTGCATGTATCTCTTCATCCAGTCCGGATGCCTTATATGGAATAAAATATCCACCTGTCTTAACAAATGGCATACAAAACTCTGATAAAGAGGATAAATTTGCAACCGCTCTTGATACCGCAAGATCATACTTCTCACGATACTGTGCATTTCTTCCACCATCCTCAGCTCTGCTGTGAATAGCTTCTATATCGTCCATCTCAAGTGTCCGGATAACCTCATTTAAGAACTTTACACGCTTATTCAGGGAATCCATTAATGTTACCTTTAAACCCGGAAAAGCGATTTTAAGCGGTATTCCGGGAAATCCTGCTCCGGTCCCTACATCTATGACTGATAAAGATTCATCCAGCTTTTTATATTTTGCAAGCAGAAGACTATCTGCAAAATGCTTTATAATGACATCTTCCTTCTCTGTGATGGCTGTCAGATTCATAACCTTATTCCACTCTACCAAAAGCTCATAGTATCTCTGAAACTGCTCTAACTGATGATCATTTAATTCAATATCTATCTTCTTTACTACTTCATATAGTCGATCCATATTTATGGTATCCTTTCTATATATTTCTGAACATATATATTACATCTCAAATTATATGCTTTCAAAAATAACACTTACCTACAGATAATTTTATATTATCTTCATATCTGCTTTTTTATTTATTTTCTGATTCTACGTCATGCTGCTTCATCTTCAGATAAACCAGCAGCACAGATATATCTGCCGGTGATACACCGGAGATTCTGGATGCCTGACCGATATTTTCCGGCTTGATATCCTTTAACTTCTGTCTGGCTTCTTTTCGAAGATTCGATACATCATCATAATTCAGATCAGCCGGAATCATCCTCTTTTCCAGCTTTTTAAACTGATGTACCTGTTCTGTCTGTCTCTTGATATATCCTTCATACTTGATCGATATATCAATCTGTTCGATCACATCCGCAGGCAACGGATGTCTGTCCGGATCAATCGGTACAATCTTCTCATAAGAAAGCTCCGGTCTGCGGATCAACTCTGCAAGACTTACTGCTGTCTTTAACTCCGTTGTCTCCATAGAACGTAAGAATTCCTGAATCTTACTGTTTCCGCCAACCATGGTTTCATTTAAACGCTTTGTTTCTTCTTCGATCATTGCACGTTTCTGACAGAATTTCTCATATCTCTCATCGTCGATCAGACCGATTTCATGACCGATATCGGTCAGTCGAAGATCCGCATTATCCTGTCTTAACAGCAGACGATATTCTGCTCTGGAAGTCATCATACGGTATGGTTCTTTTGTCTCCTTTGTAACCAGATCATCGATCAATACACCGATATAAGCCTGTGAACGATCCAATACAACAGGCTCCTTTCCAAGTACCTTTCTGGCTGCATTGATACCTGCCATAAGACCCTGCGCTGCTGCTTCCTCATAACCGGAGCTTCCATTTAACTGACCTGCGCCAAATAAACCTTCCACATTCTTAAATTCCAGTGAATGTTTCAAATTGATCGCACTGATACAATCATACTCGATCGCATAAGCATTTCTTACGATCCTGACATTCTCAAGTCCTTTCATGCTCCGTATCATCTTATACTGAACATCCTCCGGAAGAGAACTGGACATTCCGCCCATATACATCTCATTTGTAAATTCACCCTCCGGCTCTATAAAAATCTGATGTCTCGTCTTATCCGGAAACTTCATAACCTTGTCTTCGATCGAAGGACAGTATCTTGGTCCTGTACCCTCAATCACACCGGAAAACAATGGAGAACGGTTGATATTCTCACGAATTATCTCATGTGTCTCCTCATTTGTATAACAAAGCCAGCAGGATACCTGATCCCGCTTGATATCTTCTTCTGTATTTGTAAAGGAAAATGGAACGATATGCTCATCACCTTTTTGTTCCTCCATCTGAGAGAAATCGATTGTCCTCTTATCCAGTCTTGCAGGTGTACCTGTCTTAAACCGGCGGATACCGATTCCGGCTTCTTTCATGGAATCAGACAAATGATTGGCTGCCATAAGTCCATTTGGTCCTGTATGATTTACGACATCTCCATAGATACATCTTGCTTTCAGATAAGTACCTGTACAGAGAACAACTGCCTTTGCATAATAGGTTGCACCGGAAAATGTCTTAACACCCTTAACAACGCCATCTGTTACCATCAGCTCTGTTACCTCAGCCTGACGTAATACCAGATGATCGGTATTCTCTAATGTATGTTTCATTGTACGGGAATAATTTGACTTATCTGCCTGCGCACGAAGAGAATGAACAGCAGGTCCTTTTGATGCATTTAACATTTTGGACTGAATATAAGTCTTATCAATATTCTTACCCATCTCTCCACCAAGTGCATCCAGTTCTCTTACCAGGTGTCCTTTTGAGCTTCCGCCTACATTTGGATTGCAGGGCATCATGGCAACACTGTCCATACTCACTGTAAACAGAATTGTTTCAAGTCCAAGACGGGCAGAAGCAAGTGCAGCTTCACAGCCTGCATGACCGGCACCCACAACTACCACATCATAATTTTCTTCAACCACTGGCATTTATCCATCCTCCTATTTACCCATGCAGAATTCTTCAAATATCTTATCTGCAAGATCATCTCTGTTCGTTTCTCCTATAATAAGCCCCAGATGTTCATAAGCATCCATCAGGTCGATTGAGAAAAAATCCTCCTCCATACCCATATCAATGCTTTCTCTTACCTTTAAAAGGCTTTCTCTGGTCTTCATCAGTTCTTCTTTATGTCTCGCATTTGTAATGTACAACTGGTCATTATACTCCAATTCGCCGGAAAAAAATTTGTCATTTAACAGATCATATAATTTTTCTTTTCCATCTCCTGTAGAAGCAGATAACTCTACAATATCACAACCAAGCTCGCATGTTATCCACATTTTATCCACAACTGTTTGTAAGTCATTTTTATTCATAATGGCAATAACATTTTTGCCCTTAATCTCTGATATTATCTGCTTATCGTTGTCATCTAACGGTACAGATCCATCGATCACATATAAGATCAGATCTGCCTGTGATGCAAATTCCAGTGCCTTATCCACACCCATCTTTTCCACAATATCTTCGGTATCCCGGATACCTGCTGTATCCACAATGTTCAGTATAATACCATTTATGTTGACAACTTCCTCTAAGGTATCTCTTGTCGTTCCTGCAATATCCGTAACGATTGCTCTGTTTTCTCCCAGAAACATGTTGAGAAGTGAGGATTTTCCTGCATTTGGCTTACCTACGATAACCGTCTTGATTCCCTCTTTTAAGATCCTTCCATTATCAAAAGTTTGCAGTAATTTATCCACATTATCACCCAACTTATCCACAATTGTCTGTAGTTTCTGTGGGTAACCATCCAGACTGTAATGTTCCGGATCATCAAGTGCTGATTCTATAAACGCTACATTATATAAAATCTGTTCTCTCATATCTACGATCTGATTCTTCAGATCACCACGAAGCTGCATAAGAGAAGATTTCACCGCAAAATCATTCTTGGCACTGATCAGATCCATGACGGATTCTGCCTGTGACAGATCGATCCTTCCATTTAAGAATGCCCGCTTGGTAAATTCTCCCGGTTCTGCGAGTCTTGCACCATTTTTAATTACTGCAGCAAGTACATTCCTTAATACAACCATTCCGCCATGACATTGTAACTCACATACATCTTCACAAGTATAAGTATGTGGAGCACGCATCAGAAGCAGAATACCCTCGTCCAGCTCTTTATCACCATCATATACCTGTCCAAATGCTGCTGTGTAGCTTTTCATGCTTTCTATTTTTTTCTCTTCATTTACCGGCCTGAACACCTTTGAAGCAACTTCAACTGCATTCTTACCACTGATCCTTATAATACCAACCCCGGCATTTCCCATACCGGTTGCGATCGCTGCGATCGTATCATTTACAAGCATATGATTTCTCCTGTTTCTATCTGATCAATATTCTATATATCATTCACTGACATAACAAATAACATATATTATCATATCACTTTATTTATACTAACATACTTTTAGATAATACACCTATACATACTTTTTTTCTATCCCTAAAAAAAATTTCCGGAAGCCGATTCATCAGAGCCGTTACCCTGATTTTTCATTTTCCGGAAATCATATTTTTCAGAAATTCATATTTACATATGTTTTTCTGTTTTTATACAAGTATCTGTTAGCAAAATACTTTATTATTTGTTATTTCTGTCGTATTTCTTTAAATATACAATAACCTTACGATATGGTTCTTCACCCTCGCTTCTTGTAGATACATACTTATCATTCTGTAAAGTAGCGTGGATAATTCTTCTCTCATAAGGATTCATTGGTTCAAGTGCAAATGAACGCTTTGTTCTCTTTACCTTGAATGCAATGTTCTTGGCAAGATTTTCAAGAGTTTCTTTTCTTCTTGCTCTGTAATTCTCTGTATCAAGCTTTACTCTGATATAAGAGTCGCTCTTTTTGTTTACTGCGAGACTAATAAGATACTGAAGTGCATCTAATGTCTGACCTCTCTTACCGATCAGAATTCCCATCTCCGGTCCTTCTACATCGATATCAAGAAGATTGTCTGTCTCGTTAAACTCGATCTTAATGTCAGCCTGAATATCCATAGCCTTGAATAATGTTTCAAGATATTCTCTTACATCATCCACAAATGTTTTCTTCTTTCTGGCACTGATGACAAATGGCTTTGAACCGATCAGTCCAAGAAAACCTGTGCTTCCCTCACTGACTACATTATATTCCAGGTCTGTACTGGCACATCCAAGCTCAACGCTTGCCTGCATAAGTGCCTCATCTAAAGTTTTACCTTTAAATTCTACAAACTCCATTATTTATTTCCTCCCTTATCATTACTCTTATTCTGATACTGAAGCATGATATTTGCTTTGGAACCAATGCTTCCAGATTTGTAATGAACATTGTTTTCTGACTGTTTCACTTCATCAACTGTCGGATTCGTATAACTTTTCAGTCTTGAAGATGCCATTTTGTTAATACTTTCAGACTGGGTGCTATCTGAACTTACATTACCATTCTGAGCGTCCATCATTTTCTCATAAAATGACTTCTTACCGGGATGCTTTGCTTCTTTCTTTGCCTGCTTCTTAGCTGCTTTTACTCTACATTTCTCAAGAACTGCTTCTTTATCACACTTCTTATAATAATTGTTGATAATAAGCTGTGTAATAATCGTGATAACAGAACCTATGATCCAGTAAAGACCAATAGCGATTGGCAGATTAATACAGATAAATAATGACATAAGCGGCATACCGTAAGTCATCATATTCATCATACTGTTTGCCTGTGCTGCTGTAGGATCATTTGAATTTGTGTTAGAAGCACTCATGCTGATCTTTGAAGATACAAACTGCAATACTGCTGACAGGATTGGAACGATCAGTGCTGCTGAAAGCTTCAGTCCGGGAGCATCTGCGATATTCAGATTAAATAAAAATCTGTTCATATTTTCAAAGTTATGAATATAATCTGCTTCTTTTCCACTTGTAAATCCAAAAATATCCTGTAACTGCGACCAGTCATGTGTGGATATCTTATCCAGTACATCGATAACTTTATTATCTGTAAGATTACCTTTTGATACTGCATCCATCATCTGATTGGAAGCTGTAACAGCTGTAGATACCCTGCCATCTGAATCACTTGCTACTGCATTGATGATATCATAATAATTTGCACTAGAATCAAGCTTAATTGAACTTAATTTAGAAGCATCAATCTTATCAATAGCCACTTTCTGCATACTTTCTACAATATACTGGTACTTATCCTTCATATCTCCTACATAAGCAGGAATGTTCTGGATAACACGATACAGACCGTAGAATACAGGAAGCTGGATCAGAGTTGGCAGACATCCGGATGTAAGACTTACACCATACTTCTTCTGGATTTTCTGTGTCTCCTGCTGCTTCTTCATCAGGGATTCCTGATCTGTTTTATTGTTATACTTCTTTGTTGCCTTATTAATCTCCGGCTGGATAAAACTCATAATCTTAGAAGATTTCTGCTGCTTGAAATTCAATGGAAACAAACAAGCTCTTATGAAAAACGTAAATAAGATAACGCAGATACTAAGATTAACATATCCTATTCCCATGCTGTTACTGATAATCTCGATCAATTTATACATCAGATCGAAAATCTTACCGAATAACCAACATATCGGTCCTAAGATCATACCGTCTTCTACTGTTAGAAACATCTTGTCCTCCTTTATGGAACGGGATCATATCCTCCTTTAGAAAAAGGATTACATCTAAGTATTCTCCATACAGCCAGGAGGCCACCTTTTATCACTCCATACTTTTCCAAAGCTTCGATCGCATATTGTGAACAGGTTGGAAAATACTTGCAGGTAGGATGTCCTTTTAACATGGACAAATACCTCTGATAAAATCTGATTAAACCAATTAACATTCTTTTCATTTTTAATTTTCACCATCTCTGACTATCGTCAGCTTCTTCAGCCTGAACAGATGCATCATAGCACTTTCTATCTCATGATACCCCTTGTCCTTCGCTGTTACTCTGGCAACGAACACAATGTCATAACCACTGCAAATACAGTCTTTGTTTAATCGATAAGCTTCTCTAATCAATCTGGTTACCCTGTGTCTTACCACACTGTTACCAACTTTTTTACTAACAGAGATTCCAAGTCTATTGTATTCCAAGCTGTTGGCTCTCAGATACATAACTAAATATTTATTGGCCACCGAATCCTTTGTGTTATAAACACTGCCAAACTCTCTGCTGTTTTTTAACGTAATAAAATTACTCATAACATAACCACCAAATCATTGATTGAAAATTAGAAAAACTAAAAAAGGCCACAACCTTGTGACCTATGCTGATAATTTCTTTCTACCCTTAGCTCGTCTAGCGGCCAATACCTTTCTGCCATTAGCAGTGCTCATTCTCTTTCTGAAACCATGAACCTTTGATCTCTGTCTCTTTTTAGGCTGGAAAGTCATCTTCATATCTACACACCTCCTTTATTTATTATGACCATGATTTATCCACATCCATTCGTTTCCTCTGTTTATAACAGACTCAAACGAACACATACAGATACCTACAAAGTCCTTGCATATTATAAATAAATAACCCCATACAGTCAAGTTTTTTTTGAATTTTTCCTTTAAAATCAAGGGTTTTCATATCATAAAACGCTTAGTTAGAAAAATGTGATTTTATATTTTTCAAAAATTGGTGTCTATATAATTTTCAAATACAAAATCTAGTGGTTTTTCTTTTTCTCCACATTTATCCATTGATATGAACTTTACCATAATCAATTTACATAATGTTATCCACAAATTGTTAATAACTTGTGGATAACATCTTGATTCATTGTTTTCTTTCTTCCATAAATCCATATTTTATCTTATTTTTTGATGTTCACAATTTATAAGGTAACATTTTTTTTACTTAACATAACAATACTTTTTCATAATTATTATGTAACTTATACACCTTCTTTTTCAAAACAGTTTTTTAACATATATCAAAATGAGTTTCTTCCTATTATATAAAAAATTTTTCTCATATGTCTGTCAGAGGGTAATAAAACTTGAAAAAATGGTCATTTTGTTATAAGATATAAATACGTGGTTCTATGCCTATAACTCCATAGACACAACGACTGGACGGAAAGGATTTTCGGAAGAATGGAAGAATTAATTTTATCAAAATGGGACGAGATACTCTCTCTTCTCGAGACAGAACATGGATTATCCCCTATTGTTGTTAAAACATGGATCAAACCTTTGAAGTTATATTCTGTCGAAGGAAAAAAACTGTATTTTGCAGTTGATGATAGTATGGGTTCAAGAGCCATCGATTTTATTAATAAAAAAATGTACGATATGTTCCTGGTTACTTCTATAAAAGAAGTGCTGGATGACGATTCTATCGAGATTGTAATTGACGTAGAAAGTAATCTGAACAAAACCTCCAAAGAAGAGGTTACCAAAGAAGAATACAACGAAGCGATCACCAAGAGCAATCTCTATCCAAAATATACATTTGATACATTCGTTGTAGGTGAGAGCAACAAGCTCGCTCATGCAACATGTCTTGCTGTCGCAGATTCACCGGGACTGGACAAATTCAACCCACTGTTTTTATATGGTGGAGCAGGTCTTGGCAAAACACATCTGATGCAGTCGATCGCACATTATATTTTACAACATAATAAGAATATGAAGGTTCTCTATGTACCTTCCAATAAATTTACAAATGAAATCGTAGAAGCGATCAAGAAAAACAAAACCGACGAGTTCCGGGAAAAGTACAGAACCGTTGATGTATTACTGATCGATGATATTCAATATCTTATCGGTAAAGAGAGTACCCAGCAGGAGTTCTTTGATACCTTCAATGCACTTCACGATGAAGGAAAGCAGATCATTCTGTCATCGGATAAGCCTCCTAAAGAAATTAAAACTCTGGAAGAGCGTTTCCGTTCCAGATTTGAATGGGGAGTACCGATCGATATTCATGCTCCTGATTATGAAACCAGAATGGCAATTCTCAAAAATAAAGTTGAGATGAACGGATACAAGAATATCAGTGACAACATTCTGGAATATATTGCAAATAACGTTACCTATAATGTAAGAGAACTGGAAGGAGCATTAAACAAGATCAGTGTATATGCCGAACTTGGAAATGTTACGATCACAGAGGATCTTGCAAAGAACATATTAAAAGATATGATATCCAAGGAAACCAACGTTACGATCACACCTGATCTTATCATTAATACCGTTTCCGAACACTTAAATATCAGTGTTGATGATATCAAATCTTCAAAACGTAGTCAGGATGTAGCCAATGCAAGACAGATATCCATGTATCTATGCCGTAAATTTACAACAAAGGGATTAAAAAGCATCGGAGATGTATTTGGCGGTAAAGACCATTCGACTGTTTTAAGTAATATCAACAAAGTAGATAAGAGGATTGAAAGTGATCCTGAATATGCAGAGACGATTGATGTCATTATCAAGAAGCTCAGTCCTCACAGCTAATGTTATTTATATGTGGATGAATGTCTGTACTATTGTTATGAAATGTTAGTATCTGACAATTCAATCAATTCAGACGATTTTCAAATGTTTATAAGTCCACTTACAATAACATTGAATATCAGGAAAATTAACATAGACACATAATTGATTTCATAAGAATTTATAAGGATATTTTGAAGTTTCAACAAATCCACACCTACTACTACTGTTATTACTACTTTTATTATTAAATATATATCTACAGACAACCGGGAAAGGAGTTTATAAACAAAATGAAGATTTCGTGTATGAAGGGAAAATTGATGCAGGGAATTAGTAATGTATCAAAAGCTGTATCTACAAAAACCACACATCCAATTCTCTCATGTATTTTCATTGAAGCTGAAAATGGAAATATAAAACTCACAGCAAATGATATGGAAATTGGAATAGAATCTTATGTTGAAGGAACTGTTATCGAAGAAGGAAAGGTTGCGATCGAAGCAAAGCTTTTATCGGACATCGTAAGAAAGCTTCCGGATAGTGAGATACATATGGAAACAAATGAAGATTTCAAGACAACTATCAAATGTGAGAAATCATTATTTACCATTGCAGGAAAATCAGGAGAGGATTTTTCCAGTCTTCCGGTTGTTGAAAAATCCAAATATATTACAATTTCACAGTTTACATTAAGAGAGATTATCAACCAGACGATCTTTTCAATTTCAGACAGCGAATACAATAACGTTATGACAGGTGAATTATTTGAGGTTTCTAATAACAGACTTCGTGTTGTAGCTATTGACGGACATCGTATCGCTATCCGTAATGTAGAATTAAAGGATGAGAGTCAGGATGTGAAGGTTATCGTTCCTGGCAAGGCACTCAGTTATATTAGTAAGATTGTAAATGGTGGAGTAGATGATGATGTAAATATCTACTTTGCAGATAATAATATATTATTTGAATTTGACAGAACAAAGGTTGTATCTCGTCTGGTAGAAGGTGAATTCTTCAGAATTGATAATATGTTAAATGTTGATTATCAGATCAAGTTCACTATCAACAAGAGAGAATTTCTTGACTGTCTGGATCGTTCATCTCTTCTAATCAAAGAATCAGATAAGAAACCGATCAAGCTCACGATAGAAGATAACATGTTATATCTGAAGATAGATTCTCTGATCGGTTCAATGAATGAAGAGATAGAGATTCATAAAGAGGGAAGCAATATCATCATTGGATTCAATCCAAAATTCTTAATGGATGCGATCCGTGCAATTGACGATGATGATATTACTATATACATGAATAATACAAAATCACCTTGTGTAATCAAGGATGAAGAAGAGAATTATATTTATCTGATCCTTCCAATGGGTATCGGAAGCAGATAATCCAGGATTGGAGATAAGAAAAAATGGAAATAATCAAGCTGAGAGATGAATTTATAAAACTAGGTCAGGCATTAAAGGCAGCCGGTTTTGTAGAGTCAGGAGTAGAAGCAAAAGAGGTTATATCTCAGGGTCTTGTTATCGTAAATGGTGAGATTGAGACCAGAAGAGGAAAAAAACTGTATGATGGAGATGAAGTAGAATTTGATGGAGATAAGATCAGTATCCAGAAATAATTCTACACATGTGGCTGGTAGATAGTATGTATGTTGAATCACTGAATATTAACAACTATAGAAATTATGATGAGTTATTCATTATGTTTGATAAGAATACCAATATTTTATATGGTGATAATGCACAGGGAAAAACAAATATACTGGAATCTATCTATATGGCAGCTACAACCAAGTCCCACCGTGGAAGTAAGGATCGGGAAATCATAAAAATAGGTGAAGAAGAGTCACATATTCGTCTTTGCATCAAAAAAAGTGATATAAGTCATCGAATTGATATGCATTTGCGTAAAAGCAAGAATAAAGGAGTTGCTATAGATGGACTGCCTATCAGACGTACAACTGAACTTTTTGGTTTATTAAATGTGATATTTTTTTCGCCGGAGGATTTATCTATCATAAAAAACGGTCCTTCTGAGAGAAGAAGATTTCTGGATCTGGAGTTGTGTCAGTTAAGCAGATTGTATTATCAGAATCTGTCTTCCTATTCCAAGATATTGAATCAGAGAAATAATCTGTTAAAGCAGATTGCTTATAATAAAAGTCTGATGGATACTTTAGATGTATGGAACATGCAGCTTGTGGATTACGGAAGAAAGGTTATAAAAGAAAGACAGAATTTTATAACGATGTTAAATGATCTGATCGGAGAAATCCATTTGAAGCTGACTTCCGGAAAAGAAAAGCTGGAGATCATCTATGATAAGAATGTTGGTGAAGATGAATTTGAACAGGTGTTGTCAGATAAGGTTCATGTAGATCTGAATTATATGAGCACCCAGACAGGACCTCACAGAGATGACATCATGTTTATGATAAACGGAATCGATGCAAGAAGATTTGGATCACAGGGACAGCAGAGAACAGTCGCTCTTTCTTTGAAAATCGCAGAGATAAAGTTGGTAAAGAAAATTATAAATGATAATCCGATACTTCTCCTGGATGATGTTATGTCAGAGCTTGATAGCAGCAGAAGAGAAGCGTTGTTAGAGGAGATCAAAGATATACAAACAATCATAACCTGTACAGGTTATGATGATTTTATAAAAGAACAAGTAGTGATCAATAATGTGTATCATGTTACAAACGGAACCGTTACGAAGATATAAGTTTCGTTTGTTATGGAATATTAAGGAGGAAAAAAATGTCAAATAATTATGATGCTGAACAGATACAGGTTCTGGAAGGACTTGAAGCTGTCAGAAAAAGACCGGGAATGTACATAGGAAGTACGTCTACAAGAGGATTGCATCATCTTGTTTATGAGATTGTTGATAATTCTGTAGATGAAGCTCTGGCTGGTTATTGTAATCACATAGAAGTTTTTATTAACTCTGATAATTCCATAACGGTTGTTGATAATGGACGTGGTATACCTGTAGGTATTCAGGAGAAGACGGGAAAATCAGCACTGGAAGTAGTATTTACCGTTCTTCATGCCGGTGGTAAGTTTGGCGGTGGAGGATATAAGGTATCCGGTGGTCTTCATGGTGTAGGTGCTTCTGTTGTAAATGCTCTTTCCGAATGGTTAGAGGTCGAAGTTATAAGAGATGGTCATATATATAAGCAGACTTATAAGCGTGGTAATGTAGACAGTGCATTGCAGATCATTGCCGATGCACCGGAAGATAAATCAGGAACAAAGGTAACATTTCTTCCGGATAAGACGATATTTGATGACTGGATTTATGATTATGATACATTACGGACAAGACTTCGTGAGACAGCATTCCTTACAAAGGGTCTGAAGATTACATTAACAGATCTTCGTGTAGATCCTCCAAAGGAGAGACATTTCCATTATGAGGGCGGTATCAAAGAGTTTGTTGAATACATGAACAGACACAGAGAAGCACTCTATGACAAGGTAATCTACTGTGAGGGACTCAAGGATGGTGTATATGTAGAAGTTGCTATGCAGCATAATGATTCCTATAACGAAATGATACACAGTTATGTAAATAATATTAATACACCGGAAGGTGGTACACATTTAACAGGTTTTAAGGCAGCCATTACCAAGATTTTCAATGACTACGCAAGAAAGAATAATCTGTTAAAAGAAAAAGAGGATAATCTGTCCGGTGAAGATCTGAGGGAAGGTATGTCTGCGATCGTATCTGTAAAGATCGGTGAACCTCAGTTTGAAGGTCAGACAAAGCAGAAGCTTGGAAATTCAGAAGTAAGACCTGTTGTAGAAAGTATCGTAAGTGAACAGCTTACTTATTTCTTAGAGCAGAATCCGAATATAGCAAAAATAATTATAAATAAATCTGTAATGGCTCAGCGTGCGAGAATTGCAGCAAGAAGAGCCAGAGATGTAGCAAGAAAAGCAAATCTTGCAGATAATATGGCACTTCCCGGAAAGCTTGCAGATTGTTCCGATAAAGATCCGAAGAATTGTGAGATCTACATCGTAGAGGGAGATTCCGCCGGTGGTTCTGCAAAGAAAGCAAGATCCCGTGCAACACAGGCTATCCTTCCACTCCGTGGTAAGATATTAAACGTAGAAAAAGCAAGAATCGACAGAATCCTTGAGAATGCCGAGATCAAAGCAATGATCACAGCATTTGGTACAGGTATTCATGAGAATTTTGATATTGATAAGCTCAGATATAATAAGATTATTATTATGACGGATGCCGATGTAGATGGTGCTCATATCGCAACCCTGCTTCTGACATTTTTCTATCGGTTTATGCCGGATCTGATCCGAAAAGGACATGTATATTTGGCACAGCCACCACTTTATAAGTTGGAGAAGAATAAAAAAATCTGGTATGCCTACAGTGATGATGAACTGAACAGTATCTTGAATGAAGTTGGACGAGATCAGTCAAATAAGATCCAGCGATACAAAGGTCTTGGTGAAATGGATGCAGAACAGTTATGGGAGACAACCATGGATCCGGAAAAGAGAATTTTATTAAAAGTTGCGATTGATGATGATGATGAATCAGAGATTGATATGACCTTCAATGTACTGATGGGAGATAAAGTTGAACCTAGAAGACAGTTCATAGAGACAAATGCCAAGTTCGTTAAGAATCTTGACATTTAAACGAAAGGGAGAAGAACATGGATGACGATAAGATTTTTGACAAAATAAGTGAAGTCGGGCTCAAGAAGACCATGGAGCGGTCTTATATAGATTATGCCATGAGTGTTATTGCAGCACGAGCACTTCCTGATGTAAGAGATGGTTTGAAGCCTGTTCAGAGAAGAATCCTTCACTCAATGATAGAACTGAACAACGGTCCGGATAAGCCACATCGTAAATGTGCCCGTATCGTCGGTGATACCATGGGTAAATATCATCCACATGGAGATAGTTCCATCTATGATGCTCTCGTAAAACTGGCTCAGGACTGGAATACAAGATATCCATTGGTAGATGGTCATGGTAACTTCGGTTCAGAAGATGGTGATGGCGCTGCTGCGATGCGATACACAGAGGCAAGGTTATCAAAGATAAGTATGGAAATGTTAGCTGATATCAATAAAGATACAGTAGATTTTGTACCAAACTTTGATGAGACAGAAAAAGAGCCAACGGTACTTCCATCACGTTTTCCTAATCTATTGGTAAATGGTACAACCGGTATTGCGGTTGGTATGGCTACCAATATTCCACCACATAATTTAAAGGAAGTAATCGGTGCAACCGTAAAAATCATTGATAATCGTATAGAAGAAGACAGAGAAACCTCCATTGATGAGATCATGCAGATCATAAAAGGACCTGATTTTCCTATGGGAGCAGAAATCCTTGGACGTCGTGGAATTGAAGAAGCATACAGAACCGGTCGTGGTAAGATCAAGGTTCGTGCCGTTACAGATATTGAAGCAATGCCAAATGGCAAGCATAAGATTGTAGTAACGGAGCTTCCATACATGGTAAATAAAGCTTTACTGATCCAGAAGATCGTAGAGCTGGTAAAGACCAAGCGTGTAGAAGGAATCACGGATGTAAGAGATGAATCCTCCAGAGAAGGTATCCGTGTTGTCATCGAATTAAAGAAAGATACAAATGCAAATGTACTTCTGAATCAGTTATATAAGCATACACAGCTTCAGGATACATTTGGTGTTAATATGCTGGCACTTGTAGATGGTGTTCCAAAGATCTTAAATATTAGCCAGATGCTTGGATATTATCTGAAGCATCAGGAGGATGTCGTAACCAGACGTACAAAGTATGACCTGAATAAGGCAGAGGAACGGGCACATATTTTAAAGGGATTGTTGATCGCACTCGATAATATCGATGAAGTTATCAACATTATCCGTAGTTCCAAGAGTGTACAGGATGCGAAGAATTCATTGATCGAAAGATTCGGACTGACAGAGATTCAGGCACAGGCAATTGTAGATATGAGACTTCGTGCTCTGACAGGTCTGGAACGTGAGAAATTAGAGGCAGAATATAAAGAACTGATGGATAAGATCAGTTATCTGAAAGCAATTCTTGCAGATGAAAAGAAATTACTTGGAGTTATCAAAGATGAGCTTCTTGTTATTTCTCAGAAATATGGTGATGAGAGAAGAACCGCTCTTGGCAGAGATGTTGACGAAGTAACAGACGAAGAACTGATCGAGAGAGAAAATATTGTCATAGCCATGACAAAGCTCGGTTATATCAAGCGTATGCCGGAAGACCTCTTCAAGGCACAGAATCGTGGTGGTAAGGGTATCCGTGGTATGCAGACGATCGATGAAGATTACATTGAGAATCTGATCGTAACAACGACACATAATTATCTGATGTTCTTTACAAATACCGGTAGAGTATACCGTCTGAAGGGATATGAGATACCGGAAGCAGGAAGAACAGCCAGAGGTGTTGCAATCGTAAACCTACTTCAGCTTCAGGCAGGTGAGAAGATCACAGCAGTCATTCCGTTAAAGAGCTACGAGGATGGTAAATATCTGTTCATGGCAACCAGAAATGGTATGGTAAAGAAAACAGATATCTTAGAATATCAGAATGTGAGAAAGACAGGACTTACAGCAATTGTTTTGCGTGATAATGATGAACTAATCGAAGTGAAAGCAACAAATGGAGATGATGATATCTTCCTGATTACAAAGAAGGGTATGTCGATTCGTTTTAATGAAAAAGACGTCAGACAGACCGGAAGAACTTCCATGGGTGTAAAGGGTATCCATCTTGGAAAAGATGATATCGTAATTTCCATGCAGATGAGTTCACAGGGAGAAAAAATCCTGCTTGTTACCGAAAATGGTATGGGTAAGAGGACATTAATCTCAGAATTTAACGTACAGAACCGTGGAGGTAAAGGTGTTAAATGTTATAAGATCACTGAAAAAACAGGTGATCTTGTAGGAGCGAAGATCGTTACCGATGAAAATGATGTTATGATCATTACCACAGAAGGAATTATTATTCGTACAAGCTGTGATGGAATATCCACACTTGGACGAGTAACCTCCGGTGTAAAGATTATCAACCTGAACTATGATAATAATGTCAAGGTAGCATCCATGACAGAAGTACAAAAAGAAGAATTTGACGATGAGGATCCGGAAGGAGAAAATCCGGAAGAAACAGAAGATACAGAAGTATCAGAAGAACAGTCATCGGAAGAAGATTCAACAGAAGAATAATATAAAGGATACCGGCTGAATAAGATCAGCCGGTATTCATAAAGAAGGTAAAAAGTTACTAAAAATTGGAGGTGGGATATGCCAGCTAAAATATATTTGGGGTTATATAATGCTATCAACGGCATTGTATTTAAAACAGCAACAACAGAGGCAACAACGGAAGCACAGAATATTATTACCAAAAATGACAGATTAAGTAAATTTTTGGAATCATCCAATAATACGGCAGGTCTTTCCAGTTATATTATGGATATCCTGTATATAATGATCGTACTGGTCATTGCACTGGCATTTTTGACACTGATGGCTCATATATACAGATATATGAAACGAAGAAAAGATCCATATTACAAAAAGAATGATGATGATTTTCTGGATAACTAAAAAAAGAGGATAAGAAAATGCGTACAATTAATACAGATGAGATTATTCAGACTGTAAAAGAAATGTGTATTGAGGCAAATCTGAAGCTGTCAGAGGATATGGAACAGGCAGTCAGAAATGCTGCAGAAGAAGAGGACAGTGTACTTGGAAGACAGATTCTTTCGCAGTTATGTGAAAATTTGGATATAGCAGCAGAGGATCAGATACCAATCTGTCAGGATACAGGAATGGCGGTATTTTTCATTAATGTCGGACAGGATGTTCATGTAGAAGGCATGAATCTGACTGATGCAGTGAACGAAGGAGTCAGACAGGGATATACAGAAGGATATCTTCGTAAATCTGTTGTAAGAGATCCGCTGATCCGTGAAAATACAAAGGACAATACACCGGCAATCATACATTATGATATTGTACCGGGCGAAAATATAGAGATTACGATCGCACCAAAGGGATTCGGAAGCGAGAATATGAGCCGTGTGTTCATGTTAAAGCCTGCTGATGGAGAAGAAGGCGTAAAAGCAGCCGTTCTTCAGGCAGTCAAGGATGCAGGTCCCAATGCATGTCCTCCGATGTTTGTAGGTGTAGGTCTGGGCGGAGATTTTGAAATGGCTGCAAAGCTTGCAAAGAAAGCTCTTACCAGAAAAGCCGGAGAACATTCACCATATGAGCATATTGCAAGAATTGAGAGTGAGATTCTGGATGCCGTTAATCATACAGGAATCGGACCGGGTGGTCTGGGCGGTAAGACAACAGCACTTGCAGTTAATATCGAGACTTATGCAACACATATCGCAGGAATGCCTCTTGCAGTAAATATGTGCTGTCATGTCAACAGACATGTAACAAGGATTCTGTAATGGATCTCAAAGACTGTCATTAAGGTCAATACATGGCAGATATGAATTACAGAATTTATTTTATAGAAGAATAAAAAGAGAGAGATGAGAAAAATGGATAAGCATATTACAGCACCATTTGATAAAAAACAGGTTGAAGACCTTCATGCAGGAGATTATGTATATATATCAGGTGTGATCTACAGTGCCAGAGATGCTGCACATAAGAGAATGTATGATACATTGATCGAGAATGAAAATGATGAATCAAAGCTTCCAATCCAGTTGGATGGAAATGTGATCTATTACCTGGGACCAACACCTGCAAGAAAAGGTCAGGTCATCGGATCGGCAGGACCAACAACCAGCAGTCGTATGGACAAATACACACCACTCATTCTTTCAAAAGGTTTGAATGGAATGATCGGAAAAGGAAAGAGAAGTCAGGCAGTTATTGATGCCATCGTAGAAAATAAGGCAGTATATTTTGCTGCGGTAGGCGGTGCAGGTGCACTCCTTTCCAAATGTATCAAGAAATCAGAGGTCGTTGCATATGATGATCTGGGAACAGAAGCCATCCGTAAGATGACAGTTGAAAATCTGCCTGTTATTGTAGTAATTGACAGCAAAGGAAATAATCTGTACGAAACAGCGGTTGCAGATTATCTGAAACAGCAGGAATAATATAGAATAAAGCTGTTTTCGTTCTATTATATCAAAATTGATATATTAAAGAATTATAATAGGGATATTCACAGCTATACATAATTATGTGCATCAGGTTACAATAGCATTGTGATGTTCAAAGCCATTTAAATAGTAAATGTTTAAGAGAGATGCGCTGGGATGTTCCTGGCGCATTTTTTCCGTAAAAAAGGAGAGTGATGGATATGGGTAAGAACAAAAAGAAAAAAGAAAGTTATTATGATGCAGACCAATCCGGCAGAAAATTTGGTAAATGGAATTTTATCATGCTGGCAGTAATCATCGTAATAGAAGCAGTATTATATTATGTATTAACGCCGACAATCAATCTTCACAGTGTTGAATTCTGGATATGGATGATCGTAACAGTTGTTGCACTTTTTATTTGTACATTGAATTTAAAGGCAGAACAGATGGATGATATGCCTGTATCACCAAAACTGACGAAGATATTTGGTATTGTGATCGGAATCATGATTCTGGCAGCACTTGTTGGATGGATCGGATCATCCAAATTATTTGCATCTTCCAAATATGCCGGACTGATACAGATCGAAGATGGTGATTTTGAGACTGATATCGTAGAAAGCAAAGAGATCAATGATATAGCACTGATGGATACAGATACCGCAGTTATTATCGGTGAACGTGCGATCGGTTCTTTATCTGATGTAGTCAGCCAGTACGAAGTAAGCAGTGACTACAGTACGATCGATTATAATGGAAGTCCGATGAAGGTAGCAGCTCTGGAATATGCCGGATTCATCAAATATATGAATAATAAAAAGAGCGGTATACCGGGATATGTACTCGTCGATCCGGTAAAGAATGAAGCAAAATATGTAAAGCTTGAAAAACCAATGATCTATTCACCTTCTGCATATTTTAATCAGAATCTGTACCGTCATGTGCAAATGGCATATCCGACGGCTATGTTTGAAGGCTTTTATCTGGAATTGGATGATAACGGAAATCCATATTATATCTGTCCGGTACTGACAGCAAATGCAGGTCTGTTCGGAGCAAAGGATGTAAAGGGCATCGTAATCTGTGATCCATGTACCGGTGATACTGAATATCATGCAGTCGGTGATGTACCAAAATGGGTAGACCGTGTCTATGACGGAGATCTTGCATGCAGAAAATATGACTGGTACGGAAAATTATCCGGTGGCTACTGGAACAGTGTATTTGGAAATAAGGGATGCAAAACGACAACAGATGATTATGGTTATAAGGTCATGAACGGAGATGTGTGGGTATACACCGGCGTAACTTCCGTAAATGGAGATGAATCCAATATCGGTTTTGTTATGATCAATCTTCGTACCGGAGAGAGTAAATATTATTCAATCGCAGGAGCGGAAGAGCATTCTGCCATGGCATCAGCAGAAGGACAGGTACAGCACCTTGGATATAAAGCATCCTTCCCTTCATTAATAAATATTGGTGGTATTCCTACTTATATCATGGTATTAAAGGATAACGGTGGTCTTGTCAAAATGTATGCACTGGTTGATGTCGAGAAATACAACATCGTAGCAACCGGAAATACACAGAAGGAAACACTGATATCTTATAATAAACTGCTGGCACAGAATGGATTAAAGACGGGCAAAGATCTGTCCGACAATCTTCCAAACAAGCAGATCACGGTCAAAGACATTCAGTTCATCCAGTTAGAGGATAGTACCTATGTGTATATTACAGATGAAAAACGAAATGTCTACAAGCAGGATTTTGCTGAAAATGAAAGTCTGATCCTCATTCAGCCGGGAGATTCTATCAAAGTATTTTATCAGGAAGGAGAGGATGCAATCAATCAGTTGATCTCGTACGACAAATAAATCATTTAGAAAAAAATACTGTATAAAAAGGAAATGCTTTGAATGCGTACACTTATATAAAGTATATGCAAGATGTATTTAAAATCTGTGTAAATGTGTACAAACTGCATAAATAAAATTGGCAGTATTCACTAATAACATCAAATTGACACGAGATCAAATATATCGTAAATTATTATTATAGGCTGATTCTTGGGCTGAATCAGCCAGAGCAAAAAGTTTTAAAAAGTAAAGGAGAGTTCTATGGAAAAGAAAAGAGTATTCAGTAAATCATTACTTTTACTGGCAATTACAAGTATTATGCTGTTTGCGATGAGTATTACATCTATGGCAGCGACAAATGTTACAAATATCAGGCAGACAGAAGTAGGGCAGAATAGAGCCAAGATAGAATTTAATGGTGCTGATGGCGCAAAAGGATATTACATCTATTATTCATCAAATAATGGTGCTAAATGGAAAAGAGTAGATGATGATATTTATCCAGATAGTTATAAACCAGAGTATACTTATACTGGCTTAAGTGTGGGATGTACATATAAAGTAAAAGCCGTGCCTGTATATGAAACATATGTAAGTGGCACTGGTTATGTTTATAATGCAAAAGAGAATTTGGCAGCTACAGGTGAAATTGTTACAGCACCGTCATCAGACGCACTGGGCACAGTTAAACAGATTGGTGCAACATATAATTCAGTAACAATACAGTGGTCACCTTCTTATGGTACTACAAAATATGTTATATATCGTGATAATAATATGACAAATGGTGTAAAAGTAGCAGAAGTTAAGGGCTCACAGACTTCTGTAAAGCTTAAAGCCGAAGCAGGAACACAAAGCACATACTATGTATATCCTGTAAGAGTATCTTCAACAGGATATGAAGCAATCTATAGTTATAATTATGAATCGATATCTGGTGTTAAAACTGCACCTAAGGCTCCTGTTAAAGTTGCAAGTTTAGCCTATCATAATATAAGTTGGGATAAATATAGCAAAACTAAAGTAACAGTTGGTTGGGATAGAAATGATAATAATGAGTTCTATGAACAGGGATATAGAATTGCTGTTTATTCAGTTGATGGTAAGAAAAAGCTGAAAACATATAATATTACCAATTCATATACAAGAAGCAAGACATTTAGCTTGAAGGCAATAAAGAATAAAGGATTCAGAGTAAAGGTTTCAAGTTATGTTGTAGTAAATGGTAAGAAGTGTTACAGCAAATGGTCAAAAACTAAGGTTGTAATTCCTCAGGCAGATGTTAAACTTACAAGAAAGTCAAAGACTTCTGTAAAATTATCATGGAAGAAAGTTTCAAATGCTACAGGCTATACTATCTATGCATGCAAGAATGCAGGTTCATTTACCAGCAATAAAAAATGGTATAAGGTTGCAAAAGTAGGAAAGAAAACAACATCATATACTGTTAAAAAGCTGAAAACCGGTAATTATGCAGGATTTTATGTTATACCAACTGTAAAGATCGGTAAGAAGTCATATAAGGCAGATGCCACATGGTATATGAGTATGTACATGAGCAAGTATTATTAAAATTTTACTTTAATAATCATAAAAGTATTTAGTTGAAAAAACACTGGAGAAATCATAAGTTTTGATGGTTTTTCCAGTGTTTTTTATAATTTCAATCTTATAATCAGGGACTAGGATTCAAGACCAGAATGATATATAATAAAGACCATAAAAATGACGGAATACACAAATATATTGAAGAAAGAGGGAATGAGATATGATGAAGAGAAAAACAATGGGAAACAAAATTGTCAGATATGCATTATTGATCATGGCATTGGTGATTGCCGGATCAACAGATCTGGTGAGCCGGGCAGCGACAGAAGATACAAAGACAGCGACATATGGGGTATGCAACCAAAACCGGCATATGTAAATAATATCAGACAGACAAAGGCAACTACAGATTCTTATACGATTGAGTGGGATGCTTCAGAGGGAGCAGAATATTATAAGGTTCTGGATGAAAATGGAAACCTTCTGAAAACAGTAGTTGGAAAAACTTCAGTTACCATAAAGGCAAAAGCCGGAACAAAAAGAACCCTGTTGCTTGTTGCAGGAAGAACGACAGAAGAAGGCGAAGCACTGGAAAGTTGGGCTCGCAGAGTTTATAATATAAAAACAACACCAAAAAAAGTGAAAAATCTGGCATCTTTTAAAAAAAATTATTTACAGTGGAGACTGAAAGATGACCGTATAAATATCAAATGGGACAAAAATCCGAAAGATGAAGTGTATGCAGAGGGTTATAAGATAGTTATTTATTCCGCAGATGGAAAGAAAAAGCTTAAAACCTATGCAAGCACAAATCCATATCTGACTTTTAGCCGAAAAGATGTGAAAAACAAAGGGTTCAAATGTAAGGTTGCCGGATATATTACGATCAATAATAAGAAGTGTTATGGAGAATGGTCAGATCTTAAAACCATCATACCGGGTGCAAAAATTACATCGACTACCATGGCAGGACGATATAATGTGCGACTGAAATGGAAGAAGGTCGACAAAGCAGTAAAATATACGATCTATTTATGTGAAAATCCATTTGATCCAATCGAGAACCGGATATATCGCAAGCTTGGAACCGTTAAGGGAAACAAAACCAGCTTCGTGACAAAACTTCTAACACCAGGAAAGTCATTGGGACTTTATGTTATTCCAACTGTAAAGATAAAAGGAAAACAATATACCGCAGATAAGACCTGGTATACACATGTAAAACTGGTATATTAATAACTGCCGGTAGACATTAAAAAGATGAAAATAAATGTTGACTATGTATCAAAAATTTGATATTTTTGTAATATATTTTTAACAAAAAGGAAATGATTGGCATGAAAAACAGAAACTTATCAATATTAAAGGCATTTATATTTGTTATGATGGCAGTATGTTTTTTTTCAAACGGAACATTGAAGGCATCTGCAGCAAGCGAAGTAAAGGGACTCACACAGACCCGGTCAGAAGAGGATTCGGTTACGGTGAGCTGGAAGAGCCTGAAAAATGCATATGGTTATGATGTGTTTATTTCATCAGGAAATGGAAAATATAAGCGCCTGACAAATAAAACATGTGATGTTGTAGGAAGTAAAAATACAAAGAAAAAAATTAGTAACCTTACGTCAAGCAGAACATATTATGTAGTTGTAAAGGCTGTTTATAAAAAAGAAAATGGAAAATATAAGATCGGACCTGCAGGAAAGAGATTAGAAGTAGTAACTTCGCCATCTAAGACAGCAAAATCTACGATCAAGCAGATCAAGGCGACTCCTCATTATATCAGATTTAAGTGGGATAAGGTGAGAGGTGCAAACCGTTATATTGTATATGTAAATGATAAGAAAAAAGCGGTTGTAAAGAAAAATGCGGTATCGATCCGTGTCAGAACCGGATCTGTTAATAATGTCCGTGTTGTACCTGTAAAGCGTTCCAGCTCCGGCTTTATGGCAAAGGGTGGAAATATCGAAGCATATGATTTCTATTCATCACCAAAAAGACCAAAGAGAGTAGCGGCATTCCGGTATAACAATTTATTGTGGCAGCCAACAGAAAGCAATACTGTAACAATTGGATGGACAAAAGCGGCTGGTGATAAGTATGATCCAACCGGATATCAGATGGAAGTATATTCACTGGAAGGAAGAAGATTGAATTTGTATTATTCTACAAAAACAAAGCTCAGTATCAACATTCCTTCCGTTGAAAATAAAGGCTTCAAGGTTCGTGTCAGAGCCTATGTCAAGATCAATGGCAAGAAGTATTTTGGTAAATGGACAGATATGCAGACTGTGATCCCACAGGCAAAGATCAGTATGAAGCGTACCGGAAGAAATTCTGTAGAGATCAACTGGGAAAGTGTAAAGAATGTAACAAAATATCATGTATATGCATGTAATGATATCAAGGCAGAAAAGCCGGAATGGTATGAGGTTGCAACGGTTGGTGCCGGAACAAATTCCTATGAATATAATAATTGTATTGAGGGAAAATATACAGCAATGTATGTTATTCCAGAGGTTCAGGTTGGCAGGAACACATATAAGGCATCCTATACATGGCATTTATATATGAATATTGAGTAAAAAAAACTTGACAAACAATATATCCTTTGTTATCATGTACTAGCGTCAAAATTTAATATCCCTGGTGGGAACATTTCATTTAGGCATTTTGCAGAAGTACTCAAGTGGCTGAAGAGGCGCCCCTGCTAAGGGTGTAGGCCGTTCGCGCGGCGCGAGGGTTCAAATCCCTCCTTCTGCGTATTTTATCTAAATGATAGAATTTGTAGGGAGATGGCATTGCAGGAGCCCTGCTGGATGGATTTTGACGAAGGATATTCCTCGATAGCTCAATGGTAGAGCACTCGGCTGTTAACCGAGGGGTTGTAGGTTCGAGCCTACTCGGGGAGCTTAAAGCGAAAGCTTTAAAATTTAATAAATGGCGCGATAGCCAAGTGGTAAGGCCCCGGTCTGCAACACCGTCATCGCCGGTTCAAATCCGGCTCGCGCCTCTTGAAAAGAGATTGGAATGTTTCCAGTCTCTTTTTTGTTGTGCATTTACTTTTACAAAGTGGTTTGTTATAATAACTCTGGGAGTTTGTCCCATTTTCTGAAACTATTTTTGAGTAACAGAAAAGGGGCGTTCAGGAGACATATAAATGAAAGATTCCTTTGTGGAGGAGGGCTTTATGACGCAAAAGAGCAGGGAACAGAGAGTTCGTTACAAATTAGATGAATCAATGACACTGAACCAGGAAGAGATAAAGATATATAATGTGCCTTTTGCGGGAAATACAAATACCTGTAAAGAAACATTTGTAAAAGGTGAAAGAATACTGGAATACTGTATTGAAGGTGATCTGACGATGGAACAGTTGATCGGGAAGCCGATATTCCGGGATGAACTGGTAGAGTATTTGTACAGTATCAGCAGACAGATGGTGTCTATGGTACATAACGGTCTGAAATTGGGAAAGATCGTATTTGACCTGAAATATATGTATGTAAGATTGAATGATTTCAGTGTACAGTTGATATTTCTCCCATTTGATAATCCATCAGATATGACAGGTGTAGAAGAGTTTATCAGAAGTTTTCTGTCAGTGCTTGTCTATGCACATACACCGGCGATCGAATGTGCAAATCAGATCATAGAGTATCTGAATGGACACAAGGAATTCAATGCGATCCAGTTCAATTTGTTTATCCGGGAGTTACGGGCGCAGAGCCAGTTGCTGGTAAATACGGAGAAAACATCATCAAAGACCAAAGAGATTGCAGCAAATCATGCGAAGATGGAGATTAATATTCTTCGTGCCGAGGAAGCTGCCAGAAATGCCGAGATCGCAAGGCTCCACGCCGAGAGTGAGGCAAAACGGCTGGCAGAGTATGCAAAACAGCAGGCAAATGTTGCCAGATCTGCAGAGGAGATGCGGATGCTCGCTGAAGCTGCCAGAATACAGGCAGAGATTGACAAACAGGCCGCAGAAAAAGAATATAATAACAAATCACAGACCGCAGTTTTATATGCATGTAAGATGCGGGAAGCGGAGGATGAGAATTCTAAAAAAGAGATAAATACAGCCAGATTACTGGCAGAGGAACAGGCAAGTCAGGCGGAAGAAGAATTCCGGAGAGCTTCGGCAGAAGCAGAAAGACTGGCAGAAGAAGTTCGGTTGGCACGGGAAGAAGAGATGCGCGCAGAGGAAGCCAGAATGCGTGCAGAATATGAAGCCAGAAAGAACAATGAAGAAGCCAGAAAACTGGCGATGGAGGTTCGAAGAAGAAACGAAGAGATTGGCAGACTGTCCGAGGACAGACAAACCAGAAAGCCGGATGACAGCGAGGATGAGACAACAGTATTGTCGAAATCATTAAGTGATGGTCTGAAGCGTCCAATTCTTGTCAGAAAAAGAACCGGAGAGAAGATTTATATTAATAAGCAGGTATTCTGTATGGGTAAGGCAGACCAGGGTGTTGATTTCAAGATTACAGACAATAAATCTGTCAGCAGAAGACATGCTTATATCACAAATATAAATGGTGTTTATTATTTAAGGGATAATAATTCAACCAATCACACATACCTGAATGGGGAGATGCTTTACAGCAATATTGAGGTTGTGATCCCGGATAATAGTACGATACAGCTTTCAAATGAAGAATTTTTCTTCAAGATTAAATAAGGAGGAACTGTCATGTATTGTGATAATTGTGGTTGCGAACTTGGACCGGATATGAAGGTTTGTCCTGTTTGCGGGAAAAAAGTTGAGGATATGGCAGCTGACAACGGTAACAGTGTCGGAATGGAGGATGTAGCTTCCCAGGTAGCAGATGTATCAAAAAATGAGGATATAGGAAAGGAATTGCCGGACATCAGCAAAGAGGCAAATGCTGCTGTTGTTGATACAGATGAAATGGAAGAAGAAGGGACGACTGTATTAAAGGCAGTTGATCTGGATAAGAAGGTTGAAGAAAATGAGGATGAAGAAGGTACAACGGTTCTGTCAGCCGATATGCTGAAGAATCAGGGAATGCCGATGCCGGGACCAAACGGCCGCCCAATGCCGGGACCAAATGGCCGTCCGATGCCGGGACCAAATGGGATGGTTCCGCCATTCCAGCCAAGACCAATGCAGGGTCAGCCGGGTGCAGCACCACAGAATGGGATCCCGCCATTTCAGCCAAGACCAATCCCTGGCCAGCCAGGTGCTATGGGTGGTATGCCTGTAAATGAAAAGGATGAAAAAAAGAAAGATAAAAAGTCAAAAAAGGAAAAGGCTCCGAAACAGCCGAAAGCTCCAAAGGCTTCAAAAGAACCAAAGGCACCAAAGCAGCCAAAAGAGAAAAAAGGCAAGGGTGGAAAAGTAGCACTGATCATTATTCTGATCGTAGTTGTTCTTGCTCTTGGCGGTGGAGCTGCTTATGTTGTTCCAAAGTATCTGAATTATAACAAGGCAGAAGAGGCTTATAAGGATGGACGGATCGATGATGCAGTTGAACTGTATAAGAAGCCGGCTGGATGAAGGATGCAGAGACTAAGGTAAATGGCGGCGTATATTATGAGTATGCAGCAAGTCTTGCAGAAGAAGGCAATTATATTGATGCGGCGGCATCTTATGAGAAAGTAATTGCATTGGAAACAGTTGCAGATGAATATAAGGATGCAGCAGATAAGGCAAAAGAGTGTTATTTCAATCAGGCAGAGAAGCTCTACGGTGAGAAGAAATATACAGAAGCTGCTGAGTATTATACAAAGGCAGGAGATTATACCGGAGCGGCAGAAAAAGTAAAAGAGTGTTCTTACATGAATGGTGAGACACTTGCAGAGCAGAAGAAATATGATGAGGCAGTCAAGGCATACGAGACAGCCGGAGATTATAAGGATGCCGCAGATAAGATCAAGGAATGTTACTACAATAATGCATCTGACAAAATGGAAGCTAAAGAGTATGCGGCAGCAAAAGAGCTGTTCCTGAAATCAGAATATTCCGATTATTCCGATAAGGCAAATGAGTGTCTGATCAAGCAGGCAGAGACATATCTGGCAGATAAGAAGTTTGAGGATGCGATCAAGACTTACGGTGAGGTGGATTCCAAGTATAAAGATTGCACAAAGAAGATTGACAGTGCTTATACAAAATGGGGAAGCTCTCTTTACAAGAGCAAGGATTACAAGGGTGCTGTTGAGAAATACGAGCAGGTTACAAAGAAAGATGTAACGGATAAGATCAACAAGGCAAAAGCAGCTTATGTAAAGGATCATAAGGATCGCAGTGATGAGACAACGATGAGTTATCTCTGTGATCTTCGTTATGCAGATTATGGTTCGGCAGAAGATGATTATACAAAGTTGATCGGATGGACAGTAGAATCATTTGTAAATGATAAACTGGATGATTACAAAAATAAGAAGACATCTGCGGATTCCAGCAAGACGATCTATGTACATACTATGTATCTGAATGAAAATGATGCATCTATGAGTCTGAAAGGGTATGTAATATATTCAGATGGTACAAAGAGTAATGACATTACATTTGGAGAGGTAAAGAATCGTTATACAACATGGATGAGCATTGATCCGTCATCTGCGATCAAGGGAGATGCAACCTTATATGTATATGATGATACCGATAAGCTGGTTGAGAAATTTACATTTACTATTAAATAAAAAATTCGTTAAAGTGAGAAAGGGGTAACCATGGTTTCAAACGGACAGGATATGAGTGTTCGGGGAAAAGTGGAACAGAACGGACAGACAGAGAAAAAAGGATATACCTATACCCCAGGAGTAGAGATCAAGATCATAGTTGCAGTTGTGTTCCTTATGGCATTTGGACTTATTATGATCTTCAGTGCGTCCAGTTATACATCGTCGATCAGCCGCGTCACGAATTACGATTCGGCATATTACTTTAAAAAGCAGTTGAAGGTAATGGCACTTGGAGTTATTATTGCTGCATTCCTTAACTGGGTTCCGTATAAGCTGATCAAGAAATGTGGAATCCTGGCGTATGTTATATCTCTGGTTTTGATCGTTATGTTAAAGACACCACTTGGTATTAATTCCGGTGGTGCGACCAGATGGCTGAATCTGGGATTTATGCAGCTTCAGGTTGCGGATGCAACAAAGGTCTGTATGATCGTTTTTATGGGCTGGTATGTGAACCGTTTCTGGAAGGAATTTGATAAATTCAGATATACCTTGATCTTATGGCTGTTAGTTGCACTTCAGGCGGGACTGATATTGAAGATATCATCCAATCTGAGCAGTTGCCTGATCCTTATGCTCATGGTATTTATTCTGACATTTATTGTTGGAAAACATCCAAAAATGCATCTGATCATTGCAGCGGTTGGTATTGTAATGATTGTTATCTTTATCATGTGGTTAAAGGCGAATATGCCGCTTGACAGTGAGATGGACAAATACCCATATCAGATTCGGAGATTCTTCGGATGGCTGGATCCGGAACGGTATGCAGGTACGCTTGGCTATCAGCCATTACAGTCTCTGTATGCGATCGGAAGCGGCGGATTGCTTGGCAAGGGACTTGGAAATGGTACACAGAAGCTGAGCAACATTCCGGAAGCACAGAATGATATGATTTTTGCTATCATCTGTGAGGAGCTTGGACTGATCGGTGTTATTATTATGTTTTTGATGTTTGGATATCTTTTGTATCAGATGGTTATTGTTGTGAAAGAGTCCAGAAATATATATGCAAGTGTGGTTGTGATCGGGGTGATCTTACATATCATTTTCCAGATTATAGTCAATGTCTGTGTGGCTGTGAATTTCTTTCCGAATACAGGTGTATCGCTGCCATTTATCAGTGCAGGTGGTTCTGCCATCATATGTACATTAATGGAGATTGGACTTGTGATCGGAATACGGAGACAGCAGGTGAATCGAAAATATTCAAGAATATCTTAGATGAGGAGAGAACAATGAAAAAGATACTTAGAGGTTTACTGGCGGTGATGGCATTTGCCGTATGTATGGCAGGAGCAATATCAATACCATCCAGAGCGGAAGAGGCTTATACATCTGAAAATGAGGCAGAGGCTACGGATGCAGAATTACAGACAACAGCCGGTGCAGAACTGGCAACAGTGAAAAACGGCTGGGTAAATGTAAAAGGCGGACGGAAGTATTACGAGAATGGAAAGGCAGTAAAGGGCTGGAAGGTTCTTTCCGGAAAGACCTATTATTTCAGTAAGAAAAATGGTCAGGCAGTTACCGGTAAAAAGAAAATCGGTGATGCCAGATATTTCTTTGATAAGTATGGCAGAATGCAGAAGAAGGTCTGGAAAGTAGTCAATGGTAAGAAATTCTTCTTTGGCTATAACGGACAGGCAAAAACGGGATTCTGTACGATTAATGGCAACCGGTATTACTTTAATGATAAGGGTGAGCTGCAGAAGAGCAAATTTTTCAAGGTAAATGGAAAGACTTTTTTTGTTGGATATAAGGGACATACGTTTTCCGGCCTGAAGAAGGTAAAGGGAACTTATTATTACTTCAGCAAAAAGGGCAGAATGGCAGTTAAGACCTGGAAAACGATCAACGGCAAAAAGTTCTACTTTGGCTATGATGGAAAGGCAAAGACAGGTTTCTGTACGATTGACGGACATCGTTATTTCTTTAATAAGAATGGCGTACTTCAGAAAAGCAAGTTCTTTACAGTAAATGGAAATATTTATTTTGTTGGATATAAGGGATATACATTCTCCGGTCTGAAAAAGGTAAAGGGAACGTATTATTATTTTACAAAATATGGAAGAATGATCCAGAATGAATGGCGCACGATCAATGGCAAGAAGTTTTATTTTGGCAGTAACGGAAAGGCAACAACCGGACTTGCAACTGTCGATGGACATACCTGTTATTTCAATAAGAATGGTGTGCTCTACAGAAATCAGTTCATAACATATAATGGAAAGCTTTATTATATGGAGGATACCGGATATGCGGCAACCGGACTGAAACAGATCAATGGCAAGTATTATTATTTTGAATCTGATGGTGCGGCTGTGAAGGAAGCATGGAAGACCGTTGACAAGAATACATATTATTTTGACAGGACCGGAACTGCATATACAGGTCCACATACGATCAGCGGTAAGATCTATATTTTCCGGACAAATGGAAAACTTGCAAATGCGACAGGGCTTGTCACTATAGATGGAAATACATACTATTGCGATAATAACGGACATCCGCAGACAGGTTATAAGAAGATCAAGGATGCCTATTATTATTTCGGTACGGATGGTGTGATGTATCGCAAGAAATGGGCATATGTGGATGGTTATAAGTTCTATTTCTGCTCAAACGGAAAACGTGCGGTAGAAGTGGATGATGTTATTGGCAAGCAGGATTCTTATGAGATCATTGTAAATAAGTATTCAAATGTTGTTACGGTATATGCGAAGGATGGAGATAAGGGTTATATCATTCCGGTCCGTTCCTTTATTTGTTCTACAGGTCAGAGCACACCGCTTGGAACCTTCCATACACAGAGTCACTACAGATGGCATGAACTGATGGGACCTTGCTGGGGACAGTGGTGTACCGGTATCTATGAAGGATATCTGTTCCATTCCGTATATTATAATGATGTAAATAATAATAACGCACTCAGTGTATATGCATATAACAAGCTGGGGACAACCTGCTCTCACGGATGTGTCCGACTGACCGCCGGAGATGCAAAATGGTTATATGATAATTGTGAGGTCGGAACAAAGGTTACGATCATAAATAAAAAGGGCAGTGATCCATTTCCAAAGCCAACTGCATATAAGCTGCCATCCTGGCACACATGGGATCCAACCGATCCAAATATGCAGTATAAGTGCAAGCAGAATGGCTGCCATTAGGAGGAAATAACGTGCAGAAGTTCAGAAAATGGATTTATAGTCTGTGCATTTTAACAGGATTACTTGCGGTCTGTACTGCTTGTGGAAAAGCCGACAGTCAGCCAAAAGAAGAGACAACAGAGGTTGTAACTGACGGCCCGGTCAGTGGTCCGGAGGATTTTAAGCGGCTTGGCATGATCATTGATGTTGCTTCTTCAAATATGGTTAAGGATGTTTCATACGAGATCAAAAATAAAGAGATCGCCTGTATAAAATTTGTTTATAACGGAATTGATTGTCAGTTCCTTGCGTCTGCGGTATACAGTGATTTTGATCTGGCAGGGGTAACGAATACCGGTACCGGAGATATGCTGGTATCAGGGGTTCAGGGATACAATGCAACGTATTATAAGCTGAATCCGGGCAGGGTTGTTTTCTGGAGTGATACGAATATTCATTATTGTCTGTACATCTATGTAACAGCAGAGGATTCAGTTGTAGACAGTATCCTTCCGTTGCTTTCATTTGAGGATCATTATGATGAGAGAGAAGATGTAATTGAGCATGCAGAGGCGGAAAGTAAAGCATTTGCACAACAGATCATAACGGTGTTCCAGAATAAGGATGTCAATGGCTTGTCTGAGATCCTGAACTATCCGCAGGAACTTGGAAGCGGAGAGTCCATTGCAAATATAGATGAGCTGATGGCGATCCCGGCTGATCAGATCTTCACAGATAAGCTGTTGGAGGCAGTAGGAACCGATGCAATCGATAACCTGCGGAAGAGTAGGGATGGTGATGCATGGCTGATCGGTTCAGCAAGTAAGAATATTTATTTTCGCATGACATCGGATGGGGTTTATAAGATTGTAAAGATCAATAATTAGCCTGCAAATATATGATATTACATCCCGGTTGGAGATGTTGCCCGGAAGCTGAAAAGGAATCCGGATAATGTTCTGACCGGGATGTTTTTTTATGTAGAAAGCTGTAAAAAGAATGCTCACGATAAGAATTGTAGAGAGGGGAAGATAAATGTAGAATTATTTTGTGAAGTGGACAGGCCTTCTGGGAGGTTCACAAAAAATATCAGGAGGGTGCTATTCAAATGGGAAATAAATATCTGATAAAAGAGGCGGCAAAAATGGTGGATGTTGAACCACATGTGCTTCGCTACTGGGAAGAAGAACTGGATATGAGGATCAAGCGAAATGATATGGGACATCGGTACTATGATGAGCAGGATATCAGAATTTTGAAGAAGATAAAGGAGCTGAAGGATCGGGGGATCCAGTTAAAGGCGATCCATGAACTGGTGCAGAAAATGTATGATATTCTGGAAAATGGAGTTCCGGTTGAAACGGCATCGAAGGAGGTTGAAACAGATTTCACCTCGGAACTGGTCAATACAGTTACCCAGATCACGGAGGAGCCGGGTGAGGATCAGGAGCGGATTGTTGATTTTAAGCTGGTACAGTTCCAGTCGATGATGACGAAGATTGTGGGAAATTCGATAAAGGAGAATATCAAGCCGATCAGTCAGGCAGTAACTGCGGAAGCAACAGAGCAGATCGCAAAGCAGATGGATGTTATTATGAAGGAACAGGATGAGCGGGCAGAGGAACGGTATCAGAGACTGGATACCGTGATCCGGGAAATGCAGCAGACCAGACGGGAGATCGCGGCAGCAGAAGCCGGAGGAAAAAAGAAAAAACGATTATTTGGTAAGAAGAATAAATAAGAACATATGCCAGCTTCATCCATCTGTTAGTCTTTCTTTATAAAAACTTCATATAAGAGAAATTGAATCCGTGATATAATGAGCGTATGCCGAGCAATGCCAGATCATAAAAATAAACCAGGTTGTGCTTGCACAAGACCTGATTTATTTTTATGATCTGATAGTGCGAAGCACGGACATCGAGTAATCTGAAAGATTACGAGATGAGCATTGCGAGAGAAATCCGAAGGATTACGAGATGAGCATTGCGAGAGAAATCCGAAGGATTACGAGATGAGCGATGCGAGAGAAATCTGGAGCAATGCGAGGAAAAACAATTATAAAGGAAAACATATGAAGATCATAAAAAAAGTTAAATGGGCGTTGGTTTCCGTCTGGATCTTTATCGTGCTGATCATGTTGGTAGGTACGATCGTGATTGGACGAAGTTATTTGTCAGAAATGTTTGGTGACGGTTACAGTATACAGTCATTATATTCGATCAGCGATCCGATTAAGGAAACATACCGGAATCTGTCGATCATCATGTCGGATGTGCAGGAGGATCTGCAGACAGATCCGGGCAAATTCTATGATAAGAAATATCTGGACAGTCTGAACCAGAAAGCCGGAAATTACAGGACATCGGTGCTTGTCTATATTGATGGTGAATTTACATATTCCGGTATAAAAGATGAAGTAGAAAAACTGGAAGCGTCTTTACTTACCAAACGTGCAATCTATATAAATGGTGAGAAGGGAATCAAGCAGGAGGAAGTAGAAAACAGTTCATCAGAGTCCGGTTCCGGGGAAATGGGCGATCAGGGTTCATATGCATTTGGAAAATATGGCAAAACTTATGAATATATGCTGACATCTCCACAGGCATATCTGTGTAATGAGATCGATTATCAGATCAATGGCAAATCGATCAGTATTTTCCTGGTTACATATTATGGTAATTACGTCAGCCAGTTTAAGAGTGCGCTGGTTGGATTTATCCTTATGATGTTCTTGATCATGCTGGTTCTGACAACTGCTTTGTCGACACTGGTATATGTACAGTTCATCCGTCCGCTGGTTCGTCTGAAGGAGGCAGCAGAGGAGATTGGTACCGGGAATCTGGGAGAGCCGGTAGAGGTCAGTGATGGAAGAAAAGATGAGATTGGAGAATTGTGCCGGTCATTTAACGACATGAGAGAGCGCCTGAATGAATCGGTTGAGCTTAAGATGCAGTATGAGGAAGAAAACAGGGAGCTGATCAGTAACATTTCTCATGATCTGAAAACTCCGATCACAACGATCAAAGGATACGTTGAGGGTCTGATGGATGGTGTGGCAGACACACCGGAGAAGCAGGATCGTTATCTGAAGATGATCTATAATAAGGCAAATGAATTGGATGCGCTGATCAACGAATTGTCGCTATATACCAATATCACGAACAATGCGATTCCGTATGAATTCCACAGAGTATCGGTAAAAGACTATTTTAATGACTGTATGGAAGAGGTTCGGGCAGATCTGTTATCACATAATATGACACTGAACTATAACAATTATTGTGCGGAAGATGTAAAGGTTGTTGTTGATCCGGATCAGTTGAAGCGTGTTATCAACAATATTGTGACAAATGCGATCAAGTATACAGATAAAGAGGAAGGTCATATTGACATTTCTATAGAAGAAAGTGAGAAAATGATCAAGGTATCGATCAATGATGATGGACGGGGGATCGACAAAGAGAGCCTGCCGCATATATTTGACCGAACGTATCGTGCAGACAGTGCAAGACGTTCCAGAGGTGGAAGCGGACTGGGGCTTGCTATCTGCAAGAAGATCGTGGAAGAACATGGTGGAAAGATCTGGGCGACCAGTAAGAAAGGTGAAGGTACAACGATCTATTTCACATTGAAGAAATACATCAAGGAGGAAAATAAAGATGAGCAGAATACTGATAATTGAAGATGAACTTAGCATAGCAGAGCTGGAGCGGGATTATCTGGAGTTGAATGATTTTGAGGTTGAGATAGAGACAAATGGAGCAAAGGGTCTGGATAAGGCATTAGAGAATGATTACAGCCTGATCCTGCTTGATCTGATGCTTCCGGATCTGGATGGATTTGAAATCTGTCGTCAGATTCGTGAGAAGAAGGATATTCCGATCATCATGGTTACAGCAAAGAAGAATGATATTGATAAGATCCGTGGACTTGGACTTGGTGTTGATGATTATGTAACAAAGCCATTCAGTCCAAGTGAGCTGGTTGCCAGAGTAAAGGCACATATTTCCAGATATGAGCGTCTGATTGGTTCAACCGCATTGCAGAATGATGTCATTGAGATCCGTGGATTAAAGATTGACAAGACCGATCGTCGTGTCTATGTGGATGGAGAAGAGAAGGTATTTACAAATAAGGAATTCGATCTTCTGACTTTCCTTGCAAGCAATCCGAATAAGGTATTTTCAAAGGATGAACTGTTTAACAAGATCTGGAATATGGAGAGTATCGGAGATATCGCAACCGTTACGGTTCATATCAAGAAGATCCGTGAGAAGATCGAATTTGATACATCTAAGCCACAGTACATCGAAACTGTATGGGGCGTTGGATACCGATTCAGAATGTAGTGAAAAAGTGTGAGGACAGAGCCTGCACAGATGGGAGAGTGTGCATCAGAGCTTTGGATTTTGATAGGTTCTGATAAGGAGATAACAGATGAAGATAGAAGTATTATATGAAGATAATGATATATTGGTTGCGGTGAAGCCGTATGGGCTGCCATCCCAGCCGGACAAGAAGAATTCTGAAAATATGGTCAGTATGTTGAAGCTTCGCATTTTTGAGAAAGAGCATCGGACAGAGGAACCATATCTGGCTCCGATCCATAGACTGGATCGTCCGGTTGGCGGCATTATGTTATTTGCCAAGAACAAGGAGGCTGCTTCGAAGCTGTCAAAGCAGAGTGAAGATGGCGAGATGGTCAAATATTATCAGGCAATCTTAACCGGAGAACTTCCGAATGATGCCGGAACGATTACGAATTATCTGATTCACGATAACAAGACAAATGTCACAAGAATTGTGGATAAAGATACGCCGGGAGCCAAATTAGCGGAGCTGGATTATGAAGTGTTAGATGTCATGGAGACAGATGATGGAATCTTAAGTTATGTTCTGATCAATCTTATCACAGGCAGAACCCATCAGATCCGTGTACAGATGGCTGGTAAAAAAGCCGGAATCTGGGGCGATACAAAGTATAATCCAAAGTTCCAGAAAACAAAGAAATCTTATAAGCAGATCGGTCTGCATGCATCCAGACTGGAATTCGAACATCCGGTGACGGGTGAGCATATGATCTTTAAGAATGAGCCGGAGGGCAAAGCCTTTGAGATCATCGAGCTGGATGAATTTTAATATTATTTTGTAATTGGAATGGTATTCGGAATAATGACTTCTTCAAAGCCATTATAGCTGTGTACCCATTTTACGGTTCCATCTGAACTGGTTTCCAACAGATAACTCAGATCTTCTTTTTTGAAATGCATGATCAAAATGTCGTCATCTGTTACTTCATAGGTTCCAGTTTCGGTGGAGCCTTTCTTTTTGATCACTTTGTTGTCTTCTGTGAATATGAAACTGCCAAGATCTTCTATTGTCCATTTTGATTCACAGAGAAGCTCCTGCATGGATTTGTCATCGTGTGGCTTCAGATTCCGGAGATGTGTGGACAGGAAGTAGATACCTGCAACCAGGATTGCAAAGATTACAACAAGTGTTATGGTTTTCCGGACGATTGCAAAGGTATGGCGGTTCTTGCGCTGTCTTGTCAGAGATGCCTGCTGTTCCCCAACTGCCTCGTGGTAGGAGGTGCTGATGCTGTAAGTGGCACCGGAGATACCATTTGACTTATTTGCAGAAGTTTGCTCCGCTTTTAAACGAAGAATGGCTGTCTCTGTCAGACCTTCTGTTGATATATCTGTCTGATTTTTTAATTGTTCTGTCTGATCCTGGATTTCCTTATCTTCCAGATATTGTTCAGAGACCGGAAGTTTTCCGGTTTTTGTTGATTCGCCTTTCAAATGGAAAGATGTATTTGACTCCTGTTTATTCATTATTTTACCCTCATTATTTGTTTGGAATATGGAAAGATCATCCGTTGCAGACAAATGATTTTTCATTCCTGTGTTTAGTGCTTTTCATCATGGATAATATATACAGAAACAGTGCAAATTGCAAGAAAAAATGTTTTACATTCTGGCAGAACCGGCAAAAATCCCTTGAAAATATCAGGTTATATCTATATAATGACAGAAGGTATGTAACTTTTTAAAGGACAGGTATAGATGTCAGACACATTTAAAAGGCTGCACGATAGAATTATTTTTATAAGTATATAAAGGAGAAAATTGAGATGGCTAATGAAAAGAAATTAGTAGAGGCTATTACTTCCATGGACGAAGATTTTGCCCAGTGGTACACAGATGTTGTAAAGAAAGCAGAGCTTACAGATTATTCAAGTGTAAGAGGATGCATGATTTTACGACCGGCCGGTTATGCCATCTGGGAAAATATACAGAAGGAACTCGACAGAAGATTCAAGGAAATAGGCGTAGAAAATGTATATATGCCATTGTTCATTCCTGAAAGTCTTCTTCAGAAGGAGAAGGATCACGTAGAAGGATTTGCACCTGAAGTTGCATGGGTAACACAGGGTGGCTTGGATCCACTTCCGGAGCGTTTATGTGTAAGACCTACATCAGAGACTCTGTTCTGTGATCTGTATTCGAATATCATTCATTCATATAGAGATCTTCCAAAGGTTTATAACCAGTGGTGTTCAGTTGTTCGTTGGGAAAAGACAACCAGACCTTTCCTTCGTTCGATGGAATTCTTATGGCAGGAAGGTCATACGGCACATGCTACAGCAGAAGAAGCAGAGGAAAGAACCATCCAGATGTTAAATGTCTATGCTGATTTCTGTGAGCAGGTTCTGGCTATTCCTATGATCAAGGGACGTAAGACAGATAAAGAGAAGTTTGCAGGTGCAGAGGCTACTTATACGATCGAAGCTCTGATGCATGATGGTAAGGCACTTCAGTCCGGTACAAGCCATAATTTCGGAGATGGATTTGCCAAGGCATTTGGCGTTCAGTATACAGACGCAAATAATAAATTACAGTATGTACACCAGACTTCATGGGGTATGTCAACCAGAATTATCGGTGCGATCATCATGGTTCATGGTGATGACAGCGGCCTGGTGCTTCCACCAAGAATCGCTCCTACACAGGTTATGATCATTCCGATCAACCAGAAGAAGGAAGGTGTTCTTGAAAAGGCACAGGAGATCAAGGCTGCTCTTTCTGAGAAGTTCACAGTTAAGCTGGATGATTCTAATAAGAACCCAGGCTGGAAATTCTCTGAGCAGGAGATGCGTGGTATCCCTGTTCGTATCGAGATCGGACCAAAGGATATTGAAGCTGGTCAGGCAGTTATCGTGCGTCGTGATAACAGAGAAAAGACAGTTGTTTCATTAGATAATATTACAGAAGCAGTTGGAGAGATCCTTGAGAAGATGCAGGCAGACATGCTTGCAAAGGCAACTGCTCACAGAGATGCCAATACACATGAGCTCATAACTGGGAAGAATTCACTGACATTCTGACAAGAAAGCAGGGATTCATCAAGGCTATGTGGTGTGGCGACAGAGCCTGTGAGGAAGCAATCAAGGATGAGACCGGTGCAACAACCAGATGTATGCCATTTGAGCAGGAGCATTTGTCCGATGTCTGTGTACATTGCGGTAAGCCAGCAAAGACTATGGTATACTTTGGCAAGGCATACTAAGAGGAACACCGGCAAAGACTATGGTATACTTTGGCAAAGTATGATAAAAGAAAGACCAGCCATTAGCAGATGATAGATAAGTAGTGTATTTGATTTTGCGGAATTTATGATACTTGCAATAGGTGATAACAAACATATTAATAGATTGTTATCACCTATTTTAATGTAATATATATTTGGGATGGAATATGCTGTTTTTAATTGATATCATGAAATATATGGCATAGATGGTGGCGCAATCATGAAATATGGCGTAGATGGTGGCGCTTAAGGGTATATTGGATGAAAAATCTTGTTAATACCCCGCCGAAGGGTAGGCGCGTGGGTATGACAGCTAGAAAACAGAAGTGATACCCAAGTGAAGGATAGATCATAGGGTATAATAGAAGAGAAGATGAGAGATACCCTATCAAAAAATAAAGTAATGGTATTGTGTACAGAAAGGCATAGAAATACCCAAGGAGGAGGTTGTGATATGGAGATCAGGATGCCGGAGAATGCGAAAAAGGTAATAGAGACACTGGAAGCTGCCGGGTATGAAGCCTATATTGTTGGTGGATGCGTGAGAGACAGTATTCTTGGCAGAGAACCGGGAGACTGGGATATTACGACAGCAGCAAGACCGGAACAGGTAAAGGCGTTATTCAGACGGACGATCGATACCGGAATTAAGCATGGTACGGTTACGGTTATGTTTGGTAAAGAGGCATATGAAGTAACCACCTACCGGGTGGATGGAGAATATTCCGATCACAGAAGACCGGATTCTGTGGAATTTACTGCAAATTTAGAAGAAGACCTGAAGCGTAGGGATTTTACGATCAACGCTATGGCATACAGTCCTTCAGCAGGTGTGATCGATCTGTTCGGTGGAATGGATGATCTGACAATAAGGTCATCAAGCGGTCGGTGATCCGCTGGCACGATTTGATGAAGATGCTCTGAGAATCCTTCGGGCGATCCGGTTTGCAGGCCAGCTTGATTTCACGATCGAGAGGGATACCAGAAAGGCGATGATCCTGCGGGCACAGTTCTTACAGGATATCAGTGCCGAACGTATCCGCGTGGAGCTTGACAAATTGCTGACTTCTGCGCATCCGGAGAAATTGATGGAAGCATATGTGACAGGCATAACAGCATATATCCTGCCGGAATTTGACCGAATGATGGAACAGCCGCAGAATAATCCATACCATAAATACAATGTAGGCGTTCATTCAATGGAAGCAGTTAAGGTTATCGAGCCAACTACAGTATGCAGATGGGCTGCGCTGCTTCATGATGTGGGAAAGCCGGAATGTCATACCGTGGATGAAAATGGTATCGACCATTTCTATGGACATAATGAGAAGGGGGCAGAGATTGCCCGTAAGGTGCTTCGCAGACTGCGGTTTGACAATGAAACGACAGATCTGGTATGCAAGATGGTGCTGTGGCATGATTATGGTTTAGGGGAGATGTTGAAAAAGACAACCTTCCGAAAAGCACTCAGCAGGATGGGAGCAGATTTCTTCCCTTATTATATCAAGATCCGCCGGGCGGATATGGCGGCGCAGAGTGATTATAAGTTAGAAGAACGGAGAGGCAGCATCGAGCATCTGGAGAAATTGTATCAGGAGATCACGGATGCGAAAGATTGTCTGACGATTAAACAGCTTGCCATCAATGGAAAGGATTTGATCGCACTTGGCGTAAAGCCGGGAAAAGAGATCGGCGATATCCTGCAGGAGCTTCTGAATCAGGTGCTTGGCAGTCCTGAGTTGAACAACAGAGAAACGCTGCTGTCTATGGCAGAGTCATATATTAGAAAATAGAAAAAATAAAGGTGGAGTTATAACTGCATCCAGTTAATTATATATTGACATTACCAAAGATTTCGTAATGAGATGCATAGTGCCGGTAAATACAAGTGCCTGTTTGAGTCCGAAGGTAAATGTGACTTTTTATGTGAAAGACCGGAAATCATTTAAAACAGATAAAAATATGGAGGTGTGGAATGAGACTGAGGAATGTGTTAATTGTTGTGAAAGATATTGAACGGTCAAAGCAATTTTACCATGATCTGTTTGGACTCGAACCAATATTAGATAATGACGGAAATCTGATCCTGACGGAAGGACTTGTATTGCAGGATGAGAGGATATGGAAAGATTTTCTAAAAAGAGATGTGATATCCCACAATAATTCCGCCGAGCTATATTTTGAGGAGCGGGATATCGAAGCTTTTGTTGAAAAGCTGGAGCGGTTATATCCATCGATTGAATATGTAAATCCACTTATGGTTCACAGTTGGGGACAGAAGGTGGTTCGTTTCTATGATCTGGATGGAAATCTGATCGAGGTTGGGACGCCGACGTAACCGGAAACAGACAAGGAAGCTATATGCGGCGGAAAATTTATAATTTAATAAAGGCATGCTATAATTACGGAGGTTAGGCATGACTAATAAAATTATAAATAACAGGAGAGAAAAAATGAAAAACATCGTTTTGCTTGTCAGATATACAACAAAATCAGGGATGAGAGGGAAATTTGTTGAGACTGTGATGGCATCCGGGATTTTAGATCAGATTCGGAAGGAAAAAGGATGTGTGTCATATAATTATTATGAGGATGTCGAAGATCCGGACAAACTGCTGCTCGTAGAGGAATGGGAATCGGAGGAGGATCAGCAGAAGCATTTGCAGATGCCGCATATGGAGATGTTAAAGCAGATAAAAGAAAAATATGTCTTTGATACAGTAGTAACAAAAAGATAGGGTTTATATAATTGGGAAGGGGAAATTACTATGTGGAAAATATTTATAATTATATTCGGAGTGCTTTTCGGCATATTTATTCCAAGATCAATATATGAGAATTATACAGATGCAGATCTGGAAGACAGTACTTATGAAGAATATTCATATGCAGACTCAGAGGACAGTGTTTATGGGGACTATCCGTATCCAGATCCGGAATATGCTGCCGGACGAGGTAACTTGAAAACCTATAACAACAAGGACTATGATCCGACAAAAACAGACTGGGAAAATTATGGGGATACCGGCTCGATCATGGAGATTGCGGACACGGACTGGGCATTAGAAAATGCTCCCGTGTTTCATGTAGAAACAAAGGAACAACTGGCTGGAGTTGTGTATTATGTCAATGCAGTCAAAGGGTATAATGATTCCGTGGAACTCTACCTTGAGGCGGATATAGATCTTGACGGTCTGGAATGGGTTCCGATGGGCGGATGGTACAGACCAGACAGATATCTTGAGCACACTACATTTGTGGGGCTTATAGATGGACAAAATCATATAATAAAAAATATGCATATAGATACAAAATACGGTGGACATTGCGGATTTGTAGGATATTCTTATTCCTTGCAGATGAAGAATATCACTTTTGAAAAGGCATATGTGTCTGGAGGAACGTATGTAGGAATTGCAGGCGGAGAAATTTATGGTTCTGAAGACTGGATAAATGTAAATGTATCAGGTATGGTTGGAACACCCGGCCCTGAAACCGGCTCGATCGTTGGCAGGGAAGCCGGTATTAATTTCAGAGACTGCGATGCAACGGTTGTGTATAAAAAGAAAAACGGAAGATTTGGAAGTATCCGGTATTTTTCGCACAGATATCAGTTAATTGCAGAAACACCGGTTGTTGAAGCATTTACACTGACTTATGAAAATGGCGTGATCACAAGAGATGAAGTCGAAGGATATGATAATCTGGGCTGGCATATTGAGCGGGATGGTTCGCTTCTTTTGGATAGAGCAGCAGGAGGTGAATTGCAGCTGCCGGCAGAATATACATATCCGGATACATCGATCTGGCTTGAGGCATATATAAATGGAACGTATATCAGAGTCAGCAATATAATCGAAGTGCCTTGATCAGATAGCGTTATTTTGTCCGGTATTTCAGGAGAAAGGGAAGTATATTATGTGTTTGCGGAGTGGTGGTGTTTCAGATATTATAATAATATACTTAAATTTGGAGAGCAAAAATGGTTGTATATAAATATGGTGATCCGGAAGCAAATATTGTATTGATTCAGCCAGTGGGAGATCATGATGTGCATGATATAGAAAATGAGGTTTCAGAGATAAAGAAGAGGACTTCTCTGGAATTTCAGATGGTCGCAGTTAAAGTAGATAGCTGGAATCAGGATCTGTCTCCGTGGAGAGCACCTGCTGTATTTGGAAATGAAGATTTTGGCGAGGGTGCGTCGACGTTACTGGCACAGATATTGGAATTGTGTAAGGATGAAAGTAAGACTTATTGTCTTGGTGGATATTCCCTTGCGGGGCTGTTTGCACTTTGGGCATCCTGCCAGACGGACAGGTTTGCCGGGATAGCGGCAGCATCCCCGTCGGTTTGGTTTCCGGGATTTCTTTCGTATGTGAAAGAATATGGGATTGCAAGCCCTGCTGTTTATCTGAGTCTTGGTGATCGGGAAGAAAGAACGAAGAATCAGGTTATGGCTGCGGTAGGCGATTGTATCCGGGAATTGTATGGATGGCTGCAGGAGCAGGAGATTGACAGTATGCTGGAATGGAATTCGGGAAATCATTTTAAAGAACCGGGAATCCGGACGGCGAAAGCATTTGCATGGGTGATGGAACGAACAAAAGGAACGATCAGAAGAAGGTGATACTTTATGAATATTACGATGCTTGGAACAGGAAATGCACTTGTTACGGAATGTTATAACACCTGTTTTGTGTTGCAGGAAAATGAGGAATATTTTATGGTGGATGGTGGCGGTGGAAGTGCCATTCTGCATCAGTTAAAGCATGCTGGAATTGACTGGAAAGAGGTTAGAACTATCTTTGTGACACATAAACATATCGATCACATTACGGGTATCATATGGATGATCCGTATGATATGCCAGCATATGAAGCAGGGCGAATATGAAGGCGAAGCTGTGATATATGCACATGATGAAGTCATTGATCTGCTGCTTGATCTGGCCAGAAAACTTCTGCCAAAGAAAGAGACAGATTTTATCGGTAAACGGCTGCATCTGATAGCAGTTAAAAATGGAGAGTCTGTTGAAATTTTGAATAAACGGGTTACATTTTTTGATATCCAATCCACAAAAGCGAAACAGTTCGGTTTCTGCATGGAACTGGGAGATGGAGAGAGATTAACCTGCTGCGGAGATGAACCATACAATCCATGTGAAAAGAAGTATGCAGAGAACAGTACATGGTTGTTGCACGAAGCATTTTGTCTGGATAGTCAGGCGGATATATTCCATCCATACGAGAAGCATCATTCAACAGTGAAAAATGCCTGTGAGTTTGCAGAAGAATTGCATGTGAAAAATCTGTTGCTGTATCATACAGAGGATCGGAATCTTTCACATCGAAAAGAATTGTATTATGAAGAAGGAAGAAAATATTTCAGTGGGAATCTTCTGATCCCGGATGATCTGGAAACGTTTATAATTTAATATGGTGCTCCGGACGGCGAAAGCATTTGCATGGTTGATGAAGAATATGCTAATATAGTTAGCAGAGGCTAACTGTATTGGCATATTTTTTTTATAAAGGAGAATAGATATTATGTTACAGTGGAAAATATTTATGGTGATGGCATTGATCGGGCATATATTGTGTGGGATTTCAGATGGATTTCTGACATATGCTCCAAATGGAAAAGTCGATCTGACAAATTTTAAGGATTATGAAAAATCCAAGGTAGCCTTTCATGGAATGCCACTGAAGAATCTGTCGGTTGCGATGTTGTTGGGCGTGTGTGCAATGACGCTTGAGATATTCGGATACATAGCTCTTTGTGACTGGATGCAGCAGTATTCAGAAACATATTATCTGATCATGCTGATAGCAACACTTGTCATGTTTATCAATCTTGTATTGCATCATCTGTTCTGTTGTCTGGTTGAATGGTTTTTTGTAAAATTAAATCTGACAGAAGAAGCTCTGCACGCGGTATGGGATTTCTTTAAGACAACCTGTTATACGATGTATCTGGGATATCTGGGAATGTTGGTATTTGCGGCAGCATTTTTTATTGCTGTTGTGGCAGGAAAAACTTCACTTCCGGCATGGGCATGTATTTTTAATCTGCTGCCGCTTGCAATCGTGATCCTGCCAACAAAACTTCCGGCAAAAGCAAATGTAATCGGGGTGATCATGTTTGCCGGGTTGCTTTTTCTTATATAATGGTCACGTTCGAGAGCCGGGAACTATCGGCATTCTTACTTTATAGAAATTATCTTGTAAAAAAGTATAAAATAAAGGAAAATATAAAAAAAGTATAAAATGAGGTAATATATGCAGAAGCCATTTACAATTACATTTAGTAAAGCACCGAAAAACGCATGTATTCATACAGATAAAACAGCATATTATCATTTGCCGGGACTGTTCGAATTCTATGAGCTGTATCGTATCTTCCTGCCATTGTTCCGTGAGCACAGAGAATATTTCTATGACTGGTGCGAGATCGGTTCGATCTATGGTGCTCCGGCGGACTGCCTGTGGGGTGGCGGACGTGTTGGATATGGTGATTGTGATCCGGAGGATGTTCGGGAATTGATGGACGAGTATGGAATCTCAGCCCGGCTGACCTTCAGTAACTCGCTGCTTTGCGAGGAGCATCTGGCAGATAAGAGATGTAACGAGCTTTGCAGATTATTTGAAAAAAACGGAAAGGCAGAAAATGGGGTGATCGTGCATTCGGAGCTGTTGTTGGATTACCTGAAAAAGCAATATCCGGGTTTTTATTTTGTATCATCGACTACAAAGGTTCTGACAGATTTTGAGGAGTTGGTAAAGGAGACAGATCGGAAAGATTTCCGTTATGTTGTGCCGGATTTCCGATTGAATAAGGCATGGGACAAATGGGAAACACTGACACAGTCGCAGAGGGATAAAGTGGAATTCCTGTGTAATGAATGTTGTTCCTTTGGCTGCAAGGACAGACGCAAATGTTATGAAACGGTCAGTCGCAAGAATCTTGGAGAGGACTGCCCGGAGCATGAGTGTACGGCTTCGGATGTCATGGGCGGTTATCGTTTTTCAAAGGCAATGACAAATCCGGGATTTATCGGAATCAATGATATAAAAGAAACATATCTGCCGATGGGATTTTCTCATTTTAAGATTGAGGGGCGGAGTCTTGGCAGTGCGTTGGTCCTGGAATTTTTGCTTTATTATATGACAAAACCGGAATATCAACTGCACGTCCGGGAGGCTGTCTATCTGGATAATATGCTGGATCTTTTTTAATGAAGTAAGTGGTTACGAAAAGGTGACTATGTAATAAAAAAGTGCGTACTTTTTTTGCGTGATATTTCAATGTAAACTATGAGTGTAACAGAAAAACGCCGGATCATTATTTGTCCGGGATAAGAGAAAATAAGGAGTTCGTTTCATATGGCATATTTTAACCGCATTCATCTGGCTGGAAGTTATGTATCAAAGGAGCAGCCACACAGCAAACCAAGAAAGTCGGGCAGAGTTTGTCGGATTAAAGCTATCCCAATTTTCCGTTTGACTTTTTCGAAAATGAGAAATATAATAACGTCTTGAACGAGTAGCAAACATGCGTAAATCCAGTTTTGCTGCTCGTTTTTTTAATTATATATTGCCATTAGAAAGTGTGTAGCTTATCAGCGTAAGTCCAACTTATAAGATAAGTACACACTTTTTTTGTGTGAAAAAGGAGGATTAAATTAAGATGGTGGAAAGTAATAAGATGAGGGAGATGCCGGTAAATAAGCTGATGGTTCAGATGGGAATACCGATGATCTTATCGATGGCATTGCAGGCTGTCTATAATATTGTGGACAGTGCATTTGTAGGCAATATGGAGGTGGGGAGTGAAGCGGCATTAAATGCACTCACACTGGTATTTCCGGTTCAGATGCTTATGGTGGCTGTAGGAATCGGAACAGGTGTAGGAACAAATGCACTTCTTGCCATGACACTTGGACAGAGAGATGTGAAAAAAGCAGCAAGAGTTGCAGGCAACAGCTTATTTCTTGGTGGAATTATTTATGTGGTATGTCTGTTATTTGGTATCTTTGGAGTGAAAGCCTACATCTCATCACAGACCGTTGATCCGGAAGTTATCTCGATGGGAACAACATACTTGCGGATCTGCTGTGTGTTGTCCTTTGGCATTATCTTCTTTTCATTGTTTGAAAAATTATTACAGGCAACAGGACGTTCCCTTTATTCAACAATCGGTCAGGTTGCGGGAGCTGTTATAAATATTATTCTTGACCCGATCATGATCTATGGTATTGGCCCTGTTCCGGAAATGGGAGTAGCGGGAGCCGCATATGCTACCGTCATAGGACAGATCGTATCTGCCGGTTTGCTTCTGGTATTTCATCTGAAGTTAAATAAGGAATTTGAACATGGAATAAAACATATGAAGCCGAGTGCCAGAACTATGAAAGAAATCTATTCCATTGGTCTTCCTGCAATCATTGCACAGGCACTTATGTCAATTATGGTTTATGCGATGAATCTTATTTTAAAATTCAATCCTTCTGCCCAGACGGCATATGGATTGTTTTATAAGGTGCAGCAGTTTGTATTGTTCCTTGCATTTGGACTGAGAGATGCAATCACTCCGATCATAGCTTTTGCATATGGCATGGGAAGCAAGAAAAGGATCAAAGATGGAATCCGCTATGGTCTTATTTATACCATAGCATTGATGATCCTGGGCGTTCTCATCACAGAGATTTTTCCAAATGCCTTTGCCTCGCTGTTCAATGCAGGTCAGTCAAGAGCGTATTTTATCGGTGCAATGAGAATTATCTCGATCAGTTTTGTATTTGCCGGAATCAATGTGGCATATCAGGGCATCTATCAGGCATTGAATGGCGGTCTTGAGTCGCTGATAATATCACTTCTCAGACAGCTTGTGATCATATTGCCATTGGCAGCTATTTTTTCTGTTTTTGTAAGAAATGGTCAGATGGGTGTTTCGTTGATCTGGTGGGCGTTCCCGATTACAGAATTTGTCTCATGCCTAGCGGGATATGTATTTTTGAAGAAAATACAGAGAAACAAGGTAGAAAAATTAAGTTAGGTTATGAAGGTGGGAGCACAGGCTCCCATCTTTTTATATAAGGAATTATAAGGGGAAAGTGGCTTGTAATCATAAGTCAGTATGCTATAATAATCGTTAGATAGAACTAACTCAAAGTACTTAGGAGGTTGAGAGTAAAATGGTGATAACGATAGTTGCAACGGTTATGATCTGGGTGGCGTATTTCCTCATTTTATATGGAGTAGTCGGTTTTATTCAGGATAAGAGGTTTTTCTCGTCTGCACCAAAGGAGAATCTGGAAGTCATTCCTGATTCAAAAGAGCGGTTCCGTGGTGCGCATGCGATCGGCTGGGTCATAGAAGTGATCGCACTTCTTATGTTTATAGGTGCAGTTGTTCTAGGCGTATGGGATGGTGTAAAAAATGATTATGGATTTTTAAATTTCTTTGCACGATTCTTTATCATGCTTTATTGTATGGAGATCTATGATATCTGCTTTTTTGACTGGGTGCTTCTCTGTCATTCGAACTTCTTCCCACATTTCTATCCGGAACTGAAAGGCGTTGTGGGTCCGCATATGTTCGGATATAACAAGAAGACACACATATTACATTTCATTATTTATATTCCGATCTGTGCTGTAGTTGCATGGATCTGTACACTTTTTTAAAGTGAGATCGCACAGATCCTGAAGAAATAAGAGCCATTGGAAAACGAAAGGATAGATGATAAGTGTGCTGAAATACGGAATTTATGCAAAAGCAGTAGAATTGTTATGTTTTAAATCAGCCTTAGCCAGACTTGCAGAGATATACCCGGATATGGATATGAAAGACTACAAGAAAAAGGTAAAACGTGAATTCAAGGCGATGCTTTTGAGAACCCCGGACATAGGGGGCAGTTCGTTGGAAATGAATCTGTATATTGCAGCATTTGTTTTCTCCTTACATAAAGCAGAGCCGGATAAGATTGATCCCGATGTTGTAAACGAGATGGTAACTGCCGTATTTGACTCACCGTTTATGGTGAAGGCACATGCAAATAAAAAATGTACGTTATTTACAGATGAGGTACAGGATAAAAAAGTGCAGGAAAGTATAGCAAGCCAGACATCAAAATATGAGCTTGACTGGAAATTCCATTATGAAAAAGGAATCGATGAATTCTATAATACATATACGGAATGTGGTATCTGTAAGCTCGGTAAGAGGGAAAACTGTTTTGAATTTGTTCCGTGTCTGTGCAATATGGATGAGCGGAATTACCGGAATGAAGGCGGGCAGTTACATCGGACGAAGACGCTGGCACAGGGGGATGACTGCTGTAATTTCCATGTGACCAGAATTTAATACATTGCATTCTCAACGATCTGCGCATCTTCATTCTGGATTTCATTTGTGCATTTGTCTTTTGCAACTTTCGTATTTAGCAAAAAAATGAAATTATAGTCAAGTGAAAAATAAATTGGAATGATAAAGAAGTAAGGAAATTGACAAAAACAATACAATGCAGTATATATAGAACAATATAAATGCTTGTCTCGGCGTTAAAGAAGACTATAGATTTTGCTGTTTCTGAACATAACAGTATGCTCTATAGTCTTTTTTATTTATGTAATTACAGAAGATGGAGGAAGAACATGATGTCATCAAAGAATTGGTTGAAAAAATAGTGATAATTATAGTAGGTTCTGTTATTGCAGCTTATGGAATCACACTTGCCTTGTATGCGGGATTTGGAGGCGCAACACTTGCAGTTTTGTGGCAGGGTATTTCAGAAACATTTCATATAAGTATCGGAATGGCTTCGTTTGTTGTAGCTGTTGTGATGATCTTATTTGCGGCTATTTATGACAGGTCGCAGATTCATATAGGAACATTTTTGTATCAGGTTGTGTACAGTGGGTGTGTGGATTTGTTTGCAAAATGCCATATATACAGCAAATATATGTGGATAAATTTCTTCATTATGCTGGCAGGGGTGATCTTATTTGCAGTTGGAACAGGTTTGTATGCATCTGCATCTCTTGGCAGAGGTTCTTATGAAGCAGTAACCTTTGCATTGGCAGAGAAAAATAACTGGCAGGTTAAGATCGTTCGTATGATATTAGATATTTTAATGGTCGTGACAGGTGTAATCCTGGGAGGAAAGTTTGGAGCGTGTACGATCATTACGGTTATAATTTCAGGACCGGTTATACAATTTACAAATGGCAAGGCAAAGCAGATTTTGATCTAGCAGACAGCAATGCTATATATCGAATGGGTGTTACCGTTCAGTTTAATCTGACTTTTGAACTTGCCTGGAAAGTATTGCAGGTTTTACAGATCTTGAGGAGACATTGCAGGAAAAACTTATAGAAGTAGATGAGTGGTAATCGTCTTTAATAAACTCCGGTTTGCAATAGTGAAATGAATAAGTCCTTGCACAAACACCCTGCATAAGGTAAAATGATTTTACATGAATATTTGTGAACTGGGGGCACCACTTTTCACAAGGAAGATAACAGGCGCCGGATCATACCGTTATAGTTGTATGATCCGGTGCCTTTTTGTGTTACAGGGCATATGTCCTGTAGTGCAGAGAATGTGTAATTAATAAAGATAGGAGAACATACATGGTAAAAATCAATGGTGAAGAAAAAGAGATTGCCGGTAAGAATCTTCTGGAATATTTGAAGGAAGCCGGATTTGAGCCGGAGCGTGTCGTTGTAGAGCGCAATCTGGACATTATTCCAAAAGATGAACTTGGCAATACGATCATTCAGGATGAAGATGTGATCGAGGTATTACGATTTGTTGGTGGAGGTTGAGACATGACAGAGATGCAGAAGAAAATGCAGGAACTGATCTCGCAGGAAGAACTGGATCGTGCATTTGATGCAAGATTTCCGAAAGAGATGCAGGTGAAGTTACGTGCGGCGAAGGTGGCTGTTGCAGGTATCGGTGGACTTGGGTCAAATATTGCAGTCATGCTTGCAAGAAGTGGCGTCGGACATTTGCTTCTGGTGGATTTCGATGTGGTGGATGTGACGAATCTCAATCGTCAGATGTACTTTATATCCCAGCTCGGGAAGCCGAAGACGGAAGCCCTGCTCGAAACCCTGTATCAGATCAATCCATATCTGACGTATGAGACAGTGCAGACGAAAGTAACCCCGGACAATGTAAAGGAATTATTCGGTGGATATCCGATCGTGTGTGAAGCATTTGACAAACCGGATCAGAAGGCGATGCTGGTACGCGAACTGCTGATGCAGTGCCCGGATGCAACTATTGTATCGGGAAATGGCATGGCAGGGTATGCAGATACGAATGCGATAAAAACGCGCCAGATGATGCGCCGTCTGTATGTGTGCGGAGATCAGAGCACTGATGTCGGCGACGGTATAGGACTCATGGCTCCGCGGGTAGCTGCCTGCGCGGCACATGAGGCAAACAAAGTATTACAATTGATAATGGAGAAATAAATGTTAGAGAAAAATTAGAGATTACATGATACCCGGATGCCTTGATTTACCAAAACAAGGGCATTTGAGTCCGCCGGTACTTGATGGCGCATAAGCGGCATCTTAGTACCGCTGCAGGACTCAACGAGCGGAAGCGTCCCTTGGTTGGTAATGTCAAGGTATACGAGTATTATAATATATATAACTCTAACATTTATTTCTCGGCAGAGAAAAGGAGACAACATGGAAGATAAATTCATCTTAGGCGGCAAGGAATTCAAGAGCCGTTTCATCTTAGGATCAGGCAAATACAACCTGAATCTGATCAAGGCAGCAGTCGAACAGGGAGGGGCAGAGATCATCACCCTTGCATTACGACGTGCAAATACACAGGAAAGTGAGAATATTCTGGACTATATTCCGGAAGGAGTTACCCTGCTTCCGAATACCTCCGGTGCAAGAAATGCCGAAGAGGCTGTCCGCATAGCAAGACTTAGCCGGGCAATGGGCTGCGGCAATTTTGTAAAGGTAGAGATCATGCGTGATGCAAAATACCTCTTCCCGGATAATTATGAGACTGTGAAAGCAACCGAGATCCTTGCAAAGGAAGGCTTCGTGGTACTGCCATATATGAATCCGGACTTAAATGTAGCAAGGGATCTTCAGAGTGCAGGTGCGGCTGCTGTTATGCCGCTTGCAGCTCCGATTGGAAGTAATAAGGGGCTTGCGACAAAGGCTATGATCCAGGTGCTGATCGATGAGATCGACTTGCCGATCATCGTAGATGCCGGCATCGGAAAACCATCTCAGGCATGTGAAGCAATGGAAATGGGTGCGGCTGCGATCATGGCAAATACCGCCATCGCAACAGCAGGTGATGTACCGGAGATGGCAGCAGCATTTAAACTTGCGATCGAAGCAGGAAGAAAAGCATACCTGACCGGAATGGGTCGTGTCCTTGCAAGAGGCGGAAGTGCTTCCGATCCTTTGACAGGTTTCTTGCATTAGGAGGCAGTCGGAAATGAACGAAGAAAATCAGGTATATTTTGTTGACAGTGACAAGCTTCCACAGGAAGCGCTAGCGCGCAAGCATCGTCTGGAACAGGATGCATCGTTCCGGACAAATCATATGGAATATATGGAAGGCATGCAGGTGATCGATTCGGATATCAAGGACAAAGTACTTGCGGCTATGGATGCATATGACTATGATTCCTATACTGCGGCAGATGTAGAACGTGCACTGTCACATGAGAGCTGTACGATCGAGGACTTTAAGGCATTGCTGTCACCGGCAGCAGCACCATATCTGGAACAGATGGCAAGGAAAGCAGAGGAGATCACGAAGAATCATTTTGGAAATACGGTCTATATCTTCACACCGCTTTATATTGCAAACTATTGCCAGAACTACTGCATTTACTGTGGCTTCAACTGTTATAACAACATCCGCCGGAAGAAGCTGACGATGGAGGAGATCGAGCATGAGATGCAGGTTATTGCGCATACCGGCATGGAAGAAATTCTGATCCTGACAGGCGAGAGCCGGGCATATTCGGATGTTACATATATCGGGGAAGCGGTGAAGATCGCAAGAAAATATTTTAAGAATATCGGAATCGAGATCTACCCGGTAAATGTGGATGAATACAAATATCTGCATGAATGTGGTGTTGATTATGTGACTGTTTTTCAGGAGACATACAACACGGACAAATACGAGACCTTGCATCTGATGGGACATAAGCGCGTCTGGCCATATCGTTTTGATGCGCAGGAGCGTGCATTGATGGGCGGTATGCGTGGAGCCGGATTCTCGGCACTTCTGGGACTGGATGATTTCAGAAAGGACGCACTGGCAACGGCACTTCATGTCTATTATATCAACCGCAAATACCCACATGCAGAATTATCATTGAGCTGTCCGCGTCTGCGTCCGATCGTGAATAATGAGAAGATCAATCCAAGGGATGTAGGTGAGAAGGAGCTCTGTCAGGTGCTCTGTGCATATCGGATGTTCCTGCCATTTGCCGGAATCACGGTATCGAGCCGTGAGAGCGCAACATTCCGAAACGGCATTACGAAGATCTGTGCAACAAAGGTTTCTGCCGGAGTATCGACCGGAATCGGTGATCATGAGGAGAAATACGAAGGTAAGGAAGATGCGGATGTAGGAGATGAGCAGTTCGAGATCAACGATGATCGTTCCTTTACGTCCGTGTATCAGGATATGGAGAAGGGCGGCTTACAGCCGGTCTTAAACGATTATATCTATGTGTAAATGTTATGAGCATGCGATCGTGATCACCAATCGCGCGCTGGTAAACGGAGATTTTCTGGAGCAGCTTCAAAAGGTTTCGCAGGTGCATCCGCATGCATTGATCCTGCGGGAAAAAGACCTGCCGGATGCAGAATATGAGAAGCTTGCAGCGAAGGTTTTAGAAATATACAAAACGGCAGGCATACCTGTCTTTCTGCATTCCAGAATGGAGATTGCAGAAAGACTTGGCTGTGAGAATATTCATTTGTCGATTCCTGTGTTGCAGGATTTGCCGGATGTTCAGCGTGATGTGCTGACAACGAATTTTAAAGAGATCAGTGTGTCCTGTCACAGCATGGAGGATGTCGAGCTTGCAGTTAAGAGCGGAGCGACACAGATTGTGCTTGGAACGATATTTGAGACAGAATGTAAGAAAGGGCTGAAGGGCAGAGGGCTGGAATTTGTTCGTGAGATCTGTGCGAATTGTCCGGTCCCGGTATATGCGATCGGTGGAATCAATGAAGAACGCCTGCCACAGGTGATGGAAGCCGGTGCGGCAGGCGGTTGTATGATGTCAGGATTTATGCGGATGTAGGAAGATATGCCATGGTATATAGAGTAATATCATGTGCCATCTTCTTCTCGGCAGTTTTCGTCATGCCGCAATGTTCGTATTTGACAACCTTTTGGATGTTGTCGGTGTCAAGAATGCAGGGGCAGCCACGTTTGGCGGCTTCTGCAAATGGCAGCTCCAGAACCTTCTTCATGAAGCCCTGTCCCTGATAAGCCTGTAAGACGACTACCATCGAGACGGCGATATAATCTTTTTCTTTGCGGTATAATTTCTTATATTGCTCGTTTGATCCGGTTGCGATATTTAATAATGATTTAAATGGTATCTCGCGCAGCATTCTCCGGATCATATGCAGAGCAGGTCCGAGGGGCTGTCTGGTATTCTTATCCCAGTATGCGAGGAAGCCTTCATATTTTTCGGAGGTTGTATATAACGTACCCATCCGGTAATAGAATTCAGTAATGATCTCGAAAGATTTGACGAGGTCATCATGTGGAATCGTCTCGGCGATTCCGGGAGATGCGGCAAATGCTTCCCCGATCAGTCTGCTGTATTTTTCTATATCTTCTGTTGACCAGTTCTCAATCTTTATCATGTTTTACCTCCAAAATTTCCTTTCAATATGTTTGAAAAGTCAGCATGATTTTCCATAATCTGAAAGTTTGCTGTTTTTTACTTCACATATCGTTCGTTTAATGTATTCTAAAAAATAATATCTCTGCAAACACATAATATTATATTAATAAAATGTGAGTTATAACTTATATTATGTATGGCTGTAGAATATCACGCCGGGATTTTGCTGTCAATAGAAATGTGAGTATATACTCATGTTTTATTGACTTTATTTTTTTATATGATTATACTGGAAACAGTAAAACTATATGAACGGAATTGTTTTTTACATAAAGGAGTAACACATGCCGGAAGAAATTCGTATCCCAAAACAGAAAAGAAGCATTGAGAAAAAGGAAGCACTGAAGAAAGCGGCGGTCGAGCTGTTCTCGACAAAAGGGTTTCATAATACCAGCAGCAATGAAATCGCAAAGAAAGCAAATGTGTCGATTGGTACATTTTACAGCTATTTTGTTGATAAGAAGTCGTTATATGAGGAATTGATCACAGATCTTTATAATGAATCTTTACAGGAGATCACGATCATGGATGTGTCCGGGTTCACATCTCCGCGGGAATTTGTCAGAAAATACGTTGCTCTGATCCTACATAATCATGAATACATGACAGCATTCCAGAAGGAGATATCCGCCTTGTCCCTGCAGTATGATGACTTGCACGAACTGGAAGCAAGGGCGCGCGCGGGTGCATTTCGGACATTTTTCTCACTGCTTGAGACGAATGAACAAATGCTCAGAATCTCTGATCTTAAGACCACATCCCTGATCCTTCAATGTGCATTGGAGTCCGTTGTGCATGAGGTGACTTTCTATGAAAATGACTATGATAAAGAAAAAGTCATCGATGCGCTTACGGATCTGATCTGCCGATATTGTATTGCAGATGAATATGATAAGAAAATGTAAGAAAGTGTGGAATCTGGCAGTCATTTAGAGTATACTGTCCATGGGTGTTAGAATATACTAACTTGTGTTAGAGACAGGAGAACAACATGAAAAAACAATTTTTTGAAAACGAAAAAGATGGATTTTATGGAACGTATTACGAAAATCCAAAAGGGGCGGATTGTGCCGTGATCGGATTATTTGGGGATGATCCGAATGATTATATGGCGAAATGTGGAGCAAAATGGCTTCACAGACAGGGTGTAAATGCTATGTGTGTATCTCCGGGCAGAAAAAATTACAGTCATGTCAATAATCCGCTGGAAAGAATTCAGACCGCAATAAAGTGGTTACAGGATCATGGAAACCGGAAAATCGGTATTATGGGGATGAGCACGGCCGGAATGGATGCGATCGTTGCAGCATCTTATTTCCCGGATATTACGATGACGATTGGGCTTACTGCCAGTGATTTTGTATGGCAGGGATTTGAACAGGGAGAAAAGGATGGCTGTAAGGAATGGCCGATACCGAATGCATCCACACTTTCATGGCAGGGAAAGCCGCTGCCTTATATGCCATTTGTCTATGAACATCCGGTGTATTGGCAGAAGATTGAGGAAGAAACAAAAGGCTCCGGTGATATCACACGGTCGACCTGCTTGTTTATAGATTCGGAAAAGGCAAGACCGCATACAGAGGAAGAAATGGTAAAGGTTGAGAATATAAAAGGCCGCTTATTCCTGATCGGTGCGGATGATGACAGCTTCTGGGAGGCTGGCAAATATGTCCGCCGTATGGATCAGCGTTTGAAGGAACATCCACATACATGTGAATACGATGCTCTTGTTTATGAACATGGTACTCACTTTGTATTGCCGGAAACTTTGCTTCGGATCGCACTTCCGGTTGGACTCAAATTTGTATTGAAATTTGTCTTTAAGGCTGCAAAAGATTATCCAAAGGAATGTGAGGCAACCAGAAAAGATATTGACCGCAGACTGTCCGCAGCGTTAAAGGAGTGGACAGCGGATTAATATCCGTATTTGCTCTTATTGATCTACGGATTTATCATTGCTGTATATTCGTATGGGTTTGTTCGATTTCGGAAAACGAAGAAATCCTGCAGGCAGTAAAACACATTGGACAAATAGACATATTATGATATAATTTGCATATAATATAAACGGAGGTGGTTTTTATGTTAACATTAAAGGAATCAATCAGACCATCGGCTGATTTAAGAAACCATTATAATGATATTTCAAAACAATGTAAGGAAAATAAAGAAGCGGTAATTATTACAGTAAATGGCAGAGGTGATACGGTAGCCCTCTCATATGAAGAATATAAAAATATGAAAGCTCGTATAGAGTTACTTGAAATATTAGCTGAGGCAGAGGATGATATAAAAAATAATCGTGTTGCACCGATAACTGAAACATTTGATGATTTGCGTAGAATGCTTCAGGAGGGCTAAGTATGGAATATGAGGTAATACGAACTGATACTGCGGATGCAGGAATCAGAAAAATAATTTTATATATAGCTCAGAATTTTGGCAATGAAGTAGCTTTGGAACAACTTGATTATATAGAGAAAAAAATTCTTGAACTTGGAAATGATCCATATATTGGAACAGATCCAAGATACCTTGTTCTTAAACGACAAGGATATAAAGTCCTTATACTAAAAAAGAATCTGTTTTTTTATAAAATTAATGAAGAGAAGAAAACGGTTATTGTATATGCGGTAGTGGATGGCAGACAAGACTATTTGAATATAATACGTGGATTATAGAAAGTGCGCAAATTTTCTGGACAGAAATTAAGAATGAATTTGAAGGTTCCCTCATACAATTACTTATCGGGATTTCCGATTCATACAAAGTATGAAGACAATTCAAGGAGGGGATTTTTTGTCTGAGAAAATGAGTGAAGTCTACGAAGCATATGACATGGAAATACTGGGTGCCGTCAGAGGCCGGGGATCTATGATCCTGAAAACGGATCGGGGAATCAGGCAGATATCTCCATTTGACGGCAGCGAGGAGCGGCTGGAGCAGGAACGGGAATTTAAGGAAAATCTGTATGAGACAGGATTTCACCATATTGACTGCTGCGTGCCGAACCGGGAAGGAGAGCTGATCACCTGCGACCGCTACGGGAATCCATATGTGATGCGGGAATATTTTGAGGGACGGGAATGTAATTCCGGAAGTATCTGCGATCTGAATCAGGCGGCTGCAAATCTTGCGGTATTTCATATCCGGGGGCGTGAGCTGTATGCAAAAGAGGGGAGAACGTATGCGTACCGTGAGCCGGGCAACTTCAGACGAAAAACGCAGGAAATGAAAAAAATCCGGAGCTTTATCTCAAAGCGTCCGACGAAGAATGATTTTGAACTCTTATATATAGAAGCATATGACGCATTTTACAGACAGGCAATCGACTGTCAGGCGATGATGGATGCCTGCGACCGGACAAATATTGCCGGGCATATCGGATATTGCCATGGAGCATATAATTACCACAGTGTGTTGTTTTGCGGTGGGTATCTGGCGACTGTGAATTTTGACCGGTTTCATGTCGGATATCAGTTGATCGACTTATATCAGTTTATACGGAAGGTCATGGAAAAGAATAATTATAACTTCGATATGGCGGTGAAGATCATAGAAGAATACGATCGTATTCTGCCGCTCACCCGAGAAGATTATCGGTATATCTACATATTATATAGTTATCCGGAGAAGTTCTGGAAGGTCAGCAACCGCTATATGAACTCCAGAAAATGCTGGATTTCCCCTGCAAATCTCGAAAAACTCAGTAAACTTATAACAGATGAACAAGAAAAACAAAAATTTTTGAGTGATTTTTGCAATCATTATGGGTTCACAAGTTAGGAATTTGAATGTATAATGTCATGTGTGAGAAAATCTAACTTTGGGATTTAGGAAATATATTAAGTGTAATGTTTTAAAGGAACGCACAGGAGGAAATATTAAAATGAGCGAACGCAATTATATGGAAGTATATGAGCAGTGGGTCAACAATCCATTATTTGGTCAGGAGACTAAGGATGAACTTCTTTCAATCAAGGATGATCCAAAAGAGATAGAAGAAAGATTCTACTGTGATCTGGTATTTGGTACTGCCGGACTTCGTGGTATTATCGGTGCCGGAACAAATAGAATGAACAAGTACGTTGTCCGTAAAGCAACACAGGGTCTTGCAAATTATATCATCAAGCAGGGCAAACAGGATAAGGGTGTTGCTATTGCATATGATTCCAGAAGAATGTCACCGGAGTTTTCCATGGAAGCAGCATTATGTCTTGCAGCAAATGGAATCAAGGCATACAGATTCGAGTCTTTACGTCCAACACCGGAGCTGTCATTTGCAGTTCGCTATCTGGACTGTGTAGCAGGTATTAATGTAACAGCCAGCCACAATCCACCGGAATACAATGGTTATAAAGTATACTGGGAAGACGGTGCGCAGATCACACCTCCACATGATACGGGAATCATGGCAGAGGTTAAGGCCATTACAGATTTTGCAGATACCAAGACAATGGAAATGATCGATGCGATCAAAGCAGGACTTCTGGTAACGATCGGTGCAGAAGTTGATGATGCATATATGGGCGAACTGAAGAAGCTGGTTCTTCATCAGGATGCTATTGATAAATATGGTAAGGATCTGAAGATCGTATATACACCACTTCATGGTACCGGAAATATTCCTGCAAGAAGAATTCTTTCTGATCTTGGATTTGAAAATGTATATGTTGTTCCGGAACAGGAACTTCCGGATGGTAATTTCCCAACAGTTGCTTACCCAAATCCGGAAGCAAAGGAAGCATTCGCCCTTGCTCTTGATCTTGCAAAGAAAGTAGATGCAGACCTCGTTCTTGCAACTGATCCGGATGCAGACAGACTTGGTGTATATGCAAAGGATTCCAAGACAGGCGAATATAAGGTATTTACCGGTAACATGTCAGGAAGCCTTCTGTGTGAATATGAAGTAAGTCAGATGAAAGCACGCGATGGCAAGCTGCCGGAGGACGGTGCGATCATTAAGACGATCGTTACAACAAATATGGTTGATGCGATCGCAAAATATTACGATACAGACCTGATCGAGTGCTTCACAGGTTTCAAGAACATTGGACGTGAGATCTTACGCTTCGAGCAGGAAGGAAAGGGAACTTACCTCTTTGGTTTCGAAGAGAGCTACGGCTGTCTGATCGGAACACATGCAAGAGATAAGGATGCCATCGTAGCAACAATGGCACTTTGCGAAGCTGCTGCATTCTATAAAGGACAGGGTAAGACTTTATGGGATGTTATGATGGATATGTATGAGAAATACGGCTACTATGTAGATGATATCAAGACTGTAACTCTGAAGGGTGTAGAAGGTTCCAAGAAGATCGGACACATCATGAATGTACTTCGTGACAATACACCGGCAGAGATCGCCGGATATAAGACAAAGGTTGTTCGTGACTACCGTCTGGAGACAATCAAGAACCTTGAGACAGGCGAAACTGTTAAGACCGGTATGCCGAACTCAAATGTTCTCTACTATGAATTAGAGAATGATGCATGGCTTGCAGTAAGACCATCCGGTACAGAGCCAAAGATCAAGTTCTACTATGGAATCAAGGGCAGCTCATATGATGAGGCTCAGAAGATGTCCGCAGAAGCAGGCGACAAGATCATGGATCTGATCTATGATATCTTAGAGAAATAATAAAAGCTTAATTTAAATATAAAACACAGGAATTGCCCCTGTACAGACTATAAGCCCCATTATAAATGACTCGCTACGGTTTCTGTTCAATGCATATGCCTGATTCGTAAATACTCCTGCGCTAACTCGCCAACTAAACGTTGGCTCAGACAAGCGCTCGTATTTACTGGCAATATGCATTTCACGACGGAACCTTCGTTGATGTCATATTATAATGGGGCTTATGGTCTGTACAGGGGCAATCCCTGTGTTTTCTGTTAAAAAAGAAGGGCACAATGTCCCTAAAATATCAAAATGAAAATAGCCTTGATCTGTAAATGTTAGATATCGATATCTTAGAGAAATAATAAAAGAAAAACTTAATAAAAGACTGAGGCTCTATATAATTTATGAAGCAGACCTGTTCGAACGAAAGTGTTCTGCGGAATAAATTGATATAGAGCCTCAGCCTTTTTATTCAAAGTAGAAAATTATTTAACGATTACAACGTTAGTAGCTCTTGTTCTTGAACCACCCTTAGGATCTTCCTCTGTGTCGAATGTAACCTGCTGACCTTCAACAAGTGTCTTATATCCTTCACCCTGGATAGCTGAGAAATGAACGAATACATCTCCGCTTCCATCATTGTTTGAGATAAATCCATAACCTTTTTCTGCGTTAAACCATTTTACTGTACCGTTGTTCATGTGGGTACCTCCTTATATATTTCTTGCTTGTACCCAATGAAAACGTGCATCATTTATGAGAGAAATACGATTAAAACCTTAATCCATACGTCCGCTTAAAAGCGATTACATAGTTAATCTTGAATACGCTCTCATAATAGTATGGGCGCACCTATTTGTCAAGAAAAACAAGGTAAAAATAATGATCAAATCCGGTAAAAAATGATCCATGGGTTCTTGGCAGAAAAGGAAAAGTAGGATACTATAAATACAGGAAAAATGCAAAAACAGGAGGAGAGCGTATGAGAAAGGGAAAACGTCTGATTGCATGGATCATGGCAGTTGTTATGCTGTTTACAATCTGTGTATTTGGTGGAAATGGAACGGCGGAAGCGGCAGCTACAACACCGGTTGCAAAGCATGGAAGACTGTCTGTAAAGGGAGCAGACCTGGTCGACAGTAAGGGAAATAAATTCCAGCTCCGTGGTATCAGCACACATGGAATCAACTGGGATGTCGGATCGCCATATGTGAATAAGAAAGCATTCAAGACGCTTCGTGATGACTGGGGCGTGAATGCGATCCGGTTGGCAATGTATACCGAAGAATACAATGGCTATTGCAGTGGCGGCAGTCAGGCAAAGCTTCGGAAACTGGTGGATAAGGGAGTCGGATATGCGACCGATCTTGGTATGTATGCGATCATCGACTGGCATATCTTAAGTGACGGGAATCCGAATAAGAATAAGGCGCAGGCGAAGAAATTCTTTACCACGATGGCAAAGAAATATAAGAACAATAAAAATGTTATTTATGAGATCTGCAATGAGCCAAATGGCTGTGGCTGGAAAGAGATCAAATCCTATGCGACAGACATTATCAAAACGATCCGCAAATACGACAAGAAAGCAGTTATTATCGTGGGAACACCAACCTGGTCACAGCTTGGAACGGATGGAACGTCAAATGAAGTTGCAGACAGCCCAATCAAGGGATATAAGAATATCATGTACTCCCTGCATTTCTACACAAGTGAGTGGGCGCACAATGAATATCTTCCGGCAAAGGTTGCTTATGCAAGAAAGAAGAAGCTTCCGATCATTGTATCTGAGTTTGGTTTATCACCGGCCAGTGGCGACGGAGCCATTAACAAGGCATCCGCAGACAAATGGATGAAGCTGCTTAACAAATATAACATCAGTTATTTCTGTTGGAGCCTCAGTAATAAGAACGAGTCGGCATCTTTGCTTAAACCATCAACAAAGAAAACCTCCGGCTGGAAGTCAGGTGACTTATCCACAGCAGGAAAGTATATCAAGAAGAAATATCTTGCGAGAAAGAAAGCTCTTGGCAAGAAAGCATAGTGATCATGTATATGAGATAAACAGTAATATCGGCAGACAGCCAGATGGTCTGTTTGTATAATGAATCAATCATATTTTGCACCTGTGTATCATAGAATAAATAATACAGGGAAATCGCATGAAGCGAATCGGATTTTTCCAGAATGATGACAGGATGTGATGGTATGAAGAAAAATAACAGGATTCTAGCCTGGTTCACCATGGTTTTGTTAGCATTTGCAATTCCATATGTGGGAACCAGGCTTTTTGTGCGTTATCGGGATGTGTCGGATGCCCGGATCGCGGCACTTAGTAGCAGCCGGGATGTGTGTATCTTGCAAAATGGCAATTATAGGCTGATCGACTGTGAAGAATATATTTTGTATGTCCTTGCCGGATTGTATGACCCGTCATGGAATGTGGAGATGGCAAAGACGATGGCAGTTCTGACCCGGACTGCGATCTATTATGAAATGAACGATCAGGCGGATACTGCAAATGGCGGGGGCAAGATTATCAATGAGGGAGATCTGAAAGAGATACGGATAGAGAAAGATGAATTAAAGCAAAAATGGGGGAAAGAATATAAGCAGAATATGGAAATGGTATATCAGGCTGTGAAAGATACGATGGGACAGGTTATCGTTTATGATGGCAGACTTATTATTCCGGTCAGTCATGCAGTCAGCATAGGGGTAACTGTTAGTGCAGAGGAATTATATGGTACTGCGATTCCATATCTGGTATCCGTTGACAGCAGTCAGGATATCCAGTCACCGGAATTCTCATCGACAAAGATCTACAGTGCGCTTCGTATAAAGAAAGAATTTGGCATGAATGGAGAGGGGAAAGCGTTCGACGGATCGAAAAATCTGGGTCAGACCGACGTGGATGTTGAAAAAAACAAATCAGAGACGGCTGGTTCAGCACAGAACGAGGAACAGGCAGTGGATGCGGATGCACTGACTGTGCTTGAAGCGACGAAATCAGGATTTGTCCGAAAGGTAAATGTGTTCGGGACGGTCGTGACCGGAGAGACATTTGCACAGACCCTGTCACTTGGAACGACAAATTTTCATATCGATCAGGTCGAGGAGGGATATCGGATCATCTCGATCGGTAAAGGCTCATCCCTTGGAATGTCGTTGTACGGAGCCGGATGGAAAGCCGATCAGGGCAGTACATATCGTGAGATCATTGCATACTATTACCCGGAAACTTCGATCGCGGATGGAGCGGCATATTAAATATCCGCGAAAACATATAAGGATAATTACCAATATATTAAGGATATTTGAAAGCATACAGATGGAATTGCAAAAGTGGTTGCTTTGCAAATCATTTCATTTCGTTGGTGGCAGGATACGACAAAATGCATAAGATAAATAAAAAGCTTATGGAAAATATTTGCCTGTGTATATAATCCGGAAGTTCAGGCAACAATATCCATGAGGTGATAAACATGAAGAAATTTTTGAATGTTATTAAGAGAAATATTTTCTACATTGCCCTGATCGCCGGAATGGTGGCACTTGTAGGACTTGTAGCTCTATATAATGTGAAAACTCAGTCAGATGATGAAAATGCTGTCAGCTCGGAGGCAGTAGAAGAAACCGCAGACAGAAGCAATCTCGGAACAACAGAAGCAGTAAAGGAAACACTTGGCGGTACCGCCAAAGCAGAGGACAAGACAGAAGCAACAACAGAGAAAAGCTCAGAAGTAGAAACCGGAGCAAATGCTGCCAAGGTGGAAGAACAGATCGAACTGAACTATGACGGCAGTACAGCTCTTATGTGGCCACTAAACGGAAATGTGATCATTCCATTCAGCATGGACACCACAGTATTCTACGAGACATTAAACCAGTACAAATGCAATGCCGGAATCGTATTGGAAGCAGCAGAAAATGACAAAGTTTCAGCCGCTTACAAATGCAAGATCACAGAGATCACAAGCACACCGGAATTTGGAAATGTGGTAAAGGCATCCCTTGGAAATGGCTATGAAGTCATGTATGGACAGCTTAAGGATATCAATGTTTCTGTTGGTCAGGTGATAGATGCCGGCTGCACCATTGGCACTGTGGCAGAACCAAGCCGTTATTATTCAAAAGAAGGAACAAATCTGTATTTCGCAATTACCAAAGATGGCAAACCGGTCGATCCTGTATCATTGATCGAAGGGGAATAATCAGAACAATCCATATAAAGTATAAGAACAGATGCATGTCGTATCCACAGGGTAGGGTGTGTGTCTGTTTTTTATTTTATCTCCTTCCTCTGGAACACCAACAGGGAAATAACAGTTGGCAGGATCAGAAGTACGGCGGCGATCTCCATAGCGTGAACAATCAGGCTGGTGGTTAGTGTCTGCCATGCAACAGCGGTCAGGCAGACGGTAGGAAGATTGCTGTAGATGATATGGAGTGCGTCTACTTCCGGGAAAATGGCATAAAAAAGCATGATGCCATTTGGCAGCAGGGCAACGACTACAGCATAGATACCACACCACAGAAGGTCTGTGGAGAAGAACATGCACAGGGAGGATGCCATTGTCTGTCCGGCGATGATCATAGGAAGCATGATCACAAAACGCAGAAAATAATTCTGATATGCCGAAGCGGTCAGACTTCCATCATGACGGAAACAGATGTAATTCGTCAGCAGATAGGCTGCAGATACCACAACGATTCCGATAAGCAGCAATAGTGTATTCACGATACATTTGCCAAAGAAAATTGTGTTTCGGCTGGTTCCGAATGACACGATATTCTTCATCGTATTATTCCTCCATTCACCGGAGAAACCGATATCGGTGGTGAAAATAATGCAGTACCAGACGATCGTTGCCATCATATACAGACCGGCATTCATAATATCTGCACCTTCGATCGTAAATGGGATCCGGATGACATGGATGGCATACCAGACAGATACGTTGATCAAAATGGCAATGACCACTCCGATAATGAGCAGGGTATATGGATAAGCCCGATGGCTTACTTTGTAACATTCACTTTTGAGGAAATTATTCAATCGTTGTCCCTCCTAACAGTTCAATAAAGAAATCTTCCAGTGTAGTTTTCGCAATCTCCAGTGAGTACAGATCGTATCCCTTTTCAAATAAGAAACGGCTGATCTTCTCAGTCGGGTAAACCGCGTTATTTTCAAAATAAATATAAATGGTATCATCATCTGCATTGTAGGATGCGTCGAGTTGGAGCTCTTTTGAAAGATATTCAGCAGCTTTTTCACCATTACTGGTACGCACCTTTACATAGCTTTTTTCTTTTGCTTCTAGTTCCTCAGCAGACATTTCCTGTAAGATCTGACCATGATCGATGAATCCGTAGCAGGTTGCCATATTTGCAAGCTCGGATAGAATATGGGAGGAAATGATGATTGTGAGTCCGTTCTCTTTGTTCAGCCGCAGCATCAGCTTTCGCATCTCGACGATGCCGGCAGGATCCAGACCATTGATCGGTTCATCTAAGATCAGAAATTCCGGATCGTGCATGAGCGACAGGGCGATTCCCAGACGCTGCTTCATGCCGAGAGAGAAATTTTTAAACTTTTTATCCTTAGCTTCGTAGAGTCCCGTTTCTTTCAGAACTGTTTCAACAATGGATGGATCGTCGATCCCACGCTGGATACGGTAATATTCCAGATTGCGTTCCGCAGAGAAAAATGGATAAAATGCCGGAGTTTCAATGATAGCACCGGTTCTTTTCCGGGCTTCATTTAGTCCATGTGTTCCCTTCTTTCCAAAAAGTTCGATGCTGCCATAATCAGGGGCATTCTGTCCGGTAAACAGGCGGAGAAGTGTCGTTTTTCCTGCGCCGTTTTTACCGATCAGAGCATAAATGTCGCCCTTTTTCACGGACATATTTATCTTATCAAGTGCAGGCTTATCACCGTATATCACTTCTACATCTGTTGCTTTTGCAATGACTTCTGCCATGGAACAGCACCTCCTGATTCAACCGAATTTTCCTATAATCAGCATACTGTTTTGCCGCAGGAAAGTCAATTCATGGAGCAGACTCCAAGTTGAAACATTTTTTAATTTTTTTCAATATTAAAAATGTGCAGTTTGTAAGTTTATATATGTGCAGGTACAAGGTAACAATTATACAGAATCATCTAATGAAAGTGCATAATGAAAAATAAGGAAAAATAGTGAAAATTAGTGAAAAAATAGTGAAGATATAATGGAGAAAAAAGCCCATATTTATTATAATAAAGAAAATGTCCTGCCAGACAGGACGACAAGGGGAGAGCTACAAATGATGCGAATGTTAAAAATTATGTTCATTATTCTTGTGGGAATTGGCATGTTGGTCATGGGGATATACACATTTATCCGGTTGAAAAAACGACGCAGGGAATTAAAGCGGCTGTTGGATAATATTGCTTCGGGATCAACGGTGGATCAGTTGTTAAAGGAAAACCATCCGAAGCTGTCAGCTATGGATGAGATGGAAAAATATATCTATATCATAATGGGACTTGGAGCCGGGTTTGTTTTGTTTGGAGCATTTTTCATGGCGCAGGAGCTGATGGAGAGAAATGTCATACCGGATATGACAGGAACGACCGGGTGGATGCTTGTGCAGCGGCTGGTTGCATTTGCATCCGGCATCATTCTCCTTTTTACAGGAAGTGGCATGAAGAAGAAACAGGTAAAAGAAAATGATTACATGGATATGATGATTCCGGGGAAGGTAGTCGGAGAAGTGCCGGGAGCTAAGACGCTGACACCGGGAAAGGCGATCCTTACGATCCAGTATACCGATCCTTATGATGGCAGTGTGCATAACTATCAATTGGCGCAGGAATTGAGCCGGAAGAAGCATCCGGTTGGCAGCGAATATCCGTTGTACTATTCCAGAGAGCAGCGCAAGGTATACGATCCGGGATCAAACAAAGTGAACCGGAAAACAGAACTGTTTCTCAAATGGCTGGGGATCATCATATGTTTGGTGTCCGTGTTGAGTATAGTCATGTTGTTTATTATGTAGGCATTTTACATTAATTCTAAAAAAATGAAAATATTGATATTGACAGTTAAACCATCTAAGTACTTCTGGTGAAGGAAAGGGTGGTTTTGTTATAGGGACATTGATGATTTTTATTGACAATAGTATATATAGGGCATATACTTAAATTACCTAATGGGTAATTTGAAAAAGGGAGGAAAGAATTGAAATTAATTTATACAAATGCCAAAATTGAAGAACAATGTACCAGTTTAAAAGCAGCCAGAATGTGTTTTGGTGGGAATAATATACTGGCAACCAGTCTTTTGGCCAGGATAAATGCTCTGAAGCAGGCAGACACTATTAAAGATATTATAGTTCAACCATCTTTTCACTTTCATGATCTTAAAAATAAGGATGGAAAAAACTATAAAGGGTATTTTGCTATTGATGTGAAATCAAGGACAGATCAGTGGCGTATAATATTAGAACCGTTAGATGAAAATAAGGAACCATATGTTCCTTGCAATATTGATGAGATATCCTCAAATGTGAGGATTGTTGAAATAGTGGAGGTGAGCAAACATTATGAGTAATTACATTGAATATAATGATACGGTTGCATTTCACCCAGGATATTATATTAAAGAAATTGTAGAAGAAAGTGGATTAACTCAGGAAGATTTTGCAAAGAGGTTGGACACTTCACCTAAGAATTTAAGTCTCTTGATTCGTGGTGAACAGAGCTTGTCTATTGATATTGCAATGAAACTTTCCAGAATGCTTGGGTCCAGTGTGAATTATTGGTTAAATCTTCAGAATGCTTATGATGCATTGATAGCAGAGTTTAAATCGCAAGAAGAATTGGTAAGGGAAAGAAAAGTATTTGAATTATTTGATTACAAGTATTTTAGAGAAAACTTTGGTCTTCCCGATTTGCCTAGAAAGAAGGATGAACAGATAAAAGAACTTCGGGAATTCTTGAATATTGCGACTTTGACTGTACTTACAAAACGTGATATGGCTGTAAGCTTTAGAAGTTCAACAACAGCGTTAGAAGAAGCTAGTACAGTTAAAGCTAATACAATGGTTCAGATTGCTATTAATAAGGCATTGACAGTTGATGCCCCGAAGTTTAATAAGAAAAAATTTGAAGACGCTGTACAGTATGCTTTGACTTTGACTAAGAATCATGGTGAATTCTATCCTTTGATTCGAAAGGCATTTGAGGAGTCGGGTGTTATATTTGTAATTTTGCCGAATATTTCCGGTTCCAAGATTAATGGTGCTACTAAAAAGATAGGTGAGAACATTATGCTGATGGTTAATGATAGAAGACTTAATTCTGATTCTTTCTGGTTTACCCTGTTTCATGAGATAGGGCATATTATCAATGGTGATTATGGGATATCGTTTGAAAAGGAATCAGGGGAGCAAGAACTGGCAGCTGATTTATTTGCAGAGGATAACTTGATACCAAGAGACGAGTATAATGATTTTGTAGCGAGCAGGAAATTTGGATTAAATGATATTATTGGTTTTGCAGAAGTAATTAATAGAGATCCCGGTATCGTACTAGGTAGATTACAGAATGACGGTTTGGTCAGATTTGATGATTGGACAATGAAACCAATAAGACATAAATATAAGGTTAAGATGATATAATGAACGCAAAATCCATTTGCTCGCAAGGATGCAATTTTGCGGAATGCATAGAATGTGCGAAGCACATGATATTATTGATTTAATAGAAGGTGTTCATAAAGAAGAATGCCGATGCAGGGTTTGCTCTGGCTTTTGTAAATAACATTGCGAGGATTTCGTTGTGAGATGCATATTGTCAGTAAATACGAGTGCTTGTTTGAGCCAAAGGCGAGTTAGCACAGGAGTATTTACGAATAGGACAATATGTATCGAACAGAAAACGGAGCACGTTATTTCAAAAGCCAGGAGCGAGCCCTGCATCGGCATTCTTTTCTTTGCGAAAATATTACTCCTGCCTAATCCGGATATCGCCGCTGGTTGTGGTGACACCACATTCATATTCGGAATTATTTGCACCATGTGGAATATCGATATTACCACTTTGTGTATTTGCGGAGAAGCTATAGCTTCGGTCAGAATCCAGCTCCAGGTCAATATAGCCGCTCATAGCAGATATGTCGATTGCTTCGGCATCCGCAATGTTCATATCCACATCGCCACTTGCTGTATTGCAGGTTAGGCTGGTATTTGCGGAAAGTTCGCTTGCAGATACATAACCGCTTGTTGTGTAAAACTCGGCCTGACCGGCAGCGGTACGGTTCAACAGGATATCACCACTTGAAGCATGAAGCTCCAGCAGTGTTGTAAATGAACTATTGCTGATAGAGATGTTACCTGATGAAGTCTTTGTCGTGAGCGTATTGGCTTCGATATCTGCGATGCTGATGTCTCCACTGTTCGTTTTGAGACTGGTGAATGCAGAATTGCCGGCTGGCTCGGTATTCGGCTTATAAGAATACCGATAATCAATATTTCCGCTTGCGGTAGTAACCTGAATTGCCTGATATTCCTTCTCTGCCAGATATATGGTTGTCTTGGTATCGGAGCCAAATCCGAGTGAGATTGTCGGATGGTGGGTACGTTTGTCTTCGCATCGGAACGTCAGAACGCCGTCTACGACTGTTGCGGTATTGACCAGTCCTTCGGTATCATAATATTCAATGTAACTGTTCCCAGTGTCAGAATTCCTGATGACTACATCAGTGGATGCTTCGCCTGCGATATCAACGGCGTTGAAATCATCTTTGATCTGAACTGTTTTCTTCATATAGTCCGGCAAGGCTTTCATACCGAGCAGGTCGACAGAACCATTTGGAAAATGGAATCCGTTAATTGCAAAACTTAAGAATACGATAATGACGCCGACCACTATAAATATAGAAGCAACAATAACTGCTTTTTTGGATTTACTCATAATTATCTCTCCTTTACAAACATTCTCTTAATTCCATTGACGGATGCCTTGTACAGCTTGAAAATGCCGATCGTAACAGGCTTTACGGCTACGATGAACAGGATCGCAAGTCCGATTCCGGCAAATGCAGCTCCAAGCATGAAAAGGGCAGCCGGAACATTCTGTGTAACAAAAAATGGAATAACTCCCAGCAGCCCGGCGATACCTGCAACTGCCATCGAGAGTACGATTACATAGAAGGACAGGAGAAGTGCCAAAATGACAACCGCCATGGCAATGACCAGAACGATCGCGGTCAGTAACAGCGGAGCCCATATAGGAGAACCAAGAATCAGCAAAATGATCTCCCATGCCTTTAATCGGTGGGATGGTTTGATTTTTTCTTTCACAAGTTTCGTCAGTGGCATATCTGCCAGGATCTGATCAACGACATCGTCCGGGGCATCCATATCGGCAACCGCTTCTTCCTCCGACAGGCCATCTTCCATACGGTCATCGATCATTTCACTATAATAATCCATAAATTTATTAATATCGTCTGCCGGCATTTTCCGGATCTTTCCCCGGATCGCTGACAAATATTCCTGTTTAGTCATTGTCATTCTCCTCTCTGATAATAAAACGATATATAGATTCAAGTTCTTTCCATTCTTCTTTAAATTCCTCGATTCGTGCTTTGCCTGCATCGGTAATATGATAGTATTTCCGAAGTCGTCCGTTGTGTTCTACGGAGCGAACGGTGAGGAATGCGCCGGCTTCCAGTCTTCGCAGGATCGGATACAATGTAGATTCCGATATCGTTACAAAGGATTTCATGTCCTTGATGATCTGATATCCGTAAGAATCTTCATCCTTGATCGCAGCCAGTACACAGACATCCAGCATACCGCGTTTTAATTGAATATCCATATTCATACCTCCTTGTACACTATACTATATGACACATAGTATAATATGTCAAGAGGTATTTTATAAAAAATAATTTGACAAGAACGCTCATGGTTGCTATACTCAAGGTTGATAAAAATAAGAAGAAAAGCGATGACAGAGACAGTAGATCATGTTTGAAAGGCAGAGCGAGCCGGAGATGGTGCAAGACCGGTGCGAGTAGAAGATGATGGAAGATCACTCTTAAGCTTCAGACCGAAAACGACAGCCAGTAGGCTCTGACGTTATTCCCTCGTTACGGGAAGCACATATGTTAGTATGCAAGTAATAGGTGGTATAACGAGAACTTTGAGCCTTCGTCCTTTTTGCGGCGGAGGCTTTTTTTACTTTATAGAAAAGTTTGTTTAATAATATTTTGCATACATTGAATAAAAAGAAAGGAAGAACAACATGTACGAAAAAGTATCGACCAAATTGAATTTCGTAGACAGAGAACAGAAGGTTCTGGATTTCTGGAAAGAAAATCAGGTATTTGAGAAGAGTGTGGAAGAAACAAAGGATCTTCCGACTTACACATTTTATGATGGACCTCCAACAGCAAACGGTAAGCCGCATATCGGCCATGTGCTTACACGAGTTATCAAGGATATGATTCCAAGATATCAGACAATGAAGGGCCATAACGTAGTAAGAAAGGCAGGATGGGATACACACGGCCTTCCTGTAGAGTTGGAAGTTGAGAAACTTTTAGGAATCGATGGTAAAGAGCAGATCGAGGAATACGGTCTGGAGCCATTTATTCAGAAATGTAAAGAATCCGTATGGAAATACAAAGGTATGTGGGAAGAATTCTCCGGCAAGGTAGGATTCTGGGCAGATATGGATGATCCATATGTAACATACCACAATGATTTCATCGAGTCCGAGTGGTGGGCACTGAAGAAGATCTGGGATCAGGGACTTTTATACAAAGGCTTTAAGATCGTGCCATATTGTCCGCGTTGCGGAACTCCACTGTCAAGCCACGAAGTAGCACAGGGTTATAAGACTGTAAAGGAACGTTCCGCAGTTGTAAGATTCAAGGTTATCGGCGAAGATGCATATTTCCTTGCATGGACAACTACACCTTGGACACTTCCATCAAACGTAGCCCTCTGTGTAAATCCGGATGAGACTTATGTCAAAGTAAAGGCAGCGGACGGATATACCTATTATCTGGCAGAAGCACTGGCAGACAAGGTACTCGGTTCCCTTGCAAAGGAGGCTACAGACGATACACCTGCTGTACCTGCATATGAAGTCTTAGAGACTTACAAAGGAAAAGATCTGGAATACAAAGAGTACGAACCATTATATGAGTGCGTAAAGCCTGTATGCGAGAAGCAGCATAAGAAGGGTCACTACATCACATGTGATTCTTATGTAACTATGACAGATGGTACAGGTATCGTTCATATCGCACCTGCATTTGGTGAGGACGACGCAAATGTAGGAAGAAAGTACGATCTTCCATTTGTACAGTTCGTAGATGGCAAGGGTGATCTGACAGAGGAAACCCCTTATGCGGGAATCTTTGTAAAGGATGCAGATCCAAAGGTATTGGTTGACCTTGACAAAGCAGGACTTCTGTTTGACGCACCAAAGTTTGAGCATGAATATCCACACTGCTGGAGATGTGATACTCCACTGATCTACTACGCAAGAGATACTTGGTTTATCAAGATGACAGCAGTCAGAGACAAGCTGGTTAAGAATAATGACACTGTAAACTGGATCCCTGAGAGCATCGGTAAGGGTCGTTTCGGTGACTGGTTAAAGAATGTACAGGATTGGGGACTTTCCCGTAACCGTTATTGGGGAACTCCGTTAAATATCTGGGAATGTGAATGCGGATGCCGTCATGCGATCGGTTCGATCGAAGAATTAAAGAGCATGAGCGACAACTGCTCGGATGAGATCGAGCTGCACCGTCCGTTCATCGACGCTGTAACGATCAAATGTCCGGAGTGCGGTAAGCAGATGCACAGAGTATCTGAAGTTATCGACTGCTGGTTCGATTCAGGTTCCATGCCATTTGCACAGTGGCATTATCCGTTTGAGAATGCAGATATCTTCGAGAAGCACTTCCCTGCTGACTTCATCAGCGAGGCAGTTGACCAGACAAGAGGATGGTTCTATTCTCTGATGGCGATCTCAACCCTGTTATTTGACAAGGCTCCGTTCAAGAATGTAATTGTCCTCGGACATGTACAGGATAAGGATGGACAGAAGATGAGTAAGTCCAAGGGAAATGCCGTAGATCCGATGGATGCACTGAACAAATACGGTGCAGATGCGATCCGGTGGTATTTCTACAGCAACTCCGCTCCATGGCTTCCAAACCGTTTCCATGAAGATGCGGTTATCGAGTGCCAGAGAAAGTTCCTCGGAACCTTATGGAACACTTACGCATTCTATGTATTATATGCAAATATCGACAACTTCAATCCACTTGAGCATGAGCTGGATTACGAGAAGCTGTCACTGATGGATAAATGGTTATTATCAAAGCTGAACTCAACCGTAAAGGCTGTTGATGAGAACCTTGCAGCATACAAGATCCCTGAAACAACCAGAGTATTAGAGGAGTTTGTAGATGACCTTTCCAACTGGTATGTTCGTCGTGGACGTGAGAGATACTGGGCAAAGGGTATGGAGCAGGATAAGGTAAATGCCTACATGACACTGTATACAGCCCTTGTTACAATCTCCATGACAGCAGCTCCGCTGATTCCGTTTATGGCAGAGGATATTTACCAGAATCTGGTAAGAAACATTGATAAGGATGCTCCATTATCTGTTCATCTGTGCGAGTTCCCGAAGGTAGAGGAGAAGATGATCGACACAGACCTTGAGGCAGCTATGGATGAGATCTTAAAGATCGTTGTTCTTGGACGTGCAGCCAGAAATACTGCAAATATCAAGAATAGACAGCCGATCGGAACCATGTATGTAAAGGCAGCAAAAGAGCTGACAGAGGATGAGACAGCGATCGTCAAAGACGAGCTGAACATCAAGAACGTAGTATTTACAGAAGATATCGCAAGCTTCAGTTCTTACACATTCAAGCCACAGCTTCGTACCGTAGGACCAAAGTACGGCAAGCAGTTAGGCGGAATCAAGGCATATCTGTCATCTGTTGACGGAAATGCAGCTATGGCAGAGCTGAAGGAAAAGGGTGCTCTGACATTTGACGTAAACGGCACAGAGGTATCTCTGGCAGAGGAAGATCTGCTGATCGATATCGCACAGACCGAAGGCTATGTTACAGAGGCAGACGGTGCGGTAACAGTTGTTATCGACACAAATCTGACAGAAGAACTCTTAGAGGAGGGATTTGTCAGAGAGATCGTATCCAAGATCCAGACCATGAGAAAGGAAGCCGGCTTCGAAGTAATGGACAAGATTACAGTCTATGCAGAGGGAAGCGACAAGGCAACCGGACTTATGAATGCAAATGCTGACAGCATCAAGTCAGACGTTATGGCAGATGCACTGGTAACCGGAAGCGTAGATGGCTATTCCAAGGAATGGAACATCAACGGCGAGAAGGTAACACTTGGTGTAAAGAAAAACGCATAAATAATACAGGGCGTTGACCGATGCCGAAAAAAGCAAATTTATACTTGCTTTTTTCGGAAAGCGTCTGTATTATAGATAACATATTAAAAGGTGCAAGGAAGTACTAGAGATAGCAACTTCCCTGCACCTTTTTCTCGTTAATGAAGTTGTCAATTACACAACAAGAAATAGGAATGAATATGGAGGCGATGGGTATGGAAAAACTCAATCAGATGGTAAGTGCAGTTGATTCGTTTGTGTGGGGACCGGTGATGCTGGTGCTTCTCGTAGGAACCGGTATCTTTCTGACGATACGGACGCGGTTCCTGCCGTGGAGGAATCTCGGATATGCGATCAAGAGCACACTTAGTAAAGAAGCAAGAACAAAGAACAGAGGAACCGGTGATGTATCCCCATTCTCGGCACTGACGACAGCACTTGCCGCAACAATCGGAACCGGAAATATCGTAGGTGTGGCGACGGCAATGGTATCCGGTGGTCCGGGTGCCCTGGTCTGGATGTGGATCTCGGCGTTGTTCGGAATTACATCGAAATTCTCAGAATGTATGCTGGCGATCAAATACCGTGAGGTAAATGCCAAAGGAGAGATCTCCGGCGGCCCGATGTATACGATGAAGAAAGCATTGAAACACAAAAGATTCGGAAGTGTGCTCGGTTGGCTGTTTGCATTCTTTGCGGTTGTTGCATCCTTTGGTATCGGAAATATGACACAGGCGAACTCGATCGCATCCTCCATGAATGAGACCTTTCACATCAATCCGATTATCATCGGTGTGATCCTTACGATCCTTGCCTTAATGATCATTATCGGTGGTATCAAATCCATATCAAAGATTTCCGCGATTGTTGTTCCGTTTATGGCAATCTTCTATGTACTTGCAGGACTTATAGTAATTATCGGAAATATATCGAATGTGCCGGAAGGTCTGCGCGAGATCTTCACAATGGCATTTTCCATGAAATCCGTATCCGGCGGTGTGCTTGGTACCGTAGTTGCATCCATGACAAATGCAATGCGGTTCGGTGTTGCCCGTGGCTGTTTTTCAAATGAAGCAGGTATGGGATCGGCAGCGATCACCGCAGCAGCAGCTACAACAGATAATCCGGTTCGTCAGGGATATATCAATATGACGGGAACCTTCTGGGATACGATCGTTGTATGTACGATCACCGGTCTGGTAATCGCAAGCTCCGGTGTGATCGGTAAGACTTCGACAATGACAGAAGGCTCATATGCAATCACCTCTGAAGCCGAAGATACACTGGCTCTGACACATGAAGAAAAAGGCAAGATGGTGACGACAGAATATACTGTTACATATAAAGATGGAACATTGACTTTGTCCGGGGGAGCAGAGGACATCGTTCTGACACCATATGCAGACGCTTCCGATAGTGAAGCATTTGCAAAGCTTCAGCATCAGCCGGATAGTCTGGAAGCAGTTTATGAGAATGGCGTGATCACAGGTGCATGGACCTCTGGCTGCAATGCTTATATTTTTGATGAAGATGGTACATATTATTATGAAGAAGCCTATACAGGATCAGCACTGACGATCAAAGCATTTGAAACGGTTCTTGGTAAAGCTGGCGCATGGCTGGTAACGATCGGTATTGCATTATTTGCATTCTCGACCATCCTTGGTTGGGAGTATCATGGTGAGAAAGCCTTTGAGTACCTGTTCCATTCCCACAAATACAACATGATTTATCGTATTGTATTCTCCCTTGTCGTATACATCGGTGCGACGACTTCGCTGGATCTGGCATGGAACTTCTCGGATATTGCAAATGCACTGATGGCGATTCCGAATCTGATCTGCCTGCTTCTGTTAAGCAAAGAGATCGCAACGGATATGCAGGAATTCCAGAAAGTACTCGCAGAAGAAAAAGCAGCAAAGAAGCGTGCGTAAATAGTCGACCTGCCGGTAAGTTTTTGAATCAAAATGGAAAATACATTACATATTATTCCGCAAGTCGTTTGCACTCTATTTCAACGCAGCGGTGCTAAGCTCCTCGCCTGTGGCGACTCACTAAGAACCGGCGTTGAAACAGGCTTGCTACATAACAGTAATGTTATTTTCCATTTTTGTCTTAAACATTTGCGTACGGACAGGCTGACTATTTTTATGTAGAATATAATAGTAGTTTTTCATATTTATAGTAGCAAAATGACAGTTTATGAGTATAATTATAGTAAACGCGCAGACGGAATAATGAGAGGAAGATGCCGGAATGTGAAGCATAGCCGGATATGAGAGCGCATGAAGATGCGAAACTTACTGATGAAGTACAGGGATCTGTCTGCTTTATTATAATGGATTCAAAAATGAGTTCAGGGGGAAGCTGCCGGAGAAGTTCCGGCGGCATACCCGGATACATAGAAAGTCGATATCGGCTTTGGATAAAAAAGAAAACATGTGGGTAAGAACACAATGAGTATGACAGAAGAAAAACACAACTATACTTACATAGTCCGGTGTAAGGACGGAACGTATTACACCGGATGGACGAATAATCTGGAAAAGCGGATGAAAGCACATAATGAAGGACGAGGGGGCGCCAAGTATACCAGAAGCCGGCGCCCTGTTGTCCTTGTTTATTATGAGGAATCAGAGACTCCGGAGGAAGCAATGAGCAGAGAGTGGCACATCAAGCAGATGAGCCGGAGCCGGAAAGAAGAATTAATCAGAAATTTTCAATCAGATAGTATACAGAAGCCATGAAAATAGTATAAAATATAAGAATTGAGAAAATAAAAGTCGAACACCAGGAGGTTATAGATGGGAAGACAATTATGGAAGCCGGGAAATATGTTGTACCCGGTACCGGCAGTTATGGTAACATGTAAGCGGGAAGGCGGACAACCGAATATCATCACGATCGCATGGGCAGGAACGATTTGCAGTTCTCCGGCGATGGTTTCAATATCTGTTAGACCGGAACGCTATTCCTATGATATTATAAAAGACAGTGGAGAATTTGTGATCAATCTGGTGACTGAGAAGCTGACATTTGCGACCGATTATTGTGGCGTAAAGAGTGGGCGCGATATTGACAAATTCAAAGCAACAGGACTTCATACCTGTCCGGGACTTACAGTTGCCACACCGGGTATCGCAGAGAGTCCGGTCAATATCGAATGTAAGGTAAAAGAAGTGATCCCGCTTGGAAGTCATCATATGTTCCTGGCGGAGGTGACCGGCGTACAGGTGGATGAAGCATACATGAATGAAAATGGCAAATTCGAGCTTAACCAGCTTGGACTGGTAGCATATTCCCATGGAGAATACTTCAAACTTGGAAAGAAACTGGGAAAATTCGGATATTCAGTGAGGAAGAAATAAGAAACATGAAGATAGAATTACAGGCATATGGTAAAGTAAATCTGGGACTGGACGTGCTCAGAAGAAGACCGGACGGTTATCATGAAGTAAAGATGATCATGCAGACAGTAAAGTTACATGACACATTGACATTTGAGACAGTGGATGAGGATGTGATCGTTCTCAGCACAAATGCGGACGAGCTTCCGGTAAATGAAGATAATCTGGTATATAAAGCATGTCGGATGTTGAAGCAGGAATATCAGATCACGCGTGGAATCCGGGTATTTCTTCAGAAAGAGCTTCCGGTTGCAGCCGGAATGGCTGGCGGAAGTGCTGATGCGGCAGCAGCGCTGATCGGAATGAATAAGATCTTTGATCTTCAGATTCCGAAACACAAGCTGATGGAATATGGAGTGAAGCTTGGTGCGGATGTTCCATACTGTATCATGAAAGGAACTGCATTATCAGAAGGAATCGGTGAGAAGCTGACGGCACTTGCACCGATGCCGGACTGCTATATCCTACTTGCAAAACCGCCGATCGCGGTATCGACGAAGATGGTATATGAGAACCTGCATGCAAATGAATTAAAAGAACATCCGGATATAGACGGCATGGTGATGGCACTGGAAGAACATAGCCTGCAGGGCATCACGGAACGTATGGAGAATGTGTTAGAGACAGTAACACAAGTTCGGTATCCGGTTATTGCGGAGATCAAAGCCTGCATGAAAGAATGTGGTGCGATGAATTCACTTATGAGTGGAAGTGGCCCGACTGTATTTGGTATATTTACAGAGAAGGAAAAAGCGGAGAAAGCGGCAGATGCGATCCGCAGCCGGAAGCTGGCAAAGCAGGTATTTGTCACACAGCCATATAATGTGTAAGATCGGACAGAACAGAGGGAGTTGTTCTGTAGAAGAAATAGAGAGAAATGGGGTAACTTATGGAGTTGAAGTTAAATATGGATGAGTATCTTCCGCTTCGGGAGGTTGTATTTGAAGCGTTGCGGGATGCCATCGTACATGGAGAATTTGAACCGGGCGAACGGTTATTAGAAGTGGCACTCGCAAAACGTCTGGGTGTCAGCCGGACTCCGGTGCGTGAAGCAATCCGGATGCTGGAATTAGAGGGCTTAGTCGTGATGGTTCCAAGGAAAGGTGCAGAGGTTGCCCGTATCACGGAGAAGGATCTCCGGGATGCGTTGGAGATCCGCCTGAGTCTGGAAGAACTGGCAGTCGAACTTGCCTGCAAACGGATTGATGAAGAAGGCAGACTCAGATTAAGAGAAGCCTGTGAGAATTTCCGTGAGGCAGTCCGTTCCGGTCGTGTGCCGGATATCGTAGATACAGATGTTGCCTTTCATGAAACGATCTGTGAATTAAGTAACAATCCAAGACTTGTGAGTCTTACCAAGAACTACGGAGAACAGGTGTACCGATACCGTGTGGAATATGTGCGGGATACCGGATATCATGGCAAACTGCTCCGTGAGCATGATGAGATCACGGAGGCGATATTGCTCGGAGATGTAGAGAAAGCAAAAGCAGTTATGCATCAGCATATTTACGATCAGGAACAGATCGTGATACAGAATATCAAACAGAAACAGGATACTATATAAGACTGAGTGGTCAAAAACAGGGAGTGGACAGTAAGAAATTTACCGTTCACTCCCTGTTTTTGACCACTCGGTTCATTTTGCAGTTTTTTCAGGAACAATCTGTTATAGTAGAGGTGTTCTGAATACATCAAGCGTGTAAAATAAATTGACAAATACATATGTATGCCATATACTTGGTATTACTAGGTATAAAATAATAGGAAGAGAAATTATGGCAAATCAAAGTATAAATCAGTTTAAAAAAGGCATACTTCCCATGCTTATCCTGCAGATCATAGCAGATGAAAAGGATTATGGTTATAACATTGTCAATCGTTTTAATGCACGATGTGTTGCCGGAATGGATATCAAAGAAGGAACACTGTATCCGATCCTGCACAGATTAGAAGAAGATGGTGCGATCGTTAGTGAATGGGTGATGGCATCCGAGAATGGAAAACCAAAGAAATTCTATAAGATTACAGAAGAAGGGAAGCTTCTATTGGAAGAACAGTGGAGTTGCTGGGCGCAGATAGAAGGAATGGTACGAGGCTTTGAGAAAAAACATATATCTGATTAAAATATTTATTTTACTGCATGCACCATTTGGACAGCGGATGCAGTTTGTAAAAGAGATAAGACGATCTATAGATGATAAATTGGACTCGGGCATGACGATCGATGAAGTGTTTGAGGAGCTTGGTGAAGCTTCCGCACTGACAGAAGAGTATAACGATATCGGTATGCGGCAGCAGATAAAGGAGTATGTATGGATGATGCTCTGGATTCTGGTTGGAATCTGTCTTGGCGTTTTGCTAATAATTGACGGATATACATTATACACCGGATATCATGAGATTAACCAGTACATAGCACCGACTGGATATGAGTGGATTGATTTTAGACCAAAGGCAGGGGGAACGTGGGGCAAAGTGATTGTAGAAAGCATAGGTTTTTGTATCTGTCTGGGAAATGTAATCTATCATTTTAAAAGGCGAAGAAAAGCAAAAAAAGATAATGAGCTATAAATAAAAAGGGGAACAAAAGAAATGAAAAAGAAGAAATATCTTATGAAGATATTCATGCATCTACATGCACCATTAAAGGAACGGATACAGATGGTAAAGGACCTGAGACGGTCGTTAGATGATAAACTGGCAGAAGGAGAAACCATAGAGGAAGCAATCGCAGAACTAGGAGAAGCCTCAGACATTATTCAGGAATATGAAGATCTCGGAATGAGAAAGCGAACGAAAGAATGGGCGCTTGCTGTGATCTGGATATTGATCGGAATCGTGGTGGGATATCTGTTGTTTACGGAATGTAGGATACTGTATAGGGGATACAATTATATAATAATACGGACATCACCTAACACGGGCGTTGGAGTAGCCTATGGAATAAATGTAGGTGCAGAGGTAGTGAAAGTAGTGCTTGAATCGATAGGTTTTATTATATGTGTAGGAAATGTTATCTGGCATTTTATAAAACAAAAAAGAAAAAAGGAGATGTAAGAAAATGAAGAAAGTAGTGCGAAAGATAGTAAGTATGGCATTAGCATGTATGTTAATTTGGGTGATTCCAATATCAGCTCATGCGGAAACAACGGAGTCGATAATAATGGATGAAGGAACAGAAAATACAATGGAGCTGATAGGTCAGGAAGTTGTACATATAAAATATGATGGGACAATAGTCCATGAACTAATATATACAAAATTGCAGAATAAAAAATTATTGTATGCAAGTCAATCGGATAAAGTTACATGTAGCTATGCATATTACTATTTGGGAAAGGATTCTAAGAAACAGCCTCAGTATCAGATTGTTATGAATATATCTTCAAAGGAAAACTTAAAATCAAGTGTACTAAGTACCAAAGCAGAAGGAATATCAACTTGGCATAATAACACAGTGACACATTCCGGTAAGACAGGAACAAATACGAGAACTTTTGTTTATACAAGCAGTAATCCGCCGTCAAATCCGTATTGTTATGCAAAAGCAACAATTAAAACAGTTAATGGAACATATAATTTTTCTTTTGGCAAACTGACGAATCCTAAGAGTAAATAACAGATATACCTTGACCATTATATAAAGATGGTTAATGGATATAGATGTAGGGTCACTGGCTAATAATACAAGTGCCTTGCAAAAAAAGAGACTCTGGCACAATTTTGCGAAGAGAACCAGAGCCTCACAGCTCTATATACTTATGAAAAAGTACATGAGATAAATATACCGCTTTTTCATATGTATGTAAACACAAAACAAAGGAGGGCAGCATTACATAAGTAGAACTGTAAATATGCATGTTTGAAGGTATAGGAAAACATACAAAGGAGATTTTTAAATGAGCAAAGTGGTAAAGATAATGAAAAATAAATTAATGATTGCAGCTATGGTAGTAGTAATGGTATTTGGAACGGCAATGGTTCCGGTGCATGCAGCTGCTGTAGAGACAAATTATTATGGGGGAGGTGCAACTTATACATATTATATTCGAAAATCGGGAAGTTCCGCTGAATTGGGGTATATGCGTATAACAAGGACAAAGTCGGCAATAAAAAATACATTTACAGCGTCAAATCCATGTGACAAAGTTACATTGTGGATTAGGGAAAGTTCAACGGCATCAAGTGTTGACGATAGTATTGATGATTTAGTACAGGGAAATACATTCTCAGTAAGTAAGAATGGAAGAAATTATACAGCAGCATACGGTAAAGGACGAGTAGAGTATTAATTTATATTGCTGAATAATTTAACAATGATGACATCATAGGAAATTTGCTATAACAGAGCATTTTCCTATGATGTTTAGGATGAAAGCGGGGTTATTAGATGAATAAAACGATGCGCATTATTTGTATTATTTTATGCGTTGGTTTGATTATGGGATTAGGATATGTTGTCATACGAAAAATAAAAAAATATCCAGATGAAGTGGAATATTCTTCATTAAGAGCTTTTGCGGATGATGGTATGTATTATATAAAAAGAAATGTTCTTTATTTTTTGGATTCAAAGACGGGAAAATCGGTAGTGGTTTGCAATAAAGCTAATTGCAAGCATAATACAGAAAACTGTAATGCGTATATATTTGGACTGGGATCTAGTATGCTTTATTATGAAGATAAACTATATATAAGTGAATTTGATTCTGAGGTAACAATTAATGATGAGGATGATGCCGTATATAAAGGGGCTGTACAGATTCGTGAAGTAGAAAAGGATGGAAGCAAAGTGAGTATTCTGTATTCGGCAGATGAAGGCGCTGTTTTTGATATGGAAATGATAGATGGAATATTATATTTTACTACATGGAAATATCATGATGGATTTAAATTGAATCAATATCAGCTTGATTGCACGTTGTATTCATATGATCTGAGATGGAGGCGGTTACGAGTATTGTTAAGTTATGAAGGAGATGCAGAACATGACAATTCAACACTTCATATATTAAATAATAAAAACAAAGAAAAAATTTATCTGACATATGGTTATAAAGATAGCCAGAGAAACAGGCACACTATACTGCTTACATATAATATAGAAACCCATAAAGATGAAATTGTTGCAGATAATTTAAATACAGAATATGGGAAATCCTTTAATATAATCAGTACTGCAAGTGGCATTTATATAGAAACGAAGGAATTGGATAATGGTGTAGAATGGACTGTGATATATTCGTGTGATGCAGACTTGCAGAATCAGAAAGAAATTTTTCGGATTGTAGATGGAGATATTTATTGTATGGATCGATACTTGTATGCAATTAATACAGATTACAATAAGTTTTTTTATCAATGTGATACAGGAACTGTTTATCTGGCAAATACCTGTTTTACAGAAGAAGGAACTTATATATCCGATATTTATGGCTTGGATGAATCAAGTGACAAGATATATATAGATGGACATGATTATACTGGTATGAAGCCAGGAGATGTAATCACATCGGATCAGAGTGAACAGACGGTGACAGGATGGACAGAATTCCGGGATACATATTTTACAAAACTGGAGAATGCAGATCAGAATACTGTGGAAGCATTTGACTGGGTGAAATGGCCGGAAGAGTGATAAAGGGGATGAGGATATGGAATTAAAACTGGAGCATATCTCGAAAGAATATAAGAATACAACGGCGCTTGATGATTTTTCCATGACATTCTCAGAGGGAATTTATGGATTGTTGGGGCCCAATGGTGCAGGAAAAAGTACCTTGATGAAGTTGATTACAAGAAATATCAAACCGACAGCAGGAGAAATTTATCTGGATGGAACAGATATTCATACCCTGAAACGGGAATATCAGCGGCTGATCGGTTATATGCCACAGCAGCAGGCGATCTATCCGTTTTATACCGGACGGATGTTCCTTGCATATATGGGATTGTTGAAAGGAGTAGAGAAAAAAGTACTGAATGATGAGATCGAGAAATACGCATCAAAGGTAAATCTTCTTGATGTACTGGATCGAAAGGTCGGAACATATTCCGGCGGTATGAAGCAGAGACTGCTGATCGCGCAGGCATTTCTTGGGGATTCAAAGATCATTATTTTTGATGAGCCAACAGCAGGACTGGATCCGAAGGAGAGGATCCATGTACGGAATCTGATTCATGATAATTCTGCAGGGAAGATTATTTTGATTGCTACTCATGTTGTTCAGGATATTGAGGATATAGCAAGTCAGATCATGCTGCTGAAAAAAGGTGTGTTGATCGAGATGGCAGCACCAGAGATCCTGACCGGAAGAATCACGGATAAAGAGAATCCGGATCTGGAAGATGTATATTTAAGTATATTTGGAGAGTAGCTTTTTGCAGGTTGGTCATTTCCGGATAGAGAAAGTGGCTGCCTGTGGAAATGGAGGACGATATGAGTAGATCAAAACAAATGGAAAAAGCTGCTACCATCAGTCATTCCGGACGAAGAGGTGGATTTTTTCGATTTTTTATAAATGAAATACGGGCTATTTTATATAACCGGAAATTAATATTATGTTTTTTGTTGTTTTTAGTTATGAATGTGGGCCTGTTGATCGTAGCCTTTGCTACTGATGAGGTGGATAGTACACAGTATGCAAGGCTTCGGACAGATCCGGATTCCATTATGGATATGTATATGGAAGATCCGGAATCAGAGACATATAAACAGTTGTTTGATGAATATATGGCAAGCACAACGTATGACGAATATCTGCAGAAGGTTATAGAAGATGCAGAGATGAATCAGTCGATTTCCATATTTCAGACAAAGTTCTCGATCAGTAATCTGGAACGGACAAAGAGGGATTTTGAAAGACTTGTGGGAACAGAAGCATCCTTTGTTGGCGGATATGGAATCTGTAAGGCATTGAATTTTACCGGAAGTTATGTTCTGATATTTTTCCTGCTGGTTGTTCTGGTGCTGGAACTGGTGCTGCGGGATAAGAAGAATGGTCTGGCAAATCTGTATAAGACAACGTGGAATGGAGACAGTCGTTTATTGTTGTCTAAGTATGCGGCAGCATTTGTCTATATGGCATTATTTGTGGCGGGAGTATTCTTAAGTAATATTTTGATTGCCGAATGGAAGTTTGGAGCTGTAGATCTGTCAGCACCGGTACAGAGCCTGATGGATTATATTGGATATGGCTTTTCCTGCAGGATCAGTACATTTGTTGTTCTTGTCTGTTTGGTAAAGATTCTGATCTTTGCAGTGATCCTTGCAGCATTATTTACATTTGCAGTTGTTTCTTCAAATGAAGTTATGTTGTGTGTATGGTCGGCGGTTGCTATGTTTGTAGAATTGCTGTTTTCCGTATTGGGAGAGAAACTGAATCTGACATTTTTATATCGATTCTCTATTTTTTCAATGCTGGATACAACCAGATTTTTTCAATATGAGAATTATAATCTGATATCTCATGCAGAGCCTGCAATCTATCTGGACTGTATTATCTGTGCAGTGTTGTTGGCAGGATTTCTTATCATATCGTCGGTAATCTATCTGGAGGGAAGCAGTGATTATCGGGAGAGTCGTATACGATTACGAAAAAAAGGTACGAAATCCCGCAGGATATTTTCCTCAGTATGGAGACTGGAAGGCTATAAGTTATGGTTGGGATATAAGATGATATTTGTTATTTTTCTGTTGGTTGGATTTCAGGTGTACATTTATCAGAACAAATCTGTACGGTGGAGTGCAAATGAATATGCATACCAATATTATATCAGTCAGATTGAAGGTGTGGTTACACAGGGAAAGCTGGATTATATAGCCTCAGAGGAAGAATGGTACGAAAAACTTCACGAAGAAGAAGATCGGGTTGACCGGGACTACGCTGCAGGGAAGATAACTGAAAAAGAGTATAATGATAAATGGGATGAGATGAATAAGCAGCTTGCAAATGAGGAGAGTTTCTTTCGCTGTCTGGAATATGTGGATTATATTAAGCAGCAATGTGGAATCACGTCACAGGTTTCGGAAGCCGATCCTGCTGTACTGGAACGGATAGGATTTGTCTATGCCAGAGGCTGGAATATCCTTGCCGGAAGCAAAGACTATAAGGATGACGTGATGAATGCAGCGAAGGTAATCGTTGTACTGATGCTTACAACTGCATTTCTGTATCTGGAGGATTACAGATATAAGATCAATGGCATTATTGATATTACAGAGAATTACAGGAAACTTCATGTGATCAAGGCATTTCGGATGCTGCTTATTATTCTTGTTGTATACATGATCGTTTATCTGCCTGAACTTATGTGGGTGAAAAGAGAAATTGGGCTGGCAGGAGGAAAATATCTGGCACAGTCTCTTCCGTGTCTGGAACAGGTTGGCATATCAACCAGTATTACCGGATATTTCCTGCTGGTATCTGGAATTCGGTTGATCACGATTCTGGTACTGACTGTACTCTATGTTCTAGTTGGAAAGCTGATCAGGAGCACAAATGGTGCGATATTCTGTGCGGCAGCCGTTGCGCTTTTGCCATTGCTGCTGTACCTGTCAGGATTTACTGCAGCAAAGTATTATCCGTTGGTTCAGCTATTATCAGGCAATATGCTGCTTAGATAAATGAATATTTAAAGAGATCCCACTGTGACAGATGATAGATGTCCCCTTTTTATTGGACAATCAGTGAAAGAGGTGCATATCATTTGTTATAGTGGGATTTTTGTATGCTGTTACCAGCTCTTTCGTATCTCGTCAAATAGCCGCATGATATATATAGTGTGTTCATGTGGCATTTCCGGACATTCAGTCAGACCTTTTTCAAGTGCCCGCTTACAGGCGAGCACTTCATATTCATAGCCGCTGATCTGGGCAGGACAGTTGATCGTCTGAACCAGTCGGCGGTCATTTTCATATATACGGAATGCCTCGTAATTATTGATATTGTCAACCTCGATGTAACCTTTTGTTCCGTAGATCACGCCGCGGCGGTCGGTGGCTGATTCCATAGTTGTGAACAGACCAGCGATCGCACCGTCCGGGTATGTCAGGTTGATAAATTCTGTTTTGTCTACGCCTGTTTCGTGTGGAGTCATCGTTGTGTGGATTGTTGATACGTTGTCGCCAAGCACCCAGGTCGCAAAGTTTAAGGTATATGGTGCAAGATCTAAGAGAGCACCTCCGGCAAGCTTCGGGCGAATCAGACGTTCTACCTGCATCAGGGAATAACCAAGATTTGCGGTCAGCCCTGTTATTTTTCCGATAACGTCGGAATCTATAATTTCTTTTAAAGTAAATGACATTGGCATATAGCGAACCCACATCGCTTCCGCCAGTAATATATTCTTTTCTTTTGCAAGCCGGATCATATCTTCGGCTTCTTTTGTATTTACGGCAAATGCTTTTTCACACAGAACAGCCCGGTTATGATTCAGACACAGCATCGTATGCTCTTTATGGTGGGAGTGTGGAGTTGCAACGTAGACAAGATCAATCCCGTCATCAGCAACCATTTCTTCATAAGAGCCATACCATTTGGATGCATGATAAGTATCTGCAAATTGTCTGGCTTTTTCTTCTGTTCTGCTTGCTACAGCATAGAGTTCAACCTCTTGCATCTGGTTAACGGTTTCCGCCATTTTGCGGGCGATACCGCCTGCACCGAGGATGGCAAGGCGTAGTTTCCTGTTTTCTAATCTGGCGTCTGGGGTTGCCGTAGCATTTCTGTTGTCTAATTTATGATCTGGATCTGTTGTATGTTTTTTGTTGTCGGATATATTATCTGATTTTATCATTTTTTTCGTTTCCTTTCTGGGTGGTTTGTGAAGTCATGGTATTTCTATATTTCCGGTTAAAATTCTATATGGCGCTGATGAAACGGAAACTATTGAATGTTGCCGGGTTCATCATATGTGAGCAATTTTATGATTTTATGTAATTACTATAGAAGCTTTTGGGGATTTGTGCAAGCGCATCCCATCGTAATGATCATTATATTGTACCCGTTCAATGCATTCGAAAAATCGACCCTTGCAAGCAAGCGATTTTTCATCATTATATCATGTGCTTCGCACATTCTATGCATTCCGCAAAATCAGCATCCTTGCAAGCAAATAATTTTGCGTTCATTATATCATGATTCAATGTAACATTTTATGTATAGTTCAGAGGGTTACTGGCAATACTGGAAATAGTAAGAAGATAATACAAGTAAAAGTTAGATCATGGAGGAATAAGATTGGGGAAAGTCGGTCAGAGTTGAAATGTACATAGGAGCAACGGGAGGTGGAACGTTTGGAAAAAGACAGAGATGCAGAAGGCGGAATTTATAGTGCAGACAGCCGGATTGACAGAGATATAGATGCAAATATCAGCCGGGTAAAGGCACTGTTTGCCGATTGGGGAGACATCGTGGAACGTCGATTTACAGTCAGACGTACCGGTTTGGATGTGTATGCGGAGGATTCCATCGGATCAGCAGATGAGACGTCCGCGTCGGTAGGAGCAATCTATGTAGTGTACATTGATGGGCTATGTGACAATGGTCTGATCGAGGATACGATCATTAAGCCTGTGACCTGGGAGTGGCGGCATGAGCATGGTTGTTCTCTTTGGGAGGCAATGGATTCATTTGAGACACAATCGGCGGATATAAAGGCAGAAAATGACTTCAAAAATGTGATGTTTTCGATATTAAAAGGAGACACAGCGGTATTTGTATCGGATGCAGATCAGGCGTTTGTTGTGTCTTCCAAGAAGCTGCCGGTACGAGGTGTGGAAGAAAGCTCTACAGAGGGTGGAATGCGTGGTCCGCGGGATAGTTTTAATGAAAGCATTCGTACATCGACAGCCCTTATCCGGCGAAGAATCAAAGATACCAGATTAAAATTGATCCAGAATACGATCGGTGTTCGTTCCAGAACCGAGTATGGAATCATGTATATTGAGGACATTGCAGAGAAGAAGCTGGTTGAACAGGTGAAAGAACGGATGAATGAATATGAGATAGATGCCATATTTGACAGTGGAATGGCAGAACACCTGATGGAGAAGAAATGGTATCGGCCGTTTCCGGTGTTCCAGTCAACCACCAGACCGGATAAAGCGGCGGCGGCACTGGCAGATGGCAGGGTTGTAATTGTATTTGATAATTCACCGGAGGTTCTGATCGCGCCGGCGACGATCAATACATTATTCCAGACTGCCGATGATTATTATAACCGTTGGCCGGTTGCAACTTTTGCCAGAATCATTCGTTATATAGCGGCATTTATCGCGGTAGGGCTGCCGGGCTTCTATATAGCAGTTACCTGTTATCACCGGGAGGTGATACCGGATAAACTTCTCTATGCGATTGCAGTTGCAAGAAATCAGTTGTCTTTTCCGATCGTGTTAGAGGTTTTGATCATGGAGTTGTTGTTTGAATTGCTGCGGGAGGCAGGAATCCGTCTGCCGAGTCAGCTGGGAAATACGATCGGCGTTGTTGGTGGTCTGATCGTTGGACAGGCTGCAGTGGAAGCAGGGATTGTCAGTACAATCGTGGTGATCGTAGTCGCTCTGACAGCGATTGCTTCGTTTGCCATTCCAAATGAAGCTTTTGCATCGGTCTTTCGCCTTTTAAAATTTCTGGCGATACTGGCAGCGGCTTTTTTTGGACTGTATGGATTCCTGCTGGTGATGCTGTTGCTGATCTATCATCTTGCCGGTCTGAACAGCTTTGGTGTTCCATACATGGCACCGGTTGTCACCTGTGGCTATGCAGAGGATGGGATGGAGGATTTTGTGCTTCGCAAACCGATCAAAAAATTTGTCTTTCGTCCGGCATGGGCGAACTATCGGGAGCGCAGACGGCTTCGCAAAAAGTAATGATGAATGGGTGTGAATTAATATATGGGTTATAGAAATGTGACGTTTCGACAGCTTTTTATAACGGGAACTTGCCTGATTTTTCCGATTGCTTTCTGGAATATGGTACAGATTATGACGGATTTTTCAAAAAATAATGGAATGTTGTCACTTTTTTTGATGCTAATGCTTGCTCTGGTTTATGTGGTACTACTACATCTTGCGCTTTCCGGTGTGGTGAAAATGTCAGGTCCAGCTAAAGAAAAGACAGAGATAACGGGTGCAAAAGTATGGAATAATAAGAAAAAAGCAACTATTGCATCTATTTATGTGATCAGATATGCAATCCGGGTTCTTTTTTTGCTTTATTTCTTTGTACAGGGGAGCCGGATCCTGATGCTGCCGGATTATGCAGGAACGGTTCTGGTCGTTCCGGTATTACTGGCACTTTTCTATATGGCAGGAAAGGGGCTGCGTGGTTATATCGGATTTACGGAAGCAAGTGTGATCGGAATCGGGATCACATTGGTGCTGTTTATTATTTGTGGATTCTGGAATGCAGATTTTTCCAGATTAAAAGAATATGCAGAATTTCAGATGCAGGCATCTGTATGTAACACGATATGTCAGGTTTTGATAAAAGGATATCTGATGGTTGTAGGGTTATGTATGCTTGAATTTGTTATGTATCTCTATCTGAGAGTAGAGAAGCGAAGACGAGGGATGCTGGTATGGACAGTGTCTGTTCCGGTTGTGTCGGCCCTTGTTGCTTCCTGTTTTGTGATATCACTGCTTGGCTTGCAGGGGAAAACAATGACTTCAAAGGGAATACTAAATGTTGTGGGTGCGATGATGTTCCCCGGAGGTGCAAATGCGAGGCTCGGTTTACTCGCCTGTTACCTGCTTGTCATCTTCGGGCTCTTGCTGCTGGCAATCCATATCGTATTTATCTGTCAGTTTGTGGATGAAATCTGGAAGATTATCTGTGCATGGAGAAAGAGCAGTGAGATGAGAGCGGCCGGGAACGATAAGAGGACAGAGTTACATGGACGTGATTCTGATAATGCAATGGATAAAAAAGTGATGGAAGAAAAAAACGATACATTTGAGGATAAGACACAAAAGAAAAATGAGTATTCGGCAGAAGATATGGAAGAGAAAAGAAGCCTGTGGATAAGAAGTGGCTGTGTGGTTGTTTTGTTTCTGCTGTTTCTGTGGATGGGCCGGTTTCTTGTAGAACGGGATGCCGGCCGGGCTTTTATGATCTACATTGCCGCCGTTGATATTCCATTGTCGGTTCTTGTACCGGCATTTGCAGGGAGAAAACGGACGAATCCGGGGAAGCTTGCAAAGATGGCTGCAGAAGTGATCGGTGGAGTTCTGGTCATCTGCATATTGTCCGGATGCATGGACAGATCCATTGAAGCGGTAGACTATCTCCGTGTGGTTATGATCTCTGAGACAGAAGGGGGCTACGAGTACACATTTGTTACAGACAGTCTGGAGGGAGCGGAGTCAGCAGCCGAATCGGAGGAGCGGGAGTATCCGGTTGTTGCGGAGAGCTGCAGCAGGCACGGGCTGAATACGATCAGGCGCATGACCGGAGCCTTGATCTGAGCCATGTTGAATATATCATGGTGGATTCCGAAGAAACCCTGCGACAGATGTATCCGGAGCTGATAAAAGAATTTGTAACGAATTATGTAGAAGTAATCTGCACCGATTCGCTTTATCAGGGTGAAGCGTCCGGCAGCATCCGGAAATATATCGCAACGCATTACAAAGGAGAGTGTCTGGCGACACTGGGGGAGTAGACATTCGTTTAAAGTGTTAGATTTTGATAAAGAAAAATGGAGGTTATGGAAATGGGTAGAGCAGTGAGAGCGGCAGTTGCCGGAATCCTGATCGGTTTATTTTGCGGAACATTATATGTGGAAATGGGAGCACTGAAAAGATTATACAGCGCGAAAAACAGCGTAGAGCAGGTGATGAACCTGATCGAATATGCGGAAGAAAATGAAGATATAGCCTATGACAGTACAGAGGAAAATTATGCTGGAATAACCAGTGACAAAACTTTACAGACAGATGGTAAGAATGGCAGATCGAACCAGATGGTAAATGGTCAGGATACTTTGGATGGACAGGATACAGAACTGTCAAATAATATACAGACCGCATTTCGTATTCTGGATGGCACAACATTAAATGCATACGAAACACAGAAGCAGTTACAGGAGTTGGAAGCGGTGTATGATGATATAGCAGGAAATGCAAGTGCGGAGAGCAAGATAAGTGCTCAGAATAAAACATCAGATGTTATCCGGATTCGAATAAGATATGAAGGAAATGAGAATTTATCGGACAAGCAATTGGATGAATTTACTTCATATGTTGAGCAGGCGGTACTTTATGGTATAGCGAGAAGCTTGGCGCAGACTATAACGATCAGGAGAAAAGCATTGTGCGTAAGAATCTGATCCTGAGCAAAGAATATATCGATGCCTGTGCAGAGGAAAGTGCGGAGGAATATGGCATCCCGGTTACTGCCTGGTCCGCCTTTGAATATCTGAACCTTCCGGCAGCAACCTTGAATGGCGTTGCTTATCCGGCCGGGTATTATGAAACTTTGTGTGTGACGTTGAAATGATTATGACGGTTTTTTCTATCCACCCCTAAATCCCCGGAATCCTTGAATTATATAGGTGGTTGTGGTATGATATGAGATATTTTGATTATATATTTCAAAGGAGCTCAAGGGAATATGGCTAAGAAAAAACTGGTAGTTATTTTTGGAGGAAGATCATCGGAACATGAAGTTTCATGCATTTCAGTTCAGACAGTTGCCAAAGCGGTGGATACGGACAAATATGATATGACACTGATCGGAATCACAAAGGATGGAAAATGGCTGAAAGCTGACAGCATTGAGAGTATTGCTGACGGAAGCTGGTACGACAGTCAGGTTCGTGCAGTGATTTCACCGGATTCTGCAAAAGAGATTATCATAAAAGATGGCGACAGAATCTATGCGGAGCCTGTAGATGTTATTTTCCCTGTTTTGCATGGTTTATATGGAGAAGACGGTACGATTCAGGGATTGTTTGAGATGGCGGACATTCCATATGTGGGCTGCGGTGTATTTGCATCGGCTGCTGCAATGGACAAATTCCATACAAAGATCATTGCTGATCATATCAATGTAACACAGGCAAAATTCGTTCCTGTAGTAGAAGATGATTTTGATGATCTGGATGTTGCGATGGATCGGGTAGAGAGCGAGTTGAACTATCCGGTATTTGTAAAACCATCATCCGCAGGTTCATCAAAGGGTGTTACAAAGGCACATGACAGAGCCGAGTTAGAGGCTGGTCTGCATGAGGCACTTAACCATGATTCCAAGATCCTTGTCGAGGAGACGATCATCGGTAGAGAGCTGGAATGTGGTGTACTCGGATATGGTAATCATACAAAGGCATCCGGTGTTGGCGAGATTCTTGCTGCCGCAGATGCAGATTTCTATGATTTTGATGCAAAATACAACAATGCAGATTCCAAGACGATCATCGGTGCGGATATACCGGAAGAAGCTGAGGACGAGATCCGTGCAGAAGCGATCCGTATCTTTAATGCGATTGACGGTTTTGGACTTGCCCGTGTGGATTTCTTCCTTGAGAAGGACACCAATCGTGTAATATTTAATGAAGTAAACACATTGCCGGGATTTACATCGATCAGTATGTATCCGATGCTGTGGGATGCAGAGGGATATGACATTAAGACCCTTGTAAATACCTTAATTGAGATGGCATTTGAAAGATAATTTATGACGACGAGAGATATAAAGATAAAAGTAACGGGTGTACAGAGTGTTGCCGGAGCGGATGATGAACCGGAGGTTCTGGAGCTTGAGACGCGGGGAACATACTCGGAGAAAAACGGAAACCGCTATATCAAATATGACGAGTTCATTGAAGATGTGGAAGAACCGGTGAAGAATCTTCTGCGGTTCGATGAGCATGCATTACAGCTGACGAAACGTGGCAGCGTGAACACGGTTATGTTATTTGACCGTGAGAAGAACAGCTCAGTGCATTATGTAACTCCGGTCGGACCGATCTGTATGAATATCTGTACTGAGAAATATCATATGGAGCAGTCCGAGAAGGGGATTCGGATCGATATTCGTTACTGTATTGATTTTAACAATGATTATATTACGGATTGCAGTCTGAATGTGACTGCGGACTACGAAGGGGTATAAATATATATGGGTAGTGAGAAATCCTTCGACAGCTTTCTGGGGATTGAAACGATCGCGGAGACAGCATTTGGAGATATGGATGTATGTCTGCCGGTGAACGAAGAAGATAATAATTATGAGGTTACATATTATAATGATCTGGTGACGATGTTCGATGAGATCAGCATGGAGCCGGAAGATACGCTTGTGGATTTTGGCTGCGGACTTGGCAGAGTGCTTTTTTACTGTAATTCCAGACATTACTGCCGGACGGTTGGAATCGAGAACAATGCCAGGGTCTATGACAGACTTCTGACAAATGCCGCAAGCTATCAGAGCAAATTCCTTGATCAGGAGGAAAGGATGCAGTTCCTGAATGTGGAGGCAGAGGCATATGAGGTCGGAGATGAAGACAATTATTTCTATTTCTTCAATCCATTTTCCGGTGCAACCTTCAAGAAGGTACTGGATAATATCATCGCATCGGTTCGGAGACAGCCGAGAGATATTGAACTTTTGATTTACTATCCGACATTTGAATATCAGAAAGCAATCCGTGACTGCAACCTGTTCGTTTTAAAGAAGATGATCAAATTGTCCGGTTATGAAGAAGACCCGGATGAGAAGGTTCTGGTATATCATTTGTCACGATATTTTGTAGTGTAGAATAAATAAGGCGGTCTATCTGGCGGACTAGCTTTATATTGACTTGCTGCGATTCCTATTCAATGCACATGTCTGATTCGTAAATACTCCTGTGCCAACTCGTCCTTCGGACTCAAACAGGCACCCGTATTTACTGACAATGTGCATTTCATTACGGAATCTTCGCTAATGTCAATATAAAGCTAGTCCGTCAGATAGACCGCCTTATTAATTTCATACAAATCATAATCAGGATACAGGTGATTCCGATGATTCCCCACAGTATAGAGGGGGAGATCGCTATACTTCCGATCACATAGGAAGAAGCGTTTAAGATCATATGAAGGATCATGCCGGGGATCAGGGAGCCTGACCATACGGCAAGACAGCCCAGAATGATTCCGGCCGGAACGCTGTAGCAGAACTGAACGACATTTCCATGATAACAGCCGAAACAGAATGCTGTGAACAGGATCGCACAGAGGGCGGCATGCTTCGTGTGAAATGCAGAGACAGACAGCTTCAGTGCCACTCCCCGGAAGGCGAATTCTTCTGCGATCGGTGCTAGAAGTGTGACTGTACAGATACGGATGATTCCATTGTTGATGGAAAAAGACCGCTGTACCCGTTCATGGTATGAGGTTAGAAGCTCCGGCCTATAAGTGTCGATCAGACGAAGAATACAGGTTGTTAAGAGCTGAAGACTGATACCAAGGATCAGCAGTAAAATAAAGATAACAAAAGCACGCAGGAAAGGATTTTTCTTTCCTGCGTGCTTTGTTTTTGAATGATCGGACAGATAAAAATATCCGAAAATACAGATACAAAGAATATATGAAATACATGATGTGATACTGCCGACAGAATCAGTCTGACTGCCTGTAAGATCACAGATCCGGGTGCCTGCAAGATAGACAATATTATGTATCAGTAATGCGGTAACCGGAACCAGACAGGTAATAACTAATTTTCTGAGGTCGACACGAGTATTTATCATGATTACTGGATCTTCTTTGCCCTTTCTTTTTCTTCCTTTGCCTTTGCTTTTCTTGCGGCTTTTTCTTCTTTGCTGAGTTTCATGCTGGCAGTTTCCTGCTCATAAGTCTGCTCGTATTTCTTCTGTTTTGCACGAAGCTTCTGGCTGAATGATTTTTTTGCAGGCTCCGGTGCTTTCTTACCACGAACATTCTTAACGCTTGTGATGTAGATACCGCTGACCATAGCTTTAACTTCGCCACGGACAGGCATAACATCAAAGATTCCATCGTCGCAGATCAGATTGATGATCTGTGGGCCAATCTTGGCTTTAACGATAGGAAGCTTGGCTTTCTGGTAACGCTTTGGAGTTGATTCCAATACCTGTTTCGGAAGATTTGCATCTTTCATAGGCAGCATCTTTTTATCGATGACCAGCATCGTGACAGGCTGTGCAGCCTGAAGCATAGCTTCTTTCTGTGCGCTCTGCTTCTTCTGCAGGCGGTTTCCTACTATGTAAAGTACTACTAAGATTACAACTAATATTGCGATGACGATTAACATCCATCCCCACCAAGGCATAATAAGTTCCTCCTTATATTTCATTATTTGTCTGTGATTGCAAATTGTATATATTATGATTACTTTTGACCTTACCAATCAGGGAACGCTTCCGCTCGTTTCTGCGCTGCATAACTTCGAACTAAGCTCGAAAATACCTCGCTAAGATCTCAGTTACCCCTGCAGCGGTACTAAGATGCCGCCTCTGCGCCATCTAAGGACCGGCGGACTCAAATGTCCCTGTATTGGCAAGTCAAAGTAATCAAATATATATACAATTTGCAATTATATTATTTTTCAATCATAGGCAGATTTTTTAACCGGGCTGCCTGAATCTTACCTGGGATTGCATCCAGAACCTCTTTACGTTCCTTCGGCTTCAATCCACGGATATCAACCGGCTCTAAGAATTCGATCACAACCTTGCTGCTGTGAAGAAAATTATGTTTATTTGCTTCCATACATTTGTCTGTTCCGCAGATAGCAACCGGAATGATCAGACATCCGGCTTTCTGAGCGATCTTGAATGCACCGTCTTTAAATGGCAGCAGTTCGTCGCCCTTATTTCTTGTTCCTCCGGGAAGATCATCATGGAGTGACCGGATTTGATGATATCAGCAGTCTGTAAAATCGTTTCCAGACCCTTTTTCAGATCGGTACGATCCAGATAGGTGCATCCGATATCATCCATGTATTTGTAAAGCAGAGGTATATCCTTGATATTGTCTTTGGACATGAAGCCAAGAGGCATATCGATTGCATTGTGACAGGATAAAATATCAAAATAGCTTCGATGATTACCAACGAACATGACCGGTTGGTCGGCAGGAATGTTTTCCTTGCCGATAACTGTTCGTTTACATCCGGTTAAGAACATAACTGCTCCGAAAAATCCTTTTACCAGCTTCTGAGCCTTGATATAAGCTTTGTCCTGATCCTTTTTTGCAAGCTGCTTCAGATACAGATGATATGGAAAACAAAATATGATTCCAAGTACTGCAAACAGTACAGTAATAATGGTTCTCAAATATATCCTCCTGTTCTATCTGCCGTAGAGTTTTGCTGTCTCAAATAGACGTTCTTCTAATTTAGTATCCATGTCTTTATCCTCAAAGCGCCAAGCCCAGTTGCCTTCTCCTACACCCGGAGTATTCAGACGAGCCCATGAATCTAATTTCAGAACATCCTGCATAGGAACAACAGCCATATTTGCAACAGAAGAGAAACATGCACGGATCATAACCCAACAGATATCACTGGCATCTGTGCTGAAATAACGGCGAAGCTTGTCCTTGGATGCTTCGTATGCTTTCTGATACCAGCCAAGTGTTGTGTCGTTGTCATGTGTTCCTGTGTAGCATACGCAGTTTCTTGTATAATTATGCGGAAGGAAATCATTTTCTTCCGGATTTTCAAATGCAAACTGTAAGATCTTCATGCCCGGCAGATTGAATTTGTCACGCAATTCGATAACAGAATCGTCAATCTCACCCAGATCCTCAGCGATGATCGGAAGGTCATAGCCAAGATTTGCCTGTAACTGTGTGAAGAAGTTGATACCGGGAGCGGGCTTCCATTCTCCGTTGATGGCGGTTTCTTCGCCATAAGGTACAGCCCAGTACCGGTCAAATCCTCTGAAATGGTCAATCCTTAAGAAATCTGTCAGAGTGAGCTGGTATTTGATTCGCTCGATCCACCATTCATAACCGGTAGCGGTATGCTTTGGCCAGTTATACAGTGGGTTGCCCCACAACTGTCCGGTCTCTGAGAAATAATCAGGTGGTACACCGGCAACCTCTGTTGGGTATCCCTTTGAATCCAGCATGAAAAGCTCCTGATGGCTCCATACATCGGCACTGTCCCATGCAAGGAAGATCGGAGCATCACCTACGATGCTGATGTTCTTTTCATTTGCGTATTCCTTGATCGCCATCCACTGTGTATGGAATAAGAACTGGATGAAATCATAGTAACCGATCTCATTTGCAAGCTTCTTTTCCCATGTGGTACGCTGTCTTTTGGTAGGTGCTTTCAGGGAATCTTCCCACATATACCAAGGCATTCCTTCATGGAAATCCTTACCTGCCATAAACAGGGAGTAGTCAGCGAGCCAGGAGGAATCCTTTTTAAAAGAAGCAAATGCTGCCATCTGTTCCTCGTCTGTTGATAATCCGTCCTCATGGTCAGGATCAGTAAAACGTTCGTAAGCGAGCTTTAACAGCTTTGTCTTAAATGTGATCAAGGTTCCGTAATCGATGTGAACGGGATCCCATTCCGGCATATCGGTAAAATCATCTTCTGACAGAAGCTTGTATTCTTTTAATGCATCAAGGTCAATAATTAACGGCTGACCGGCAAATGCGGAGAATGGCTGATATGGTGAATCACCAAATCCGGTATGTCCAAGTGGAAGCACCTGCCACAGATTCAAGCCCGAATTTGCCAGAAAGTCTATAAACCGGTATGCACCTTTGCCGAGATCACCGATTCCGTAAGGACTTGGAAATGAAGTCGGATGTGCCAGAATACCAGCGTATTTCTTTGGCTTTTTTTCATGGTTGTTTTCTAACATGTTTATCCTCTTTTCCTATTATTATATAGACGTTTTTGGTCTGGTCAGATATATCTGTCTGCCCGAACATCATAAAACCTCATTTTTCCTTGAAAAATCAAGGCGGTGTGGAAAAAACACCGTACGTTTTATTATACATAAAACGAATTATTCTTACAAGCCTGAAATTGGGAGAAGTCGCAGTCCGTCTGCCCGCCCCTGTCGGTATCCTTGGCTGGTATGGGTGGCTGGCATGTGCAACGAACAGAAATCGCAGCAAGCCATTTATAGTGGGGAGACCAACTGCCCATGCCAGCCACCCATACCAGCCAAGGAGACCGACAGAGACGAACAGACAGGTTGTGTTAGTTTTATAAAGTTTTGTTTATGATCTTCATAAATACATCAGAAAATAAACACAGTTTAGACACACTTCCCTTATATACTGTGTATTGTAAGAGTTTTTCATTTATTTGAATCCTCTCTCCCCTCATTTTTTGCAAGTGGTAATAAGTCTTTTCCCCGATTTATTACCACTTGTTTTTTGTTTTTATAATTCCGTTTGGGTACAAAAGAGTCGTATGTGGCGCTTTATTCTTGATAAATTTTTATTTTTCGGCTAAAATAAGATTGAATCTTATTTTAGCGAAAAAAGAGGTGCAGCTATATGGAATATATTCATAGAGATTTAGAAAAAAAGATAAAAGAGTTAGCAGAAGACTATTCCTGTATATTGATTACAGGGCCGAGGCAGGTTGGAAAAACCACTTTATTTAAAAAATTAATGGATGAGAACAGGACGGTAGTGAGTCTGGATGATTTGGAAGAAAGAAAACTGGCACAGACAGATCCTGCTATGTTTTTGCAGATGCATGATCTTCCCATTTTAATAGATGAGGTACAATATGCTCCGCAATTATTTCCATATATTAAGATGGCTATAGATAATGGAGCATCGGCATCATCATTTTGGTTGACCGGGTCGCAGGCATTTCGGATGATGGAGCTTGCACAGGAATCTTTGGCGGGAAGAACTGCTATTATCCATATGTCGTCTTTATCGCAGCATGAGTTATATGGAGCAGGCGATAATATTGAGTTTAGCGTTGATCTTGAAACATTAAAGCAGCGAAGTAAAAATGGAACAAAGGCGGAATTGTCGGAGCTATATGAGAGAATCTGGATGGGATCTATGCCGGGATATAGAAGCGGACGGTATAAAGACAGAAATGTTTTTTATTCCAGTTATATTCAAACATATATTGACAGAGATGTATCAGAGCTGATTACAAATGTTGATAAACTTGTATTTATGGACTTTGTAAGAGCTGCAGCATGCAGGTGTGCACAAATGTTAAATATACATGATATAGCAAATGACGTTGGTGTTTCAGATGAGACAATTAAGCGATGGCTGCAGGTGCTTGAGAAGTCGGATATTATTTTTTATTTACGTCCTTACTCTAATAATTTGTTAAAGAGAACAGTTAAAACTCCTAAATTATATTTCTTTGATACGGGCCTGGTTGCATATCTTACAAAATATACAACTCCAGAAATACTTGAAAATGGGGCGATTAATGGAGCAATACTGGAAAATTATGTTGTTTCCGAGATACGGAAGACATACCAAAATGAAGCGGATGAATGTCTTATGTGGTATTACAGAGATAAAGACAGTAATGAAATTGATATGGTGATTGAAAGTGATGGTATGGTGCATCCGTTAGAGATAAAACGCTCAGTAAATCCCGGAAGTGAACTGACCAGGGCATTCAGAATTCTGGATAAAGGAGCAGTTCCAAGAGGAAAGGGAGCAATCATCTGTATGCGTTCGGAACTTTCGGCTGTTGATTCAGAAAATTACATTGTTCCGATCTGGACAATATAATAAAGAATTTGTAAATAGAATGTAGAATCTGTTTATAAATACATCAGAAAATAAACACAGTTTAGACACACATCCCTTATATACTATGTATTGTAAGAGTTTTTCATTTATTTGAATCCTCTCTCCCCTCATTTTTTGCAAGTGGTAATAAGTCTTTTCCCCGATTTATTACCACTTGTTTTTTTGCCTTTTCGGCGGTATACTTCCATTATTAAATTCACAACAGACGGAGGATAACAGGTATGATTTCGGAAAAATATGCAGATATGACAACCAAAGGTTCTATAATAAGAGAATTTGCGCAGTATGCGTCAAAACGTGCGGCAGAGATCGGAAAAGAGAATGTATACAATTTTACGATCGGTAATCCTTCTGTTCCGGTATGTCCGGAGTTTACAGAGACATTGGAACGGATGTTAAAAGAAGAAAATCCATTGACACTTCATGGATACAGCCCGACACTTGGTATTATGTCCGTCAGAGAAGCGGTTGCAGATTCTTTAAATAGAAGATTTGGAATGGAATATACAGCAGATGATATTTTCATGACCTCCGGTGCAGCAGGTGCGATCGCACATGCGATTCGTTGTGTAACAAAGCCGGGAGATGAGGTGATTACATTTGCTCCATATTTCCCTGAGTATGTTCCATATGTTGACGGAACAGGTGCGGTGCTTAAGATCGTGCCGGCGGATATTACATCCTTCCAGATTAATTTTGATGCATTTCTGGAGCTTTTAAATCCAAATGTACAGGCAGTTCTTATTAACTCTCCGAATAACCCATCCGGTATCGTATATTCAACAGAGACGATCAAGAAGCTGGCTGCAATTCTGGAAGAAAAGCAGAAGGAATATGGACATGATATCTATATTATCTCCGATGAACCTTATCGTGAGATCGTATTTGAAGGAACGGATTCGCCATTTATTTCATCCTTCTATGACAACAGTATCTGCTGTTATTCATTCAGTAAGTCACTTTCCCTTCCGGGTGAGCGTATCGGATATGTAGCGGTAAATCCGAAATGTAAGGATGCGAAGCTGATCGTTCTGATGTGTGGTCAGATCTCCAGATTTACAGGACATAACTGTCCGCCATCCATGATCCAGCTTGGTGTGGCAGAAGTGATCGATAAGACAGCTGACCTGTCAATCTATGAGAAGAATAAGAATATTTTATATAAAGAGCTTACAAATATGGGATATGAGTGTGTAGAACCGGGCGGAACCTTCTATATGTTCCCAAAGACTCCGATTGCGGATGCAAATGCATTCTGTCGTATGACAGCCAGCAAGCTGGATCTGATCCTGGTACCGGGAGACAGCTTTATGTGTCCGGGACATATGAGACTTGCTTACTGTACCACAACGGAGATGGTAGAACGCGCACTTCCGTTATTTGAAAAAGCAATGAAACTTGCAAAAGAGATGGAGTAATCAAAGGAGAACATCATGGTTACACAGATTCCGATCATACTTGCATCGAATTCACCGAGAAGAAAAGAGCTGCTTGAAAGAGCCGGTTATACATTTACTGTTATGCCAAGTGACTGCGATGAAGCTACCGATATCCGTTTTCCAAAGGATATGGTAATGGAGCTTGCCGGGAGAAAGGCAGAAAATGTATATAAAAAGGTATGTACAGATCGTGCCGGTACGGAAGCAGAGACACAGCCGTTTATCGTGATCGGTTCCGATACGGTCGTCGCATTAAATGGCAGGATCCTTGGAAAACCGGTTGATTATGACGATGCATATAATACGTTGAATAGTTTGTCAGGACAGACACATAATGTATATACAGGTGTTTCTATTATGTATTATGACGGAGAGAAATGCCGGACAAAGACATTTTACGAGAATACAGAGGTTACATTTTATCCGATGACGCATGAGGAGATCACCGGATATCTTGCGACGGGAGATCCGTTTGACAAAGCAGGAAGCTATGGGATACAGACACAGGGTGGCCTGTTTGTGAAAGGGATCAAGGGCAGTTATGACAATGTTGTCGGACTTCCGCTTTCCCGGTTGTACCATGAGTTAAATGAGATGTTATGTGGGCAGTAATGTGTGAGAAAACGATGCGCCGATCATGTATGATAGAATAGTAGAGATTATAAACTGCTGAAAAAAGAAAGGCAGGAGGACAGAGATATGGACGAAAAGAGAAATTTTACCTTATTAACAGACTTCTATGAATTGACGATGATGCAGGGATATTTCCGTGAGAAAGCAGATGATATCGTTGTATTTGATGCATTCTACAGAAAAAATCCATCCGGAAGCGGCTATGCGATCGCCTGTGGTCTGGAACAGGTGATCGACTATATCAAGAATCTGTCCTTTTCCTATGAAGACGTTGATTACTTAAGAAGTCTGAACATGTTTGATGAAGAATTTCTGAATTACCTTGCAGGATTTCATTTCACAGGTGATATCTATGCGATCCCGGAAGGTTCTGTAGTATTTCCGTATGAGCCACTTGTGAAGGTGGTTGCACCGATCATGGAAGCGCAGTTGGTTGAGACCGCATTATTAAATATCGTGAACCATCAGAGCCTGATCGCTACAAAGGCATCCAGGGTCTGCTATGCAGCAAAAGGGGATGGTATCATGGAATTCGGACTTCGCCGTGCGCAGGGACCGGATGCCGGAACCTTCGGTGCGAGGGCGGCAGTTATCGGTGGCTGTGTCGGAACCTCAAATGTAATCTGCGGTAAGCAGTTCGGCGTGCCTGTGCTTGGGACACATGCACATAGCTGGATCATGAGCTTCCCGGATGAATATACAGCATTTAAGAGATATGCAGAATTATATCCGGATGCATGTACATTGTTGGTTGACACATATGACACATTGAAATCCGGTGTGCCAAATGCAATTCGGGTATTTGATGAGATGAAGGCAGAGGGAAAGATGCCGACCAGATATGGAATCCGTCTGGATTCCGGTGACCTTGCATATCTGTCGAAGAAAGCCAGAAAAATGTTGGATGCAGCGGGATATCCGGATGCAGTCATTGCAGCGTCCTCTGATCTGGATGAATATCTGATCAACAGTTTGAAGAATCAGGGTGCAGCGATCACGTCATGGGGCGTTGGAACCAACCTGATCACATCAGCAGATAATCCATCTTTTGGCGGTGTTTATAAGCTTGCGGCGATCAGGAAGCCGGAGGATGAAGAATTCACAGCGAAGATCAAGATATCAGAGAATCCGGCGAAGATTACAAATCCAGGAAATAAGACGGTATTCCGTCTGTATAATAAGGAGACCGGAAAGATCAAGGCGGATCTGATCGCACTTTCCGATGAGACATATAATGAAGCGGAGGATCTGGAGATATTTGACCAGATGGCTACATGGAAGCGTTCGACACTTCCGGGTGGTTCTTATGAGATCCGTGAGATGCTTGTCCCGGTATTCTTGAAGGGACAGTGCGTATATCAGAATCCATCCACGATGGAGATCCGCGAGTATTGCCAGAAAGAACTGAATACACTCTGGGATGAGACCAGACGACTGGTAAATCCACAGGAGGTATTTGTCGATCTGTCAAAACCGTTATATGATCTGAAACAGAAGCTGTTAAACAGCCGACATTGATGCAGAAATGGTCAGATCAGAAAATATATATTATTTTATCGTCCGACCGGCGTTATAATGGAAATCTTTAATATCAAAATTCATAGCAGAGATCTCGCTCATAGCAGCGTTGATCTCTGTTGTTGTTTTCGGAGCTGCTTTTTTGATATGAGCCAGTGTTGTTTCATATGCTAACATCTGTCGGAGAACATTTCTGCAATAGGCTTCTTCCTCCACCATGGTATGGATATTATACTTTTGCAGGTAATCTGTCATAAAATCGGGAAGCATATTGATCTGGTAAAGAATATAGGCACGAATGGTGTGACCGATCATGTATATAGTAGCAAGAATTAAAACACCCAAAGCAATCAAACCTGTGATCGTCCTCAGAATCATTCCGCCACCCATAACAATGACTGTAAGATGAAAATAATCATATCCAAGCAGAAGAATTAAGAAAATCACATTATAGATAAAATGTGTTTTCAGACTGTGCCTCCTCTTAGGAAGTCCGTCGATCTCGGCGGTATATACCATTTTATAATATTCAATCTGTTTATCGGTATTGTCGATCATATCCATCAGATCAAAATATTCCTGTGAATATGGAGGATCAGATTTCTCTGCTGCTTCAGAGAGATCTGTTTCGATTGTCGGTTTATTCTTAGGTGGTTTCTGATCATTTGCCTTTAAATTCAACATATGCAATCCCCTTATGTAACCTGTCTGCATGTGCGAATCACATGCAATGCTGCTTTTCAAGTTTGTTTATGGATTTTATTGTAACACAATTTACTGCCGGATAGGGAGTCTTCCCCAAAAAGTAAAAATAAAATATCTAGTCTTTCAAACCATGTTACAAAGCCCCGAAAACCATGGCTTTTCTATATAGAAACTACGATTGACATTTGCTGTTTGAATCATCTATATTATAAAAAGTTAAGGGATACAGGCATTTTTGAAACTTGAAATTAGTAGAGTGTATAAGAGTTTTGAAGTGCCGGTTTACAAATAGAAAGATGAGGTTTTACCTATGAGCAAGATCAGGATCATAACAGATTCAGCCAGTGATATTTCGACTGCTGAGGAACAGAAATATAATATATTAATCCTTCCGTTTCCGGTAACGATCGGTGACAAATCTTATATGAGCAGAGTCGATTTTGACAATACCGGTTTTTATAAGTTAATGGAGGAAAATCCAAACGAGCTGCCAAAGACGGCGCAGATCACAGCATTCCAGTTCGACGAGCTGTATAAGGAGCAGTTTGATGCAGGATATACAGATATTATATTTGTCAGCATCAATAAAAAGGGTTCTGCTACCCATGATAATGCAGTCATGGCAAAGAATGAATTTTTTGAGGAGCATCCGGAGTATGCAGGAAAAGGAACGATTCAGATCTTTGATGGTGTTGGATACAGCGGTCAGTATGGATATCCGGTTGTGCAGGCAGCAAAGATGGCAGAAGAAGGAAAAAAAGTGGATGAGATCACTGCTTATCTGTCAGACATTCTTCCGAAGCGACGGATCTACTTCGGTATCTATGGATTGAAATATGCAGCAAAATCGGGACGTATTCCAAGTGCAGCAGCACTGGTCGGTGATGCACTTGGCGTAAAACCGATCATGAAGATATGGGCAAATGAGATCGTTACAGCATTCAAATGCCGCGGCGAGAAGAAATTACTGGCAAAGATGGCGGATGTCTCAGCTGCAGAGATGCTTCCGGGTTCGCCATATCAGATCGTATATGGATGCGATGATGTATGCAGGGATGAACTGGCTGCCAAGATGACAGAAAAGGTTGGTTATGCGCCGGACGATTTCTTCCAGATCGGAGCAGCGGTTGCTTCGAATGCAGGACCAAAGGTAGTCGGAGTTGTTTTTACGGTAAAAGACGAAGCATAAACAGAATATAGATTTTCATAGAAAAGACCTTTGTTCACAGAAGTGGAAGCAGATATACAAGAACCGATGTGGATAAGGGTCTTTTTGCATGGGGATTGACTGGTAAGAAAAAGATGAATTGTGCGGCATAAAGGAAGCCAATTGGGGTAAAGAATGACAACAGTTGGTTGCATATGCTGATCTTAGTAGTGTATACTTAAAAAAATGAAGAAAAATGTGCCGGCAGATGAAAGGCAGATGAGAGATATGGGTGACACACCAAAGATTGAAGAAACAACATTTTATCATATTAATTATTATTTGTATGGAAAGGCATTTAAGGGAAGTTATCAGGGCATGCGGTTCCGCCTTGCCAGAAATCCGCTTGAAAATGTATTTTTTAAACCGAAAGAAGTACAGGATGCAGGAACTCTGATGGCAACGGTCTGGCCGGAGCCGTTCAGTTACGAGAATACGGATGATGAAAAGAAGCTGACAAAGGAATTTCCGTTTTCGGAAGAAGGAAAACTTGCAGCGGTAGACTGGCTCAATGAGCAGTACGAGAGCCGGAAAGAAGAATGGGATGCAGCGAAGCATACGGACTGGAGCAGTTTGAGAAAATAAATGACCGAGGAATATGAAGATGATATTTGAGACACATGGACATTACGATGATGAGCAGTTTGATACAGACAGAGAGCAGTTATTAGAAGAATTTCAGAGACAGGATATCCGGTATGTTATGAATATAGGAGCTAATATTGCGACTTCAAAGGCATCTGTCGAACTGGCGCATCAATATGATTTTATCTATGCAGCGATCGGAACGCATCCGGATGATGCACCGGAGCTTTCAGATGCGGCGATCGAGATGTATCGGCAGATGGCAACAGATGAGAAGGTAAAGGCGATCGGAGAGATCGGACTGGACTATTTCCATGAGGATGTTCCCAAAGAGGTGCAGATCCACTGGTTCCGAAAGCAGTTGGAGCTGGCAGAAGAATTGAAGCTTCCGGTTGTGATCCACAGCAGGGATGCGGCAAAGGATACCATGGATATCATGAAAGAGATGCAGGGAAGACTTTGCGGTGGCGTCATTCACTGTTTTTCATACAGTACAGAGATTGCAAGAGAATATATTAAGATGGGATATTATATCGGCGTTGGCGGCGTAGTGACATTTAACAATGGACGTAAGCTGAAAGAAGTAGTGGAAGCCATTCCGCTTACCAGTATCGTATTAGAAACGGATTCGCCGTATCTGTCACCTGTACCATTCCGTGGAAAACGGAACTCTGCCCTTAATATTCCTTATGTGGCAAAAGAGATCGCAGCATTAAAGGGAGTTACGGAAGAAGAAGTGTATGACGTGACATTTAAAAACAGTCTGAAGCTATACAGAATGGAGGACAAGACATGGAGAAATTAAGTAACCCCCAGGTTACGATACAGACAATAAAGAAATATGAGTTTGCATTTCAGAAGAAATTCGGTCAGAATTTCCTGATCGATGACCATGTGATTACAAAAATTATAAATGCGGCAGAAATTACGAAGGACGATCTGGTACTGGAGATCGGACCGGGAATCGGAACAATGACACAGTATCTGGCAGAGTCAGCCAGAAAGGTGATCGCAGTTGAGATCGATAAAAACCTGATCCCAATCCTTGGAGAAACATTGGCAGAATATGATAATGTAACCGTTATCAACGAAGATATATTGAAGTTAGATATCAACCGGCTGGTGGCGGAAGAAAATGCAGGCAAGCCGATCAAGGTCGTTGCCAATCTGCCATATTATATTACAACTCCGATCATTATGGGCTTATTTGAAAGTCATGTACCATTACAGTCAATTACGGTCATGGTACAGAAGGAAGTAGCAGACCGGATGCAGGTGGGACCGGGATCGAAAGATTATGGTGCGTTGTCACTTGCAGTCCAGTATTATGCAAAACCGTATATTGCCGCAAATGTGCCGCCAAACTGTTTTATCCCAAGACCGGGTGTAGGATCTGCGGTGATACGGCTGACCAGATATGAGGAGCCGCCGGTGACAGTAAAGGATGAGAGCCTGATGTTCAAGCTGATCCGGGCATCCTTTAACCAGAGAAGAAAGACGTTACAGAATGGAATTGCAAACAGCCCGGAGCTTCCATATTCAAAAGCACAGGTGGAGAAAGCTTTGGAAAAAATGGGACTTGCCGCAAATGTTCGGGGAGAAAGTTTAACGCTGGCAGAATTTGCAAAGTTAAGTGATATTATTTCCGAAGAATAAAGGAATAAGTTACAGTAAAAATGCATAGATACAAGTAAGGCTTGTCTTTCGGGGAGAATGTCGGACGCAGACATGACTTCCTGTCGGACAAAAAATGTCAGATAGAAAAAAGAGACGGAGGTATCTATGGTTTACTGGAACAGATTTATATCATATATTTTCAGGTATCACGAATATGACAAATGCGAGAACACGGGATTTGCGAAGGTGCAGAAGCAGAATGAGAAGGGCAAGATGCAGGTGAATTTTAAGGATCAGGTCAAGAAAGAGGGGTTGTATTCGGTTTATCTGTATCGTGAGACGCTTGCAGATCCGGAGGAATATCCGGAGGCTGTGCCGGACAGCATGATTCCGGTTGTGTTGTATCTTGGAAAATTAAGCCTGAAATCCGGAAGAGGAGAAGACTGCTTTACCTTTGACTGGAATAATGTCAATCATACCGGTCGGCCGATCACAGCATGGAGCGGCATTATCATAAGACGGATGGGTGAAGAAGAAAGTGATATTTTCTGCTCCTCATGGACGGATAATATCGTGGATTACAGTCAGGCATTTGCCCGGCGGGAGGCAGCAGAAGCTGAACGGGAAAGAAGAGCAGATGTTGCAGCAACGGAGTATGATCGGGGAAGAATCGTGTCTGAGACGATGACGGAATCAGAAAACATGGACAGCGAATCTGAGGCGGAGACAATGGCTTCAGAGGTGAAAAAAATGGCACATACAGATACAGACAACCGGGAAACCGTTTTGCCGGAAACGGAGGAGTCTCCGGATGAAGAGACATTTTCCAGGACCGATGAGGAAACAGAGAAGCGGGTAACGGCAGCTGAGGTTTTAGAAACAATGAAAGAAGACGGAAGGGCAGCAGAACTGATGGCGAATCGGGAAAAACTTCCGCTTCTGCCGAATTGCCCGGATGGAGAAAATGGAGTGATCGAGTGTGTGAAGATCAATCCGAACGATATCGGACTGCTGAACATGGATAACTGGCGGCTGGGGGTGAACAGCTTTCTGACACATGGATTTTACAGCTACAAATATCTGATGCTCGGCAGGGTGCTGTTTGATGAAGAAGATACGAATGGATACATATTGGGAGTGCCGGGAGAGTATTCATCCAAAGAAAAATATCTTGCAGGAATCTTTGGATTTGATCGTTTTATACCGGTGAAGGAGACAAGGATCAAGACCGGAAGCTTTGGTTACTGGGTGGTAGATCTGAAATAAAAAGGATTGCGGCAAAAAGCAATGTTGGTTGAATGACGGAGAATGCCGGTGTGGAGAAGAAGATGGAACAGAGTACAGAAGAAAATGTAATAGAACAAAGAATAAATGATGATCAGAATGTACGGAACAGAGAAGACGAAGAAAAAGATATATGTGCAGATCAACAGGTGACAGAACCGGAGATATCCGATGAAGACAGGAAAATGTATGAAGCATATATGGCAAAGGCGATTAAGCTGGCGCAGAAAGCTATGTGCAGGGGGATGTTCCGATTGGCTGTGTGATCGTAAAGGATGATAAGGTGATCGCACGGGGATATAACAAGAGAAATCTGAAGAAGACAACACTGGCACATGCAGAGCTGCTTGCGATCGAGCAGGCATCAAAGAAACTCGGTGACTGGCGCTTAGAGGATTGCACGATGTATGTAACGTTAGAACCGTGCCAGATGTGTGCCGGAGCCATTGTACAGGCAAGGATCCCGAAGGTTGTGATCGGCTGTATGAATAAGAAAGCCGGCTGTGCCGGTTCAATCCTGAATATGTTTGATATGCCTGCGTTTAACCATCAGGTAGAAACCGTATATGGTATCCGGCAGGAGGAGTGCAGCAGCCTGATGAAGAACTTTTTTGCAGACCTGCGGAAAGGTGTTATTTCAAAAAAATAAACAGGTTGACGTATGTGCGATCGTCATTTATAATCAAGTATGCGTCAAAATATGGCGTACAATTTAATATGTTATAAAGTTTCCATGCAACCGGGGAAGTAGCGGTGCCCTGAACCTGCAATCCGCTATAGCAGGGGTGATAGTTTTCTTGAGGGATGTCCACTGTAGGGCTGCCCTTAGTAAGTGGCGTTGATGTCTGGGTCTTGCGCAACAGGACTCTTCGAACCGTGTCAGGTCGGAGACGAAGCAGCACTAAGGAGAATCTCCTGTGTGCCGCGAGGGTGCCTGGGCTGAGTTAACTGCTAAGGTAACGCTTATGGCGGCATTTCGAGAGAAAACTGCATGGATTTTTTTGATAAAAATATTTATAAAATTTTCAAAAAATTATAGCAAATCTATATAAAAGATGCTATCATAGAAAATGATACTTTCTTTTTTTATGGGAAAGTTCTGGAGAAATGATATTTAGTAGGACTTCAGATATTCTGACAGTACGAAAGATACAAAAAAGGTAGATATCAAGGGGCGAACAGAGATGAACTACGCTGATGTAATTGAGTTTGTCAAAACGCAGACCGCGGAGAATGGCAGACCGCCAAATTATGAGTTTAGAAGTAGATTCGAGCATACAATGCGCGTGTACAGATGGGCGATCAAATTACAGTCTAAATTAGGCGGTGATTTGGATATTATTGTACTTGCGGCACTTTTGCATGATATTGGATGGGATGAGAACAGACCTCACGGAGAGGTTGGAGCAGAGATTGCAGTAGAATATCTTGACAGCATAGGAGTTGATCCGGAGAAGATTGCCAAGATCGGAGAGATCATTATGATCCATGAAGAAAAGGATACAGATGCAGACCTGTCATTGGAATGCCGTATCGTTATGGATGCTGATCTTCTGGATGAGGTTGGAGCTGTCAGTGTACTTTGGGATTCAATGGCTACAGCGCTGGAGGATGATGCCAGCTATAAGAGAGCATATTACAGAATTAAAAACTTTTACAGGATTAATAAACCGAAGATCAGACGTTGTAAAACCGATGCAGGAAGAGTGGAATACAATAAGCGTATGCAGCTTCTTGAAGAATTTATCTTTCAGTTGGAAAAAGAGCTATTTTAGATTTAATAGTGTAAAGGAAATGGGAGTGTTAATATGAAAACTTTTTTGAAGATATTAGTAGCAATTATCATTGTTGGAGCATTATGTTTTGGAATTTACTGTATTCTTCCGGAAACATCTCAGATGTATGTAAAGGGAAATATTCAGTACCGTACAAATGAAACAGCTAAGACTCAGGTTGATAAGATCAAGAAAACCAAGATTCCGGGAACTGAGAAGACATTCGGTGCAGGACTTGAAGGACTTTGTAAGAGCTGTGCATGGTACTATGAAGAAGAGGCAAATGGTGACTGGATGGTTACATTCTATGGTTCAAAGGCAACAATGGATCTGACAACAGCAGGCATGGATCAGATGTATACAGAACAGCCGATGAAGGTAACATTTACAGTTCGAAATAATTCTCAGGTTGATATCGTAATGGAGATCAAGGGAGATATTCTTTCTACAGATCAGGCGAAGACAGCCGCGTATGAAAAGATTGCAAATGCAGCGAAGTAATTTAATACATACCATAAAAAAAACAGGCATATATCATTTTGATATGTGCCTGTTTTTTATATGCGTTATGCCGGCATTTGGTAACTGCAAGCCAACTGGTGCAGCAAACAGTCTGTATTTGACTGCTGCTGTGCTTATTTGTTATTTACCAGCTCCTCAATCATGCCGACTATAATTGAAGTGGAATCTGTAAGGTTGCTCTTCTCCATTGTTTCGATGTAAGTCTGTTTGTTATTGTATACATCATCGATCGCAGCGAATAATGTTTCGGAGGATAATTCCTCTTCCTTTATCACATAGCTGTAGCCGCTCTTTTTGAAGGATTTCGCATTTAAGATCTGGTCGCCACGGCTTGCAGCAGCGGATAACGGGATCAGGATATTCGGTTTGCGAAGGGCAAGTAATTCACAGATCGCATTTGCACCGGCACGGGAGATCACGAGATCGGCAAGAGCGAGCATGCTGCTCAGTTCCTTCTTTATATATTCATATTGAGCATAGCCCGGCTTGTTATCTAAGCTGTGATCCAGATTATCCTTACCGCAGAGATGGATCACGTTGAAACGCTCCAGCAGTTTATCAATATTTTCGCGGATCGCTCTGTTGATCACGGCACTTCCTGAGCTGCCGCCAACGATCAGGATGACAGGCTTGTTGTCTGTAAATCCGCAGAAGTTGATCGCATCAACTGCATTTCCGTTGAAAAGCTCTTTACGGATCGGAGTTCCGGTCACAACTGCCTTGCCCTCCGGGAACATATCCTTTGTCTCCGGGAAGTTACAGCATACACGGGATGCCTTTGGAAGCTCCAGCTTATTTGCAAGTCCCGGTGTCATATCAGATTCATGGATGATGACAGGGATGTTGCAGGATTTGGCTGCAAATACGACAGGAACTGTTACAAAGCCACCCTTTGAGAATACGACATCCGGCTTCAGTTCCTTCATTAACTTCTTGCTTCGCCCATACCCTTAATAACGCGGAATGGATCCGTGAAGTTCTTAAGGTCAAAATAACGTCTGAGCTTACCGGAGGAGATTCCATGATAAGGAATGTTCAGATCCTCGATCAGCTTACGTTCCATTCCGTTATAAGAACCAATATAATGGATATCATATCCAAGCTTCTGTAATTCCGGTATCAACGCTATATTTGGTGTAACATGTCCGGCAGTTCCGCCACCGGTAAGATGATTCGTTTCATATATTTATGCCCCCTGAAGATAATTCTTAAGCGCCTTTGCTAACTGATCCGGACAGGATGTTGGCTTAAAGCTGCATGTTGTTCCTTCCAGTTTATCAATGACATCTTCTACTTTCATACCTTCGACTAAGGCACTGATACCTTTCAGGTTACCATTGCAGCCACCGGTGAAAGAAACATTTTTAACTTTTCCATCTTCTACTTCAAAATGAATATTAGTAGAGCAGGTTCCTTTTGTTTTGTAATCCATATTAAATTACCTCTTTTCTATTATAGTCCAAAATAACTATATACATTCTTAAATGGGTTCAAATCGAAACCAGTATACCAAAAATGAAAATAAAGGTAAACATTTGTCGTGTGATTTGGCTTGAAAAATCAAAAAATTCAAAACTATAATGGAACCACCCTGAATCCGGAGCGGGGTATCGGAACTGAAAACATGAAAAATTATTTGAAAAGGGGAAATGGTTATGTTTGGAACTATTTTGGAACAGAGTATTTTTTTGTATGTGATCGCGGCAACGGGAATATGTGGAATTGCAGCAAAGCTGATAATGAATGGATTTTTAAAGGGGCTGGTCAGGGAAGTCGGAAGTATGAAAAGTACAAAAAAGAAAGCACTGGTGGAGATACGAAAAAGGTACGAGGAGTTATCGTATCTTGATGTGGGTATCCGGGATACGAGATCGTTTGTCGAGAAATACATATATAAACTGAAGATTGGTAAGAGCTACGTCAGCTCCTGGAACAGCTTCTGCAGTAATATGATGATCCTTGCCGCCGGAACAGGGCTGATCGGAACCTGGTGGGAATATCGGACAGGCAGTTCTGTATTTGCAAGTACACAGATTGGCATGTGGGGCATTGTTGCATGTGGGGTTATGCAGATGGTCTACAACGTATTCAATACCCGGAGAAAATGTGAAATGCTATCAGCAGAACTTGTCAACTATATGAATAACAGCCTGGCAAACCGCCTGAAACGGGAACAGGAAAAACAGATGGAGAGTAGTAAACAGGAAGCAGAAGACAGAAGCCGAAGTGGTCTGAAACAGACAGCAGCGTCTATTATAGAGCCAAATGTGATCGATATTGATGCGGCACTGGCACAGATGGGAGAGCAGAAGGACAGACGGAGCGAGAAACAGACAGAAGCAGAGCGTAAAAAAGGACGGGAAGCGGATAGCAAGAAGAAAAACATGCAGGAGTCTGATCCTGCACGGGAAAGAATCACGGCAAAATCGAAAAAAACAATGCGGGCAGAGCAACGCAGATCAGAGAAAAACCGGCGGCAGACGGCAGCTGAAGAGCAGCAGTCTCTGAAACAGACCGCAAAGGCTGAAGAGCGGGAGGTAACGGAGGAACAGATTGCGGCGTGTGATGCATTATTTGACAAGCTGCTGCAGGGAATCAGTACAACCTGACAGGTATAGGTATAAACAGCAGAAGAAACAGCATATATTATATCCAAAATAACAATTGGAAGTGGTTGCAGTCAAAAAACTGTATGTAGTTTCGGGAATTATGATGTGTCTGTTTCTGACAGGCTGTGTCGGAATGGCAAAGAGCAGAGCTGGTAAAAACGGAAATGTAGCAACACCGGGAGACTGTCGGGTGCAGAAAGAGGGAAATCAGGCAGCTGATGGTTCCGGTGGACAAAATGACAGTACGGATGGACGAAAAGGAGGAAATGATAATGGAAGTGTAGAAGACCGGACAGAGGCGACGACGGAGGATATGACGCTGCTTCGGGATTATGATGCGGTCAGCAATAAGAAGTTTTCATGGTACATTGTACGGGATAAAAATCATGGGATCAGTGACTGCGATCACAGTTTTTCGATCGAACAGTATGATGCATATTATGTGGATCAGGATGCAGGAGATGACAAGGTTATGTATCTGACCTTTGACTGCGGTTATGAGAACGGATATACAGAACAGATACTGGACACGTTAAAGAAGCATAATGCAAAAGCTTGTTTTTTTGTTACACAGACGTATATCAGGGATAATGTGGAGCTGGTAAAAAGAATGAAAGAGGAGGGCCACCAGGTTGGCAACCATACCGTTACTCATCCTTCCATGCCCGGTATCAGTGTGGAGAAACAGAAGGAAGAATTGCAGACCTGTGCCGATTATATGAAGGAGGCCACGGGCTACCGGATGGATCCGTATTTCAGACCGCCAAGCGGTGAGTACAGTGAAAGGGTACTCCAACTGGCAAAGGATATGGGTATAAGACCATTTTCTGGAGCATGGCATATTTGGATTATGATGTAAATAATCAGCCGGGGAAGGATTATGTGATCGAGCATTTTGATAAATATTATCATAATGGAGCGATCCCGCTCATGCATAATGTGTCGGAGTCAAATGCGCAGGCGTTAGATACAATGTTGTCAAATTTAACAGAACTTGGTTACAGATTTGTATCACTTGATGAAATGTTCGAAAAATAGTTGATTATGGGGGTTCCTTTTGCTACAATTATCCATAGCTTTGAAAAATCATATAAGCAAGGAGAGATAATAAAATGGCAAAGACAGTAAGTTTCGATTTTAAGAATGTTGCTGGTATGGCTTCCGCTGAGGACATCGCAGCTATTAAGGAAGAAGTTGTTGCAGCAAAATCAACACTTGTAAACAAGACCGGTGAAGGAAACGATTTCCTTGGATGGATCGATCTTCCGGTTGACTATGATAAGGAAGAGTTCGCCAGAATCAAGAAAGCGGCAGCTAAGATCCAGTCAGATTCAGATGTTCTGGTAGTTATCGGTATCGGCGGTTCTTACCTTGGTGCAAGAGCAGCGATCGAAGCTTTAAGACACAGCTTTTATAATTCAGTAGATAAAGAGATCCGTAAAACCCCTGAGATCTATTATGCAGGAAGTAATATCAGCAGTACCTATATGGCACATCTGTTACAGGTGATCGGAGACAGAGATTTCTCTATCAACATTATTTCCAAGTCAGGTACAACAACAGAGCCTGGTATTGCATCCAGAATCTTCAAGAAGAAATTAATTGAGAAATATGGCAAAGAAGAAGCAGCTAAGAGAATCTATGCTACAACAGATAAGGCAAAGGGAGCATTAAAGACACTTGCTACAGAAGAAGGATATGAGACATTCGTAGTACCTGATGATGTAGGTGGACGTTTCTCAGTTCTGACAGCAGTAGGTCTTCTTCCAATCGCAGTAAGCGGAGCAGATATTGATAAGCTCATGGAAGGTGCTGCATCAGCAAGAAAGGATTGTCTTGCAGAGAACTTCGACGACAGTGATGCTATGAAGTATGCAGCAGTTCGTAATATTCTGTACAGAAAGGGCAAGTCTATCGAGATCCTTGCCAACTTTGAGCCGGCATTACATTTCGTAGCAGAATGGTGGAAGCAGTTATACGGCGAGAGCGAAGGAAAAGATGGTAAGGGATTATTCCCAACAGCAACTGACTTTACAACAGACCTTCATTCATTAGGACAGTTTATCCAGCAGGGTTCACAGAACCATTTCGAGACAGTAATCAATGTGTTACATCCAACATGTGAGATCGTTATGGAAGAAGAGGATTGTGATCTTGATGGTCTGAACTACCTTGCAGGCAAGACAGTAGATTTTGCAAATAAGAGTGCTATGAACGGAACAATTCTTGCACATGTTGATGGTGGAATCCCAATCATCCAGATTAACATCGACAAGATCGATGAGTTCACATTAGGTGAGCTGTTCTACACATTTGAGTTTGCATGTGGTATCAGTGGATACACACTTGGTGTAAATCCATTTAACCAGCCAGGTGTAGAAAGCTACAAGAAGAACATGTTCGCATTACTTGGCAAACCAGGAAACGAAGAACTTGGCAAAGAGCTTCTTTCCAGAATCAATGGTTAATAAAGTTAGATAGAAGATGACGATAAGCCGGCGGCATACGCATGAAAACGCGGATGCCGCCGGTTTTCAAAATAGTCGAAAGGTTTATTTTGAAGCACATGAAGATAGTATTTTATATAAAACAGGTGTTGAAAATGGCGATGCAGCAGATCTATCTGCCGATGCTCTACAAACGGTATGCCGGAAAGCCGGTCGAAAGGGGGCTGGTAATTTTTGCCGATGCACATCATGAAGAACTGCCTTTTTCCATGAGAAAAATGTATGAAACACTGCAGGGAGATCCAGAGTATAAGAATGAAACGTGGGTCACTGATTTTGGAAAGATGGGATATGGCAGCCTGTTAAAATGGTTGAAGCAGTTTATGAAACGGTATGCGGCCGCCGAATATGTGTTTATCTGTGATAATTTCCTTCCGGTTTCTGCCTGCACAAAACGTCCGGAGACGAAGGTTGTGCAGCTCTGGCATTCCGGAGGACTGCTTAAGAAAAGCGGATATGATACGACGGAGGATATTCCGAAGATGTATAAAGGCGGTTCGGTTTACAAAAACTATGATCTGCTGACCGTCAGTGCACTATGCTGTGTGCCAGTATTTACAAAGACGATGCGGCTTGCACCGGGTGTTGTACAGGCAACCGGGATCAGCCGTTCAGACTGTTATTATGATGAAGCGTGGAATCAGGCAAACCGTGAGGAATTCTACCGAAAATATCCAGATGCAAAAGGGAAAAAAGTCATCCTGTGGGCTCCGACATTTCGTGGAAATGCAGCTATGCCGACGCTCTGTGGAATGGAAGAAATACAGAGAGCCATGAAAGAAACCTCAGACCGGTATTACTGGGTGATCAAGCTGCATCCGCATCTGGAAGAAAAGGGAATGAAGTCGAACTGCGATCTGCCATCCGAGAAAATATTTGCAGTTGCAGATCTGCTGATCACGGATTATTCGTCGGTATTATTTGACTATATGGTATATGAGAAGCCGTTTTTATTCTTTGCACCGGATTTTGATTCCTTTGACCATGCCAGAGGATTCTATGTTCCATATGATTCTTTCCCATGCCAGATCGTATCCGATGGAATGAAGCTGGCGGCTGCGATAGACCGGGAATTCACACAGAATCGGACAGATGAGATCCGGGAATGCCTGAAATACCATATGCAAATGTGTGATGGACAGGCAACGGAGCGGATTTTGGAGGTTGTGAAAAACCTATAGTTGAATTTTTTGTGAATACGTTATAATATTAATATATCTATGCAGAATGGGATAAGTATATACAGGAACATTCTGTGAGGGGATTGCCGGACGCAGTCCGGTTTCATGAAAATAATTAGAGAAAAAAGGAGAAAACAGTAGATGAATATAGCAATTATTTTTGCAGGTGGAAGCGGAGTAAGAATGGGAGCAGGTGTCCCAAAACAGTTTCTTGAGATCAATGGAAAACCAATTCTGATCCATACATTACAGTTATTCCAGTATCATGATCAGATTGATGCGATTTATATTTCTGTTCTGAAGGATTATATTCCTTATGTAGAGGATCTTGCAAACGAATATCATCTTACAAAGGTAAAGCATGTATTAGCAGGTGGAGCAACTTCTCAGGATTCTATCTACAATGCACTTAAGATGGCAGAGTCAGAATGCCCGGAGGATTCTATCGTGCTGATTCATGATGGTGTTCGTCCATATGTATCCTATGATGTTATTGCAAACAATATTGCAACTGTTAAGAAATATGGAAATGCGATCACATCAACAGCCTGCTATGAAACGATTATGATCAGTGAGGATGGTATCGAGATCGATTCCGTACCACCAAGAAAGGATACTTATTCTGCACAGGCTCCGCAGTCCTTCTATCTGAAGGATATCATTGCAGCACATGATGTTGTCCGCGCTACACCAACCGGTTATGAAGGAATGGTAGATGCATGTACGATCATCAGAAGCCAGAATATCGTTGCACATATCGTAGAAGGCAACAGAGGAAATATCAAGGTAACAACACCGGAGGATGTATACATGTTCCGTGCGTTATTGCAGTATAAGGAAAATGAGCAGGCATTTGGTCTTGGAATTACAAACAAGATTGATACCAGAATGAGTCAGTATAAGAAAGACAATGAGAAATAGATCATAGACTCACATACAAATATGAATAAAGACAGGGCATTTTTCAGGATGCCCGGAAAGGATTATCTCCATGAATGATAACAGACATACAGACACCAGACATGAAATATATTTACAGATGCCGCTTTATGTGATCGCATTATTTGTACTTTGTGATATCTGGATGCTGACGGTCAGTGTTGTTGCAGGAATTGTAGGGATCATATTTACTGCAGTGTACTCGGTTGTGGTGATAGTCCTTTATATTTCTTCCAGAGTGTCCAGTGAAGCCGCATATGCAAATCGTGCAATGGAAAATGGGCGGGTTCAGAAAGATCTGATCCGTGAGTTCCCGATTCCATATGCGATACTGGATAAGACAGGCAGGCTCGCATGGGTGAATGATGAATTTGCTCATATTACGAACACCAGCAAGCGGAAGCTGATGCGTCTGACTGCGATGCAGGTATTTGAGGGGCTGACCCATGAGATGATACCGGGTGAGTGTGATGAGCCGGTACATGCGGATATTGAATACGATGGAAAAGAGTACAGGGTTGAGATTAAGAATATCCGGGTAAATCCGGATGGACCGGTAGACAGTGTCCAGGAACAGGAGACCTCAGAACATGAGGAGGAAATGGAGAATCTGCCGGTTACAGAGGACCAGCCACAGGAGAAGAAAACGATCAAACGGAAAAAACATACAGGAGTTACAAACTTCACCGCTATGTATCTGTTTGATATGACAGAACGGAATAAACTGGCAAAAGAGAATGAAGAGCAGAAGCTGGTGACCGGTCTGATCTACATTGATAATTACGATGAGATATTTGATGACCTGGAAGAGGTAAGACATTCTCTGCTGGTTGCTCTCGTCGATCGAAAGATCAATAAATATATGGCAAACGTAGATGCCATTGTACGTTCCTTTGAGAAGGACAAGTACATGTTTGTCATGCCGAAAAAATATCTTCCACAGCTTCAGGAGAATAAGTTTGCGTTGCTGGATGAAGTAAAAGCAATCAATATCGGAAATGATCTTCCATTGACGCTTTCAATCAGTCTGGGCACGGAATATAAGAGCTTTATAGAAGATTTTGAAGCTGCCCGTTCTGCAATGGAACTTGCACTTGGACGAGGTGGTGATCAGGTTGTATTAAAGTCGAATGACAAGATCACTTATTACGGTGGACGTAGTCAGGGTACTGAGAAATCAACCAGAGTAAAAGCCCGTGTTAAGACCCTGGCATTCAAGGAATTACTGGAAACAAAAGAAAAAGTTATCATTATGGCGCATAAGAATCCGGATATGGATGCATTTGGATCGGCGATCGGCGTATACCGGATGGTAAATTCCATGAATAAGGAGGCACATATCGTAATCAATGAAGTGTCCTCTGCCATCAGTCCGATCTATGGTAATTTTACTGCCAATAGTATGTATGGGGATGATATGATCATCAACAATGAGCAGGCGATCGAGATGATCAATGCTGATACCATGCTGGTTGTTGTGGATGTCAATAATCCAAGTCTGACGGAATGTGAGGAGCTGATCTCCTATGCAAAGACGGTAGTTGTATTCGATCATCACAGACAGACCAAGGATGTCATTGCCAATGCAACCCTTTCTTATGTAGAACCATTTGCATCATCTGCATGTGAAATGATCGCAGAGATGTTGCAGTACATGGATGAAAAAATTAAGCTGCGTCCGTCCGAGGCGGATGCTATGTATGCCGGGATCCTGATCGATACGGATAATTTCCTGACAAAGACAGGCGTGCGTACCTTTGAAGCGGCCGCATATTTAAGAAGAAGCGGTGCGGATGTTATGCGTGTCCGTAAGATGTTCCGGAGTGATATTGATTCTTACAGACAGAAGGCAGATGGTGTCAGAAATGCCGAGATGGTTCTCGGAATGTTTGCGGTATCTGTATTTGAACCGAAAGAAGGTCCGGAGTCACCGATCGTATTGACAGCGAAGGTGGCAAACGAGATGTTAAATATAGCAGGCGTGCGTGCCTCCTTTGTCATTGCACAGCTTGGAGATGATGTTAAGATATCAGCCCGGTCGATCGATGATGTAAATGTACAGATCATCATGGAACGTATGGGTGGGGGCGGTCATGCAAATATTGCAGCCGCACAGTTTAAGAATACAACGAAGGAAGAAGTAAAGGAACAGCTTGTCAATTTACTTGAGGAGATGTACAAGGAAGGAGATATTTAATATGAAGGTTATCTTACTGGAAGATGTAAAGAGTCTCGGAAAAAAAGGAGAGCTGGTAAATGTCAGTGACGGTCATGCCAGAAATTATATCATCCCGAGAAAGCTGGGACTTGAGGCAACACCTAAGAACCTGAATGATTATAAGTTAAAGAAAGCGCATGAAGAAAAGGTTGCAGCAGAGAATCTTGCAGCAGCAAAGGCGCTGGCAGCAGAGCTTGAAAAGGCATCTGTAGCCGTCGGTATCAAGGTAGGAGAAGGCGGAAGGGCATTTGGTTCTGTATCTTCCAAGGAGATCTCAGATGCGATCAAGAGCCAGTTGCATTATGATATTGATAAAAAGAAAATCGTGCTGAAGGATGCGATCAAAGCAATGGGAACATTTACTGTTAAGATCAAGCTGCATCCACAGGTACAGGCAGAGCTAACAGTAAAGGTAGAAGAGGCTGACTAATGGAAGACGCATTTATCAGGAAGAAACAACCATATAACCTGGATGCAGAACAGTCAGTTATCGGTTCTATGATCATGGATCGTGATGCAATCGTAGACGTATCGGATATACTTACGAAGGAAGACTTTTACAGTGCACAGAATGCGATTCTGTATGAGAACATGATCGAGCTGTTCAAGGAAGGAATGGCGGTCGATCTGATCACGCTGAATAACCGGCTCCGGGAGAAGAATATTCCGGAAGATGTGGCGGGTATGAGTTATATTGCAGATATCATAGCCGCAGTGCCAACCTCGGCAAATGCCAAGTATTATGCGAAGATCGTAGCAGATAAAGCGGTGCTTCGCCGTATGATCAAGATGTGTGAGGATGTTGAAAAGGACTGTTATCTGGATACGGATGACGTGGATGGTCTGCTTGAGACGGCAGAGAGTGGAATCTACAAGATCGTACAGCAGAGAAACGGTGCAAATGATTTTGCGTCGATCGATTCAATCGTATTAGATGTTATCGATCAGATCGAGGCTGCATCCAGACAGAACACCAGAGTTACCGGTGTGCCGACCGGATTTATCGATCTGGATAACATGCTGACAGGTCTGCATGGATCGGAACTGATCCTGGTAGCGGCTCGTCCTGCTATGGGTAAAACTGCATTTGTCTTAAATATCGCACATCATGTAGCTGTAAAGAAGCGTATTCCGGTTGCAATATTCAGTTTGGAAATGTCGAAGGAACAGTTGGTAACACGTATGATCGCGCTGGATTCACTTGTTAATTCACAGAAGATCCAGACGGGACAGCTTGTAGATGATGAATGGGATAAGATCATGGAGAGTACAGAGGTTATTGCTGATGCTCCGATCTTTGTTGATGATAATTCTGCGATCACGGTAGCCGACCTGCGTTCCAAATGCAGAAAATTAAAACAGAACAACGACCTGGGGCTTATCATCATCGACTATTTGCAGTTGATGAGCACGAACAAGCATGTAGAGTCCAGACAGCAGTTTATTTCTGATACATCGCGAGCATTAAAGGTGCTTGCAAGGGAACTGAATGTTCCGGTTATTACCCTGTCACAGTTGAACCGTGCAGTTGACTCCAGACCGGATCATAAGCCGGTGCTTGCCGATCTGCGTGAATCCGGTGCAATCGAGCAGGATGCCGATGTTGTTATGTTCATCTATCGTGATGATTATTACAATCCGGATACCGAGAAAAAAGGTATCGCTGAGATCATCATCGCAAAACAGAGAAAAGGTGCGACAGGTTCCGTTGATCTTGTATGGATGCAGGATTACACGAAGTTTGCAAATAAAGAGCACCCGCAGATGTAACGGATCAGAAAAAAGATATTAATACGGAATGTATAAATATAAATCGAGAAAGAAAGTCCGAATAAATCGGAAGATCAGAGGAGAAAATTAAAATGGTAGTAGAACCAAGAGTAAAGGATTATATCTGTACCACCGCTCATCCGGTTGGTTGTGCAGAAAATGTAAAGAATCAGATCAAGTATGTAAAGGCACAGCCAAAGGTTGAGGGACCAAAGAAGGTACTTGTGATCGGAGCATCGACCGGATATGGACTCGCTTCCAGAATCGCAGTTGCATTTGGCTATGATGCAGATACACTTGGTGTTATGTTCGAGAAGGAATCCAATGGAAGAAGAACAGCGACCGCAGGCTTCTATAATACAAGAGCATTTGAAGAAGAAGCAAAGAAGGCTGGTCTGTATGCAAAATCCATCAACGGAGATGCATTCTCACTGGAGATCAAACAGCAGGTAATTGATACGATCAAGGCAGATCTTGGAACTGTCGATATGGTTATTTACAGCCTTGCAGCACCAAGACGTGTAACACCGGATGGACATAAGTATTCTTCTGTACTTAAGACTGTAGGTGAGGAGTATTCCAATAAGACTTTAGTTCTGAAGGACAATACAGTAACAATAGCACATATCCCGGCAGCAACCGAGGAAGAAATCGAGAACACCATCAAGGTTATGGGTGGTGAGGACTGGATCGACTGGATGCAGGCATTATCAGATGCAGGTGTTCTGGCAGAGCATGTGACAACTGTTGCATATTCTTATATCGGACCAAAGATCACATTCCCAATCTATGCGGAAGGTTCGATCGGTATGGCAAAGAAGGATCTGTACAGATCAAGTGATATCATCAATGAGAAGTTTGCAAATGTTACATCTTATATTGCAATCAACAAGGCACTTGTAACACAGTCCAGTGCAGCAATTCCTGTTGTTCCGTTATACATCACGCTGTTATATAAGCAGATGAAGGCAAAGGGTGTTCATGAGGGCTGTATCGAGCAGATGGCAAGACTTTTCCTTGATAAGATGGCTGGAGAAGCAGAGACAGACGAGAATGGATTTATTCGTATGGATGACTGGGAAATGGCAGATGACATTCAGGAAGCAGTTGCAAAGAACTGGGATGCGGTTACCAGCGAAAATGTAAAAGAGCTTGCAGATATCGATGGATACTGGGATGAGTTCTACAATATGTTCGGATTTAAGATCGATGGTGTAGATTACAGTGCAGATGTAGATATTATGTAAGAAAACAATTGTGACAATAGACGGGTTCATCGGAAGGTGGATCCGTTTTTTACTTTATTCACAAAATATGTTCTGTAAAAAAGCGTTCCGGTCAGGTGTGAAAACCGCAAGGGTTTGGGCAAGGGTTTGGTTTTTATGTCTGAAAGGTTTGCTATACAAAAACAGGAATAAATAATATAATCTATAAGCGTCAGGGTTATGGGGGTATGTATGAAACAAATGAATAACGAGATAATTTATCCACGATCGGAAGAAGAAGTGTTGTTGATATTAGCGACAGCAAAAAAAGAAGGCCATCTGTTAGAGATTATTTTTGATGAGTTTGTGAAGAAACCATTTTCCATGCCGGTACTTTGGGGGTGCCGGGCATATTTCTACGGGCTGAAAAAAGAAGAGCTGTCCGCACATCCGGTTCTGTTTACTCATCTTGCATTGCTATCTGCTATGGATGGGGACTTGAGTCAGGCAAAAGCATATGTACAGTTTATGGGGAAGACACCGCGGCTGGTGAAAATGGATACATATGATATGATGGACATTTGTCGTATCAAAACAGAACTTGTCATGCCATATATAAGTGATGCAATGTTTTTTCGGATCGTAAGCTTTCTAATTGAAGAAAATCTGGTGCCCGTGATGGGTCTTACGCTTTCAGCATGCAGACCAAGTATACTGAATGGTTTTCGCGACTTTACAAGATATGGAAAATATCTGAAAAAAAGCAAGGACGAGATAACAGAAGCCGCATGCCGATTATATGGTGGAAGTGTTGGACAGAAAGTGTATGAGATCATGCTGGCAGAGTGGTATTATCAGAACAATAATTGTTTTGAAGCACTGATTCTTGTGACCGGAACGATTCCGTTGATCGAGCAGGAGAAGGATATGCGTTGTCTGTTTGTGGCACTTGCACTTCAGATGAAGATCCTTTTGGTAAATGGACAGACAAAAGCTGCACGTCCTTTGGTGGAAAAGATTCGGAAACGGATACAGATTACGGGATGGGATGAATTAACTTCAAGTCTGAATGCGATCGAATGTCTTGGTGCCTGTTATGATGGGCGACTACAGGATGTAGAGCGTTGGTTAGATGATATAGCACCGGATGAGAATAAGGGCATCTTCATGATGGATATGTATGCATGGATGGTTAAGGTGCGATGTTATATACAGACAGGCAAATATATGGCTGCCTATGTATTGACACACCAGCTTATTGCATTGTTGATTCCGGGCAGACGTTATATGGATTTGTGTGAATGCTATATGTTGTCAGCTATCATATATTATAAGATGAAGAATATGGAAGGCATGTGTGAGGAGCTTTCCAAGGCCATTGCGCTTGCAAAAAGGTGTGGTTATATCAGACTGCTTGCGGACACAGGCAATTGTATGGTACAAATGCTGGCAATTTATCAGAAAGAATATGAAGAAGATTCCTTCATAAGTGAGATTAAAGAACTTGCATATTCGGTCGGTACTTATTTCCCTGATTATTTAAAATCTCCATATGAATATTATGAACCTCTGACTCAGATGGAAGAAAAAGTCTTTCGTTTGATGGCACAGGGCTTAAGTAATGATGATATTGCACGACAACTGGGCAAAAAGACGGGAACCGTGAAGTTCCATAGTTGTAATATCTTTCGTAAGCTGCAGGTTCCGACGCGTCAGGAGGCAGTCGAACGCGGTCGGGAGATTGGTCTGTTATAAAACAGACGCTTTAATATATAAGAGCATTTGGCTCTTTTATATAAAAAAATAAAAAGGAGGAAATAAGATTGAAACAGAAAATTAAATTTGTGAAGCGTTTCATGTCAGTGGTAGTGGCTGCAACTATGGTGTTTGCAATGGTTGCAGGTATCGGTAACTTTTTTCCGAATATAAAGTCGGAAGCGGCGACACGTCAGACACTGTATATCTGTGATATTAAATCCGGTGGATTTGGTGCCAATTATGCAGGATATACAAGACTGTCTATTGATGGAAATGCGGGAAATGTAAACAGGGGATATGGTAAAGGTTCAGATGAATACATCTGGGTAAAGACGACCACAGATCCGGCACAGGCATATACAAGGATATGGTCTGTATGGCAGAATAATTCAGGTACTTCAAGCAGTCTTGACGGATATAGCGTTGAGAGAAAGACGGGTGACCTGAATGATGGTGTAGGTTCAAAATCCGGTTATATCTACATCTATGCAACAAAGGACAGGAATGCTGGAGATCCAATCTCATCACTTGGTATCTGGAATGACACTGATAAAAAGCTGCAGTATGCCGGAGGAAATTCAGGAAGCAGTCTTAAAAGCCAGAATGCAGAGAGGGTCGAGAATGTTGACAGCAACTGGAACAAGATTGATGGAGATCTCAATAAAAATGCCGGAGGTGCATATATTTATCTTTATTGTAAGAGAGCACCTTATGTGATTCCAAATGATATAAGGATTACTTTTGATGGTGAATATCATAGGGGATATGTAGAGTCAAAGACATCCGGCGTATCGATCTCATATGATAATACCGGTATGTATCAGGTAGGAAGTAATACTACAAAATATGCGGTGTCAAAATCCGGTATGGAGACAGCATATGGTACATTTACAAATACGATCGCTGATCCATATGGCTATGACAAATACACGAAGCTGGAGGATGGACTCTGGCTTGGAGTAAAGAGCACAGCGGAAACAGCAACAAAAGATGACTATTCTTATTCGGAGACGGATGGACTTACGATCAAATCTGATAAGGAGATGATCCTGTTCGGAACAAAATCCGGTAAGGTTATGAAGGGTCAGATCAAGGCAGCAGGGGATATTGATGTGAATCTTGCGATCCGTAGTCTGACGATCACACGGAATACTCAGGGGGCAGCGATCACAGTAAATCCGGCAGAGGGTAAGACCGTGACGATCACTGCTTACGGAACAAACAATCTGACATCATCGGGAGCTTATGCAGCGATCCAGAAGAATGGAGCGGTAAGCTGGTACTGACTTCTACGACGAAAGGTACTATAAATGCAACTGCCGGTAACAATGCGACATATGGAGCAGCCGGTATCGGTGGTGGTACAGACAAAACCTTAAAGGTTGTTTCAAATATTGAGATAAATGGAAATGTAATTATAAAAGCAAGGGGATCACAGCCATCAAATGAAAGCTATGCAGCATATGGAGCAGCCGGTATCGGTTCTCAGTACAATATGCCGGTTGATGGCATCCGGATCTCAGAAAATGCAGACGTAACAGCAATTGGTGCAAACGGAGCAGCCGGTATCGGTTCCGGTGCAAATGCTGATGCTGCCAATATCGAGATTGCAGGCGGAATCGTAAATGCAACAGCGGGAAGTGGAACGATCGGTTCTAAAAATATTGGCGGAGCCGGTATTGGTTCCGGTGCTTACATAAATGATGAAGCAAAGCTTGCTTCCGGTATTACCATTTCAGGAGGAACTGTAATAGCGACCGGTGGAGCCGGTGGAGCCGGTATCGGTTCCGGATCTGATGTAGAAGCAACAGAGATTAAGGTAACAGGCGGTGTTGTAAAAAAAGCAACAGGCGGCACAGATGCAGCCGGTGTTGGTTCGGGAGCAAATGCAAAGGTATCGTATATTATGATATCAGGTGGAACTGTAACAGCAGTTGGTGGAGCAAATGGAGCAGGTATCGGTTCCGGTCTGGCAGGTGCAGCCTCCGATATTTACATTTCAGGAAATGTAGCTGTAACGGTAACAGCAGGAACAGACGGAGCCGGTATCGGTTCCGGTAAGAATGCATCCGTTGATAATATCAATATTTATTTAGAGTATGCAGGAAATCTGACTGTCGATGGTACAGAAAACGGAGCCGGTATTGGTTCCGGAGCAACAGATACTGTATCAGAGGCAACAAATATTAATATTTCAAATACAGGTTTTATTAGTATCAGAGCAAGAGGAAATGGAGCCGGTATCGGAGCCGGTCTGAATTCAGAGACAAGGGATATTAATATTATCGGCGAGGTCGTTGAGACAAAAGGAAAGCTTATAGTTATTGCTGCAAATGGTCCGGCAATCGGTGCTTATGCAGGAGATGTTAAGAACGTAAATGTCTTAACAGATGCAACAGTCAACCTCAGTGCTGAAAATGGTATTGCAGTAGGAGCACTGAATGGCTCATCTGCTTCTGATATTACAATTATCGGTGATAATATCTGTGGAGCAAAGGCAGAGGATGTTCCTGTTCTGGGAACTGTTTCTAACTCTGTTCTGTTCGTAGGAAAGACATATGAGGTTTATGGAACAGCAACCATTCGCAAGAGTACACATATTAAAGCAGGAACAACATTAGAATTACCGTCATCATCCAAGCTGATCATTCCTAAGGACGTTGAACTTGTAGTTGATCCACAGCATGATAATGTACTTCCGGGTGCGCTTGTCTGGGCAGCTGACAGTGATGCACAGTTAATCATCAATGGTACTTTAACAGTTAAGGGAACAATGGCGATGGATTCCGAATATGGTATCATTGTATTGAACGGTTCTCTTAATCTGGAAGAAAATGCTAATATTTACGGTAAGTTCTTTATGAATGGTAAATATACCGGAAATGGTGTTATCACAAAGGGAAAGAATCAGACTCCGGAAGAGGGGGAGATTGCAGTATACCTTGATCTGGATATTGATGATGGTGTAACCTACAATGCAAAGGGTAATCTTGCAGAGAATCAGTTGATCATTGATGAGTCCAGCCTAGAGGATACTACTACCGGTACATATGCAATTAATAACATTGTTGCACATGACGGATTCCAGATCACAGATATCCTGTTGGATGGCAAGTCCATTATAAATGACAGCAGTTATGTTACAAAGAATCAGGAAACAGGAGAGTACAATGTAGTATTATCGGTATCTGAATATCGTGGTGAGACGATAAAATTTGCAGTAAAAGCAAAATCAACCGTAGAATCGATCAGCATCGAACGTTTCCCAAATAAGACAGCATTTGCCAAAGGGGCAGAGTTTGATCTGAATGGTCTGAAGGTAGTAAAGACATATAAGAATAAGAAGACTGCACCGGTTGATATTGATAAAGAGCTGAAGGTTACAGGCTATGATATGAACAGCGTTTCTGCACAGACGGTAACACTTCAGTATATTGCAGATGACAGATACAGTGATGATATTACAGCATCCTATGAGATAACTGTATTTGATTTTGCAGGCTTAAATAAGGGAAAGACCACACTTACTGCGGGCGGCGAATCATTTGTTGCTACAGATGTAGATAATGAGGAGCATGTTGTTAAGTTTGCATTAGGTAAGAATGTCGGTGATATCTCAGCACTGAAGGATAAGATCCGTCTTCAGGTACAGGGATTTACCAATACAGTTGGTCAGATCGATTTTGTATCAAGTGAGGTAGTCGGACAGAATGCGGTTGAGGCAACATATGTAGCAGATATATATGTAGATAAAGCAAAAACAGTAGTGATCCAGTATACAATAGTGATCACACAGCCAACCTTATACTATGATCTTGCAGAGGCAGCAGTAGCAGTAAATGGCGAATATACCTATGATGGAACGCAGCAGACACCGGATAAGGAAAATATCGAAGTTACAATCGATGGCGCAGTTGTTCCGGACGATCAGTATACGGTAGAGTATGGTGAGAATGTGAATGCCGGTACCGGTAGACTTACGATCAAGGGTGATGGTATTCATACTACAAACAGTAAGGAAGCAACATTTACAATTGCAAAAGCGAAGCTTACGGATATCGATGCACTTGTAAGATCAAATGAATTTACAGTTCAGAATGATGTAAAGCATGAGCTTCAGATAGAATTTGGCGAGATCGAAGGCCTTGCAGCAGATGAATATACTGTATCTTATAAGAAGATATCCGATCAGTCAAATATCGTGGCAAATGTATCAAACGGAGTTATCACGACTGCTTATGATACATCCTATTCAAAGGCAGGAACAGCAGAAATCGCTGTTAATGTAACAATTAAGGATAGTGCAGTAAACTACTATGCAGATTCTGAATTATCACATTCCATAAATGTTACATTAACAAAGTATGTAAAGGGAACCAGTATTACGATCACTTCCGATTCTGATGATTTTGCGTGGGATGCATCAGCCGGTGAATATAAGGTGACGCTTTATAAGGGCGAGAAGATCTGGATCGATGCCAAACTTAACGATGGATCAACAGATGTTATTGACTATAAGGTTGCAGAAGGCGGCGAAGAGATAGCTGCTTGTGATGGAATTACCATTTCTGCGTTAGGCAAGGGATCGACCATTATCACTGCAAGTACAGGTAAGGGCACTACAACAAAGAGGATTGCAGTAACGGTTCTTCCAACTACCAGACTTGAATTAACCGGTACGGAGACTTATGAGAAGGTATTTGGCGATAGTGCATTTACACTGGATGTGGCTTTAAAGGATACAGCGCTTGAATCCAAGCTCTCTGCATTACGGTATGTTTCGGCTGATCCGGAGGTTGCTGCTGTAGATGAGACCGGTAAAGTTACTATAACGGGATGCGGTGAGACTACAATTACAGTAACATCTTATACAGAAGAAAGAGCATATACATCTGACGAATATGTAGTAATAATCAAGGTTAAGGCACCACATACGAAACATATCAAAGATAATGGAACAAGAGTTGAGCCAACCTGTGAGAAAAATGGTTCTATCACATATAGATGTACCGAGTGTAATGAGGTTATAGATATAGAAGAACTGAAGGCAACCGGACATACATGGGATAAAGGAAAGGTTACAACACAGCCAACTACAAAGACAGAGGGTGTAAAGACATATACCTGTAGTGTCTGCAAAAAGACAAGAACAGAGCCAATCGCAAAACTTCAGGAACCGACACCGGTGAAGCCAACACCGGAAAAACCAATAGTAAAACCGCTCAAGAAGGGGGATGTGGTTTCTGATGACAGTAAAGCTGCAAAGGTTCAGGTTATAAGCACATCCAAGAAAACAGTTGCATATAAAGCACCTGTAAATAAAAAGGCTAAGACTGTCAGCATTCCGGCAACCGTGAAGATCAGAGGTAAGAAATACAAAGTAACACAGATCGCAGAGGGTGCTTTCAAGAATAATAAGAAGGTAACAAAGGTTACAATCGGAAGCAATGTTAGTAAGATTTCCAAGAATGCTTTCAGCGGAGCGATAAAACTTAAAACCGTTACTATGGGACAGAACGTAACGGAGATCGGAGTATATGCATTTAAGGGCTGCAAAGTTCTTACCGGTATTACGCTTCCGGCGAAGACAACGAAGATTGGAGATCAGGCATTTAGCGGATGTAAGAAGCTGAAGACAATTACAATTAAGTCTTCAAAGATAACCTCAAAGAAGCTTTCTAAAAATGCGTTTAAGGGTATAACCAAGGTTACAACGATCAAGGTACCTAAGAAGAAGGTTTCCTCTTATCAGAAGCTGTTTAAGAGCAAAGGCTTATCTTCCAAGGTCAAGGTAACAAAATAACAAAATAACAGTAAAAGCAAAGGACGCCGTTTGTGGTAGGAATATTACAGACGGCGTTTTCGTTTTATCTGGACAGTATGAGTCAAGGTGAAAAAAATTTTTAAAAAATTTGAAAACTTTAAAACCTTTTTCCATTTGCCCCTGTCTTATATAATAGAAGGCAGGAAAATAAAATATTTCTCTTGCATCTGTAAATATTTGTTGTAATAAAAAAATGAAAAGGAGAAGAAAGATGATGAAAAACAAGAGTTTATGGAAAGGGTTAATTGTAATGCTGGCAGCAGCATTCGTAATGTTAGTGATGCCAGTGCAGAAGGCATCTGCAGCAGGAACAACAGAGGGACCAGAACTGAAATGGGGCAGTTCGTATAGTGGCAGTACAGAGACCAGTACTTGTTATAAGTATGCATTTTCTCTGAAACAGTCCGGAAAGGTTGTTTTTGTAATTCAGATATCGAATGCAGGATATGGGTTTACCGATATTAGTAACGTGAAAATTTTAGATGAAACAGAAAAAGAAGTATATTATACTTATAATGTAGTAAGTGGAAGCATATCGGTAGATTTGCTGGCTGGTAATTATACATTAGTACTAGGTATGAATGATGGCATGAGTGGTTGTAATTTCACATTTACACCATCATTTACAGCATCTAAGGAAACCAAATCAGAAAGCACAATGGCAAAGAACAATGAGATGGGAACAGCAACCTCTTATAAGCTTGGCAAATCTGTAAAAGGTCAGTTGGCGTTGAATGATGATGTAGATATTTACAAGATGAGGGTAACAAAAAGCCAGTATGTAAATCTGACAATTTCCAGTAAGATTCGTGAACTGAATGTCAGTTTTGCAAATACAAGTGGTAGCCGGAGTGTTAGTGTATCAGATATAGAAGCGGGACTCCATAAATACAGAGTATTTTTACCAAAAGGAACATATTATGTCAGCTTTAGAGGAAGCATGAATTATGCAACTGATTATTGTTATACAGGTAATTATTCCTTTAGAACTTCTACAAAAGCAATACCAAAGCCAACTATTACTAAAACAAAACCGGATAATAAGTATAAGACGATGTATATACGGTGTAAGAAAAATTCATTGGCAAATGGCTATCAGTTCCAGATTGCAAGAGACAAAAAGTTTAAAAAGGGCAAAAAGACAAAGCAGGATGAATATACAGGAATGTATATGGTTGATTTGAAAAAAGGAACATATTATGTTCGTGTTCGTTCTTATGTGAAGATTGATAATTATGGTAGTACTCCGGATGAATATTATTATTCTTCTTGGAGTAAGGTTAAGACTGTTAAGATTAAATAATAATAAATACAACCCTACATAAATAAGTACAAAAACTGACATATGGATCATCATATTTTCGGAAGAAAGATACCTGATCCTCATGTCAGTTTTTTGTTGCCTTTATTTTCTTCATCTTGCTATCCCCTGTGAACTACGTTACAATGAAATCTGGAGAGACGGTGAGACGTGGTAGAAAAGGAAGTGAGTATTATGTGTAATTTAAGTCAGGGTATCAAGGAAGAAAGTGAAGCTAAAGGTGAAGAGAAGGCAAGAACAGAGATTGTACTAAATATGCATAAGAAAGGCTATTCTTTGGATCAGATTGTTGAGATAACAAATCTGGATGTTAGTGCAGTAAAGGCTATAATAGGCTAAACAGAAAAAACGGATCTGACATATTTCTATTAAAAGTATACAAAAATGAAAAAACAGGCGTGTGGGAGGCTACAAATGATTTGCAAAACATGTGGGAATGATCTGCAGGGAAATGAATATAACTGTCCGTTCTGTGGGGCGGCAGTTGATTATACAGAGGCGGTGGAGCAGGCAAAAGCCGGAAGGGAAGAAGGCTTTTCCTATCTGTATGAGATGACATATCGGAATAAGCTGTATATTGCGATGAAATACATGAAGAATGAGGATGAAGCGATGGATGTTCTGCATGATTCCTATGTGAAAGCATTTGAACGGCTTTCCGGTCTTCAGGATGCAAATTCATTTCCGGGATGGCTCAGTACCATCGTTGCAAATACCGCAAGGAATGCATTGAGAGATCGCCATACAGTGAATTTTTCGGATATGCAGAGAGAAGATCAGGATGGAGAGACATTTGAATATTCGATCGCAGATGAGAACATGACAGCCCAGCCTGAGATGGCATGTACAACGAAAGAAACACAGGAAATGGTACAGGAGCTGATCGGATCATTGTCTGATGAACAGAGAATGTGTGTGCTGATGTTCCACATTGAAGGATACAGTATAAAAGATATTGCGACAGTTCTTGGATGTTCAGAGAATACAGTAAAGTCCAGATTGAATTATGGACGGAAGAATATTAAGGCAAAGGCAGAGGAGCTTCAGAAGAAGGGTTACAAGCTGTACAGCTACACACCTATGGCGCTTCTTACCTATCTGCTGATGGCAGAGCGTGGAGGCATGCTGGTAGCAGGAACCTTCGACAAGCTGGCAGGTGTTGGAAGTGTAGTCGGTGCCGGGTTGATTCATGGTGGTGCCGCAGGCGCATTATCTGTTGCCGGAAGTGCAGCCACAGCCGGGGGTACCGGAGTCGCCGGAGCTGCAGGGTCGGCAGCGGGAACAGGTGCAGCCGCAGGAGGCAAGACGGCAGCAGCTACAGCGGCAAAACAGACCTTCTTGAAAACAGTAGCAGGAAAAATCACAATGGCGGCAGCCGGAGTGGCAGTAGCAGGAGGAGCAGCCGGTGTAGCAATATACAATCACAACCAGAACACCTGGCAGGATGCATATACAGAGGTGCTGAAGGAATATAGACAGGAAATTCAGGATTATGGCTGGCAGACTTCACAGGTGCGGGAGAACGAACCGACGTTGGTAGGAGAAGCCAGAGCGATTACTGTTGTTGATATTATGGGAGATGATACTCCTGAACTGATCTTTGCGGCACAGGATGAATCAGATCCGAATAAAGCGGATCTTCATGTATATACATATATAGATAATGAAGCAGTACAGGTTTATAGTGGAGAACTTGATACAAGGTCAGATGAGAACCGGGACAAATGGGGAGCGGAAGGAACTCCGTATGTCATAGTTGATGCTAACGAAACTTCAGGTCATGGATGCCGGTTGTACATACTTTGCAGCGATGGACAGAGTGATGATACAGAGATTGGTATCATAGATAAGATGATAGAATTCGATGTGGCTACTTCTCGTGGAGATAGCTTACAACCGATTGTCTGGACCTGTCATGCAGAACAAGTGGGGGATGAAGAAACGGTGCCGGTTGCAGAACGGGATGGTATATCTGTGGCCTGGGAGGAATATCAGACAAAACGCGACGAAATATATCAAGAAGTGGATAGTGAGGTTCTGAAGAACATGGCGGCGACAGCTCCTTATGGCATATATGATCAGTTGGCAGATATTAACAGAGATTCGTCAGGAAATATAATGGCAGGTCGAAATTTAGGAGGAGTAAGTGACGGATGTGAAATGTCCTATGCAGATGCATTGAAATATTTTAAAGAGAGCAAATAATAAAAAATTATTAGCGTGCCTTTGGCTGTTTTTTAAGAATCAGTCGAAGGCATTTTATTTTATAAGAGAAAGTTCATTCTATAAAAAAACTCTCCGACTGAAAATACCGAATCTCTCCGATTGTATTTCCAAAAACTCTCCGATTATACTTAAAAAATGGTGTCTGAAAAAATTTTTAAAAAATTTCAAAAAATATAAAACTTTTTTGCAACCTCTGTGTCATATAGGTGAAACGATACAGAGGTTGCATTTTTTATGGATGAATTTCCGGATAAAAAATGCTCCTCAGATAAAGAAAAGGAGAATAAAAAATGAAGAAAATGAAAAGAATCGAAATCGCACAGTACATCGCATTGGGAGCAACCTGTTTAACCGTTTTAGGATTTGTCCTTTCCGGTATTTTTGGTGGCAGGATCCCGATGTCTATGATGGGGTATGGAGTTATGGCAGGCATTGTTTCCTACTTCTTCGGAGGGTTTGGAACTGCGGTGAGAATGGCAGGCAAGATAGCAAAATGGGGCTGGCTCATCGTACCATTTCCATATGACATCGTTACAGGTATGGTATCCTTCTTCATCTCGATCATGGTCTTTATCGGATTGCCGATCATCCCGATCCGTAAGGCATACAAAGAGCAGATGATGGATGTTGAAGTAGTTGAGTAAAAAGAATGTAGAAAGAGAGGACAGATTATTATGAGTAGAAAAATGAAACAGATCATGTTAGCAGTAATTTTAATGGTGATGATGTGTGCAGTAAGTCCTGCACGAAAGGTATCCGCAGAGGTGTTAAACAGTCCACAGCAGATCGTATGGGGACAGAGTTACAGTGGCGAGTTGGAGGATGCACAGAATACATATGAGTATACATTTACGATGAAGAAATCCGGTACATTTTCTCTTGCGATTGCGACGGAAGGAATTGGAAAGACACACACCGGGCTTAATTATATAAAAGTCAGCGATATGTATGATAATGAGATCTATACAGCATCAGTCAGTGAAGGAAATGGCAGCTATAAGGCAGAATTATTAGCAGGTGATTATAAATTATCACTGTGTGCAGGTTTTTATACCGGCTGCAAGTTTACATTTACCGCATCATACAAGGCATCCGGCGAGACACGTTCCGAGGCATGGCTGTCACAGAACGATGAGAAAACGATGGCATTTACCTATAAGGCAGGTACGACCTATAAAGGACAGTTTGCATTTAACGAGACAACAGATATCTATAAGATGAAGATGACAAAGAACCAGTACATGAACATTCAGATCAACAGCAAGATCAAGGAAATGAATGTTGTGATCGAGAATACGAATGGTGACATTCACTATATTCAGACGGGTGTTACACCGGGAACCAGAAAATACACATTTTTCCTGCCAAAGGGAACCTACTACATCACGATGACCAAAGGCTGGCCATATAGTGTTGATCCAAATTATGCCGGAATGTATACATTTAAGACGACATTTACAGATGTTCCGAAGACCACTGTAAACAAGGTAAAGAATCTTTCATCCGGAAAGTTAAAGGTAACATGGAAGTGCAAGAACAAGGCGACCGGATATCAGATCCAGATCGCAACGGATAAGAAATTTAAAAAGAATAAGAAAGTATATGATGCGCCATTTAAGAATTACAATAACTGTACATTCTGGGATCTGAAAAAAGGCAAGACTTATTATGTTCGTGTCCGTTCTTATGTAAAGGCAGGTTCCCGCGAGAAGAAATGTTACTCTGTATGGAGCAAATATAAGACTGTAAAGATAAAGAAATAGAATATAATGTTATCCTGATTTTGTGGTATGCTATAATAAAGCAAAAAATATCCAAAAACTTAAAACTTTTTACCCACCTGATCTGTCCAATAAACAGGAGGTGAGATATATGGATGTGTGGAAGGCAGTGTGCACGTTTGTTGCATTGTTAAGAAAAGAACGAAAGGAGCTGCCGGACGATCCAGAGCAAAAGAAAGAATTATTTGAACGGATCGAGCACGACAGGCAGTCCAGATAAATAATGGTTAAAAAGAATCAATAATTACAGAGATTAGATAAAAAGCAGGAGGAGCAGGATAACATGAAGTGCAGAACATGTGGAAATGATTTACAGGGGAATGAATACAACTGTCCGTTTTGTGGCAGCTGTGTCGATTATACACAGGCAGTGGAGCAGGCGAAGGCAGGACGGGAAGAAGGCTTTACATTCTTATATGAGAACACATACAGGAATAAGCTATACATTGCAATGAAATATATGAAGAATGAACAGGATGCGATGGATGTCCTGCAGGATGCATATATAAAGGCATTTGCCAGATTAGATAGTTTGCAGGATGCAAATGCATTTCCGGGATGGATGAGTACGATCGTAGCACATACAGCGCTTAACGCACTTCAGAAGAAGCAGGCAGTTCTGTTTTCTGATCTGCAGAATGAAAATGATGAAGGGGATGTCTTCGAATACAATCTGGAAGATGAGAATATGAGCACACAGCCGGAAATGGCATGTACGGTACAGGAAACACAGGATATGGTGCATGAGCTGATCGATTCCTTGTCGGATGAACAGAGGGTCTGTGTGCTGATGTTCCATCTGGAGGGCTACAGCATCAGGGATATCGCGACCATATTGGGTTGTTCGGAGAATACCGTAAAGTCCAGGTTGAATTATGGACGTAAGAATATCAAGGCAAAGGCAGAGGAGCTTCAGAAGAAGGGCTACAAGCTTTACAGCTACACACCGATGTGTCTTCTTGTATATCTGCTTATGGCAGAACGTGGAAATATGATCGTTACGCATGTATTTGAGCAGATGGCAGGTCTTGGTGGAAATGTTGCAGCCGGCATCATTCATGGTGGTGCTATGCAGATGGCGGGCAATGTTACAGGCGGGGCTGCCCAGATAGCAGGAGGAACCGCCGGACAGATGACCGGAGGAGCATCCCAGATAGCAGGAGAAACTGCTGGACAAGTAGCCGGAGGAACAGCACAGACAGGAGCTGCCGGATCGGCTGCGGGGGCAGTAGAAGGCGGAAAGGCTATCGCAGCTACAGTTGGAAAGCAGGCATTTATAAAAACGGTAACAGGCAAGATCGTGATCGCAGCCGCTTCCGTTGCCCTGGTAGGAGGTGCGGTCGGAGCAGGATTTGCATATAAGCACTCACAGGATAAGAAGAAAGATCAGAATGCGACAACAGAAGCCGCTTCGGAAGCAAATGATGATACTGTTACAACAGAAGTGACAGCGGAGACAGAGGCAACCACAGAGGTTACTACAGAAACTTCAACGGAGATAACTACAGAGGCAGCTATCGATGAAAGTCTTTATAAAGCAGCATACAAAGAGGTACTTGAATCCTATAAGACACAGATCGACAATTATTACTGGCAGTATGAGTATGATTATTCGACAAAGACAGCCAAGGAAGAACAGACTCCAATCACGTTTGCCGATGTGACAGGTGATGATGTGCCGGAGATGATCCTGATAAGGTCAGAACAGAACGAAGCTTCAATTGCACAGATGGATATTTATAGCTTTGACGGAACAAAAGCAAAAAGAATCTTTGGAACGGATATGGAAGAATATGGTGGCTGGGATATAAATGCTGCTTCCGGAACCAGCTACTATCTGTTTACAACCAAAAAGGGAACCTTATATGCATATAGTGGGTTCGGAGATGAGAGTTATACAGACAGTTATATCAAATTCACGGTAGATGATTCCGGCATGCTTCAGAAGTCAACAACCTGGACAAGAAAGAAAGGTCCGAATGACGATTATTCAGCAACTGTTGTCACATGTCAAAAGAACGGCTCTGAGATCACAGAGGATAAGTATAATGCTCAGGTAGAGAAGCTGCAGAAGAATTTTCATACGTTATTAATGTACAATGGACAGGGCAAGGATAAAGCCAAGGAGGTTCTTGGTACGCTGGATGATACCGCTATGACTTATGATGAGGCTATGGAATATCTGGGAAAGATCACACAGAAAAAAACGGACAAAACGGCATCTGACAAAAAGCAGGAGAAATCTGCCGATAAGAAAGAAATCTCTGCCGGAAATGCCGGAGAGGTAGCAGTGACATTGCCTGAGGATCTGCCGGAAGAATTTATTCTGACGAGTGGAGTAGGTGCATGGGGAGCCGGTATGGATATCAAGCCGGACGGAACCTTTACGGCATCTTATTATGATAGCAATTATGAGGGCAGATCAACGTCCAGCGGTTCCGGATCATTTAAGAATATTAAACAGGTTGATAAATATACTTACACAATGGAGCTGGACACTTTAAAGTATGATGATGAGATCGGTAAAGTGGTTGCAAATGATAACGGATACAAAACCACATTTACAGAGCTTTACGGAATTGCGGGTGGAACGACATTTACAGTGTATCTTCCGGGTGCACCGACAGCAGATATGCCGGATGGAATGAAGAACTGGCTGGGCTTTCATTATTACAATGTCCCGATACCGGATGCCCTTGACTGCTATGCCATTTATAATGTAGATAAGGAAAAAGGATATTTCAGCACAGGGTTACAGTAAATAGATAAACCTTACTCTCTCCAGCGTTTCAAGAAAGGCGATAACACGTTTTAACATATCAGGAGCTTCTTCGGGGAACTGTTCTTCCATGATGGATACCAGATTGAATACCGTGTTGTCGCCATTTATATGAACCCATAAGGTACTGCCATATCGGTCAAGCCTGATATGGCTTTTCTTTGGTTTGTGAAAATATTTCTGGGCGATCTTGTGATAAAAACCGGTATGCGGCATCTCGATCACAATAATTCCATCGGGCGACTGTTCCCATGTATAATTCAGATTGATGCAGGGGATTTTGTCCATATAGTTTGCAGTATGGGAAAGAAAACCGGATTTTGATCTTTTTATAAAAAATTGCGAGAGGGTATCTTTACGATTATGGTTCTGTTTTGCAATGACATTTTGTATATTATATTTTTGCATGAGAGAATAAATCCTTTCCGGGTGAAGATATTAAAGTGTGTTATTGGATGATTGTTTATCCTTCGTTTTATGGATCATGTAGATCATACTGAAAAGCAGGGCAAGGAAGAACAGGCAGCCGCCCCATTTTCCAAGATGGAATCCCATAAGTCCCAGATTGATCCGATCACTTACGCCGAATACGGCAAGGACGGCAAGCAGGATTCCGACCAGCCCTTCACCTGCGATCATACCGGAGGAAAAAAGGATACCATTATTGCGGACGGTTTCGCGGGAAACTTCATTGGCAAAGCGGCGTTTCTCTATGAAAAGGCGGATCAGACCACCGATCATGATCGGAACTGTCAGGTAAATCGGCAGATACAGTCCGATGGCAAATGGTAGAACCGGGATACCTAAGATTTCGACAACGACAGCAATGCAAATGCCGACAATAACAAGTCCCCATGGAAGATTGCCATTCATAACACCTTCAACGACCATTTTCATAAGGGTTGCCTGCGGAGCAGGAAGCTCGGTAGAACCATATCCCCATGCGGCATTCAGCAGATAGAGAACACCACCGATCGCAAGACCGGATGCGATCGATCCGATCAGTTCGCCGATCTGTTGCAGATATGGGGTTGCACCGACGATATACCCCGTTTTTAGATCCTGCGAGGTGTCTCCGGCCATGGCTGCAATTATGCAGATAACAGTACCGATGCAGATGGCAGATGTCATACCCCGGTATCCTGTTATGCCGGCTTGCTTTAACAGGATCGTTGCAAATAGCAGGGTTGCGATCGCCATACCGGACACGGGGTTATTCGACGAGCCGACGACACCGACCATTCTTGCAGATACGGTTGCAAAGAAAAATCCAAAAATAATGATCAGAATGGATGTGACCGGATTGATCGGAATATCCGGAAATGCACTCAGACCAAATGCTACGATCAGGATACCGCCGATTGCATAAGGAAGCGGAATGTCTTTGGATGTTCGCGAATTTCCATCTGTATGTCCGAAGCCTTTCAGGGCTTTGGCAAATGTGGATGCGATCAGCGGAAATGATTTTAGCAGGCTGAAGATTCCGCCGGCTGCCACCGCGCCTGCGCCGATATACCGCACATAATTTCCCCATAACTGATCGACTGACAGTTCGCGGATCGGAACGGAAGCGGGGAACAGGATGTTGTCACCTCCAACAAGAACGAGCAAAGGCATGATAACAAACCATCCAAGTACAGCACCGCTTAACAGATACGAAGCAACCTTTGCGCCGCAAATATAGCCGACACCGACCAGTGCAGGGAGAACATCCATGCCGAAGCCCGATCCTTTATGGGCAGGAATCGTCCATGCGATCTCACTTGGAAACAAGTGCAGACCATCAGCAATAAATTTATAGACAGCGGAGATACCAAGCCCGGAAAATACCTGCGTGGATTTGTGACCGCCGGTTTCTCCGGCGAGCAGTACTTCAGCGCAGGCAGTTCCTTCCGGAAATGGAAGTGTACCATGTTCTTCTACGATCAGAGCGGTACGAAGTGGGATCATGAACAGAACACCGATCAGTCCGCCACAGATGGCGACAAATGCAATCATCAGAAAAGATGGAGGTTTTATGTCGGGATTTTCATCTGCCCACATGAACAGGGCTGGCAGCGTAAAGATAGCTCCGGCAGCCAGAGATTCTCCGGCAGAGCCGATCGTCTGAACCATATTATTTTCAAGAATTGAATCGCGGCGCATGATCATGCGCACAATACCCATAGAAAGAACGGCAGCAGGAATCGAAGCGGATACAGTCATGCCGACTCTTAAGCCAAGATATGCATTTGCACCACCAAACACAACTGCCAGAATGATCCCAAGGATCACAGATGTCGGCGTAAGCTCCGGCATCACCCGGTCTGCCGGAATATATGGTTTAAATTGTTTCATATACAACCCTCAAATCATAGTTTTATGCCACTAGTATGTACAGAGTCTGGCAGAAACATACACAGAAAATCTGAAAAAAGAGCTTCATCAGATATGTCAAGACATGGAAGCTGAAATAATAAAATAGAAGGAAACAGGTAGGATGTGTTTAAAGAATAACGCCTGCTGGTTGTACCTAAGGAATATCGTATATTCCATGGATACAGCCAGCAGGCGTTTTTACTTTATGTGTTATTGTTATAAAATAGTTTATTTATTGAGGGCGGCAAGCTGTGCTTTTAAAGCTGCGATCTCAGAAAGCATTGCGTTCTTCTCAGAAAGAACAGCCGCAATTTCAGCGCCTTTTTCGGATAGAGCGGCATCTTTTTCAGACAGAGCAGCTACTGCTTCATCCCGTTCCTTTTGTAGTTCATCGATCATATAGTGAACCGTATTCTCATCTAACATTCGAAGTGCTTCTGAAAACATGGTGATTACCTCCTCCGGATCATACATATATTCAGACATATCCTTACAGATAGCTTCCATCCATGGATAGTCAGATACCAGTGCAGCAAGGTCGTCAACCGACTGGGCAGTCAGTAATGACAGCCATGCATTTAATTCATTAATATCTTTAGCATACTTACTTTCACAGAAAACGTCAAGGGCAACCACATAGAATTCCTGTAAAAGCTTCAGTTCGATTCCGGTATCAAAAACAGTTCTGCCGTGGTGCAGGTAGATATCGGATAATGCATCAGTCAGATATGCATCCGGACTTTTTTCATATATCACGATCGTGTAAACCGTTTTCAGATCCTTGTAGGTAAAGGCGTTTCCTTTCAGGCTTTTCACTCTTGTATACTGACGCAGCATGAGATCGGAGGAGTAGCAGGACATACGTTCTCCCGGGAAAGCGTAGGGAATCTTCTGGATCTCCACATTTGCGATTGAGCCATCTTCCAACTGGACAAGGATATCCAGAAGCAGGAGCGAGGTGGACGGCAGCATACTGTCTTCGTTTGACAGGATACACTGAACCGTCACCCTTGTGCCGATGATACTGCTGATGAGACTGGACAACCGCTCGGGATAGATGTCCGGGTTGAACAGCTTCTTGAAAAATGGATCGTAGGTTAAAGGCAGAGTTTTCGTACCCTCCATAAATCCAAGAAAGCGGTTCTTCCATTCTGGCGACATGTTCTGATATGCAAAGTAACTTCGCGGATGCTTCCGAAGCTCCGCGAGACATTCCTGCTCTGTGCGGGCAGGAAAAAGCTGGTGGATGTCTATTGGAGAACCATTGGCTGGCTGACTGGCATGGTTGTAGTTGGTAACTTTTTCGTTTGATATCGGTTGATTGTTAAGGTGATGATTGTTGTTTTGGTTATACATAAATTTTATTCCTCATGATTTCCGGCGCCTGTTTTGTCGACAGGAACAGCATAGCAGAAAAAAGAGGAAAAAGACTGCCAATGTAACAAATGGTATGTCTGGATGTAACTTTCGGTAATTTTTGCTGTTTATCCCCCTATAACCCAAGATTACATCAATGTTGTTGAGGGAAAAAACAATCTATGCTACAATGGTGGCGTGAATTTTGAACGGATAGAAAGGCAACACTATGTATAAATACTATTTATTTGACCTGGACGGCACAATAAGCCAGTCCGAGCCGGGCATTCTCAACTGCATCCGCTATGCTCTGGATGCAGCCGGACTGCCGGAGCCATCGGAGAAAGTGTTAAAGACATTTATCGGACCATCGTTGTACGATTCCTTTACCTCCAAATGTCATGTTGACTACGATCAGGCACTCTGGCTGGTGGACAAATACAGAGAACGCTACAATGTGACAGGTCTGTATGAGACATCTATCTATGATGGCATTCCACAGACACTCAAGGATTTAAAAGAAAAAGGCGCGAAGATCGGAGTGGCGACCTCCAAACCGACAGAACCAACGAAGAAGATACTGGCGAAATTCGATCTGGCACAGTACTTTGATGTTGTGGTAGGAAGCAATCCGGATGGAACCGGATCGGACAAGCAGGTGCTGATCGCAGAGTGCCTGAAGCGGTTGAAGGAAGCCGATGCGGAAGGTACGGATATGCCACAGGCAGACCGGGAAGAGGCAGTCATGATGGACGATTCCAAGCCAGAGGTTAAGACACAGATACATGAAAAGGATGCCGTGATGATCGGTGACCGGATGTTTGACATTGATGGCGGACATGCCTGCGGAATTGATACGGTCGGTGTTCTGTATGGATATGGAAATCGTGAGGAATTTGAAAAAGCCGGCGCGGAATATATCATCAGCCGCCCGGAAGAGCTCCTGACATTGTAAGGGAGATCAGACAGAGGCCCTTTTGATATTATAAGGAGACTTTTAATGGGTATTCATAAGGATATTAAGGGTATATAGAAGGCAAATGCAGGCATATACATAAAAGAGGAGACGAAAACGTGAGAAAATTATTGACGCTTGAGGATATCCATGAGCGTGAGAAAACAATGGTGTTCATGTTCCATGATCTGTGTGAGAAGCATGGGCTGCGGTATTATCTGTGCGGCGGCACGCTGCTTGGAGCAGTCAGACATCAGGATTTTATTCCGTGGGATGATGATATCGATATTCTGATGCCACGACCGGATTATGAGAGATTACAGGAAGTGATCAAAGAGCAGCCGTTTCTGCCGGAGCATAAGTTTTTGTCAGCAAGCCTTGGCAATCTGGATGAGCCGTATACGAAGCTTGCGGATACGAGGACAAGGCTGGACAAATATTATACGAAAGACAAATACGACATCTATCTATGGATGGATATTTTCCCGATGGACGGACTGCCGGATGATGATGCCGAGATTGAACGGATCTATAAAAAGGCACATTGGTATCGCCGCATCATCCAATATCTGAAGATGAAGACAGGGCGGGGCGGTAATCTGGTCAAGAAGATCGTGAAGCCGATCCTGAAACCATTTGCGCATTTGATATGGGGCAAGAAGCGGACCGTGAAGAAGCTGATACGGCTATGTACGCAGTATGATTTTGAATCGTGCAAATATGTAGGAGGCATTGCCTGTGGCTATGGTCCGCAGGAAAAGATGCCGAGAGAAGAATATGTGAAGCCTGTGAAGGTGACGTTTGGCGGCAGAGAGCTGATCGCACCGGGTTGTACAGACTATTACCTGACATCCCTTTACGGCGACTATATGAAGCTTCCGCCAGAAGAAGACCGGAAAGCTCACATTATCAAAATGTATCAGGTAGAGTAAGCATATAGATATTTGTATAAGGAACAGAGTAAACGGTGGACAACATGAATAGTACAAGTGTTTTCCATATCAAGACGAAAATAAATAAAAATCATTCAGGAGGAAATAAAAATGAAAGATAAGATTTTAGAAGAGGACCTGTTGTATATTGCAAATGCAGGTGGAGATTATGAGAAATTATACGGTAAATCCATCCTGATCACAGGAGCAACCGGACTGGTTGGTTCACAGATCGTAAAGGCACTGCTTAAGATGAACGAAGTAAAGAATGCTGATATCACGATCTATGCATTTGTCAGAAATGCAGAAAAGGCAGACAAGATCTATGATGAATTTGCAAAGGATAAGCTGGTGTATGTGATCGGCGATGTTGGAAATCCGGTTACCGATGAGACTGTAACCCTGTCAAATGGCAAGAAGATCTCAGAAGTACAGATCAACTACATCATACATGCAGCAAGCCCTACAGCATCCAAGTTCTTTGTGGACTATCCGGTGGAGACGATCATGACTGCGGTAAATGGTACAAAGAATATGTTAGACCTTGGTAAGGAGAAGCAGTCCGAGGGTGTTGTATATATATCATCAATGGAAGCATTTGGTGCACCGGATCCTGAAAAGCCATATGTAAAAGAAGATGATCTGGGATACATTGATATCCACAATCCAAGAAGCTGTTATCCGGAGGGCAAACGTCTCTGCGAATGTATGTGTTCTTCTTACGCAAGTGAGTATAAGCTGCCGGTTCGTATTGCAAGACTGTCACAGACATTTGGCGCAGGTATCAGCTATGAAGAGAATCGTGTATTTGCACAGTTCGCAAAGGCTGCTATGAATAAGACGGATATTGTTCTGCACACAGCCGGAAAATCCGTTGGCAACTACTGCTATACCAGAGATGCCGTAATGGGTATCTTACTCCTTCTTGTAAAAGGAAATGATGGTGAAGCCTATACCGTAGCACATCCGGAAGCACACATCACGATCGGAGATATGGCAAAGATGGTTGCAGAGAAACTGGCAAATAATGAGATCAAGGTCGTATTTGACATACCGGAAAGTGCCATGACATTTGGCTATGCACCGGATGTAAATATGCGATTGAATTCAGATAAACTTCAGGCACTTGGCTGGAAGCCGGTGATCGGTCTTGAGGAAATGTATACCCGTATGATGAAGAGCATGGAGTATACAAGATAAAGATTGGAAGAAATAAGCAGAAACTGCTGCTGCAGGGGACGATCTGTTCTATGGTAGCAGCAGTTATTTGCATTACAGGAAAGTCTGGGATAAAGAAAACAGGAGGAAGTGACAGTTGGTAAACAGGATCGTAGTCGGAGCGGACAGCTTCAGTATACATGGAAAATTTGATGAGCAGGGGATGTTCCTTTTGATGGAAGAGGGCGATATCCTTTCAGAGGAGGATTTTGCGCGTATCGTGACCTTTGTTGATAACCACAGGAACGGAGATATCTTTCTGTTGCCGAAGAAATACGGACCGAGCAGGAACAGCAAGAAGGGAATTATGTATGCGCCGTTTTCCGCATATCGCGAGAAAGGAAAGCATGCGCCTTGGCTTGCACAGAAGCTGGACAGAGATCAGGAATTTCATGGTGTCTATGAGCAGCTTACAAATGGGGTGATCTCTACGGAGATTTTAAGATTCCTGCACGGATTTACACCATTCGGTATGGTGTTTAAGGGAAGCCTGTTAAATCAGTTAATGGAGATCGCAGATGCCGGAATACAGGGTAGTTCTGCCGGAATACAGAATGCCGGACAGGATGCAAATGTGACATTCGGAAGCCCTGCGCATACATTGGAGGACGTTCTGGTAAAGGGATCATTTCCGGTATTAAAATGGCTGCTTGCGGTTCAGGCAAGAGCCTGTCTGGATGAGAAACTCTATTATATCGATGGTGTTGGCTATACTTTGAAAAACAGCTTTGAAGGGGATAAGACCTTTTTTGAAGGAATCTATGACCGGGCATGGTATAAGGATACCGTTGATCAGCTGATCGAATGGTTAAAGGAAATGTCCATCCATCAGGAAACCCTGCAGATGCTTGTTATGCAGCATGCACTGTTCATTGTAAAATATATGATCCAGGCAAATCTCGATAACCTGAACAAGCATTTATTTGAAGAGACCGACGGCGAGGCTTTTTTGTGGAGGCTTGGGGAAGTGCTCTCTTATATAGATGATTCGATCATTTGTGAGAATCAGGGATACCATGTGGATATGAAGAATGAAGACTGCCTGGTATGGGTATTGCTGATCTTAAAGTATAAGGACACCGGTCTGGAATTTGATTTTACAGATGGCTGCTACAGCTATAATGATATCCAGATTGGAGAGCTTACGAAGCCGACGGCGGACATTCAGTTTATGGACAATAAAGATATGGAGGATCACACAGAGCTTACGATCGAGGACGGTTATCGCCTATTCTTTTGATGAATGGAGCAGAGTTTGGTGTTCTGGTCGGTGACCGCTTCTATCCGGCAGAATATAATGAGCGGTATGCACATACAAAAGCATTTGGCATGTCGATCTTCAAGCTTCGGGCATTTACGATCCGGGTGGAGCTTCCATATGGACAGGAAACAGAACTGGCTTATGTAACAAGAGTCCGGGCGGATGTCTTTGAAAATGGTGAAACGATGGGAATGTCGGTAGAGGATCTTCCGGTCACTCTGGAATTCGATTCTCATTTCAGCCGTTTGTGTGACCGTTTCCGTCACAGCTATTGGAAGATCAATAAGAAGCTGTATATGTATAAGACAGAAGCCAATATCATGAAGGTTGATCCGGTAAAGCATGGGAAGATCGCAGGCAGAGAACTGACGTTATGGCGGGATATGTTTGCAACCGGACAGAAGAAGGTTATTAAGTTTATCATTGTCCGGGCGTTCTTAAAGGCAAAGCCGGTTTTAAAGCATCGTCCGATCTGGCTCTTTTTTGATAAGATATATAAGGCGGGGGACTCCGCAGAATACATGTACAAATATGCAAGAAGCAAGAAGGATGGCATCAAATGCTATTATCTGGCAGATGGGGCATCGGAAGATTATGCACGTCTGGAACGCGAAGGTATGAAGCCGGTCAAACGGAGAAGCATCAAGCACCGGTATGCATTTTTGTATGCGGATATGGTGATCGTGTCAAACTCTACCGTCTACGCATTTAATGATTTCGGTACGATCAATTCGGCACTGATCCGTGATCTGATGAACTTCCATGTAGCCTGTGTCCAGCATGGTATGTCTATCCAGAAGATCGCAGTTGCGCAGAACCGGTTGAGAGATAATACACGGTTGTATTTCTGTGCATCCAAATATGAGATTGAAAATCTGTCGAAGCCGATCTACGGCTATGAGGGTTATGATGCATTGAAGCTGACCGGAGTACCGCGTTATGATGGACTTATAAATGAAGATAAACGGCAGATCCTGTTATCCCCGACCTGGCGGATGCAGGCAGCAGTTCCGGTTACAAAGAATGAGGGTGTGAGCCGTGACTACAATCCACTTTTTAAGGAGACAACCTATTATCAGGTATATAACAGCCTTATTAATGATGAGCGTCTGATCGCTGCGGCACAGAAATATAATTATAAGATCGTCTATGTACTGCATCCGATCGTCAGCCCGCAGATCGATGATTTTGATAAGAATCCTTCGGTAGAGATCATTCCGGCGGTTGCCGTTCATGGACATTCCGGTGTCAATTATGAGAAGGTGTTCCGGGAATCCAGTCTGATGGTTTCGGATTTCTCCGGTGTTCAGTTCGATTTCGCTTATATGCGTAAGCCGGTGGTCTACCTGCACCATCACGATATACCGAAGCATTATGAGGAAGGAACCTTCCACTATGATACGATGGGATTTGGCGAGATCTGCGAGGACAACGACGAATTGATCGATGTTCTGATCTCTTATATGCAGAATAACTGCGAGATGAAACCGGAGTACCGCAGACGTGCCGATGATTTCTTCCGGTTTGACGACCATGACAACTGTGAACGGATCTATGATGTCATGATCGACTACCAGAAGACAAAGATTCATTAAGATATAGCTTTTTCTATAGCATCAACTATGATCTCCAGGGTTTTTAACCGGGCATATTTTTTATCGACTGATTCGATGATGTGCCATGGAGCATAGGTGGTGCTTGTTTTTTGCAGCATTTCATTGACGGCTGTTTCGTATTGATCCCATTTTTCACGGTTTCGCCAGTCCTCATCTGTGATCTTCCATTGTTTTTCCGGTGTATTCTGACGCAGCGTGAATCGTTCAAGCTGGGTGTCTTTATCAATCTGTATCCAGAATTTGATGATCACAGCACCCCAGTCATACAGTTCTTTTTCAAATTCGTTGATTTCGTTGTAAGCACGTTTCCAGTCATTTTCACTGCAAAATCCTTCGATCCGTTCTACCATGACTCTGCCATACCATGTTCGGTCGAAGATAGCTACATGACCGGAGCGTGGAAGCCTGGTGAAGAAACGCCAGAGAAAATGTCGGGATTTTTCATACGGAAGAGGACTTGCAATCGGAAATACTTCGTAACCGCGAGGATCTAATGCTTCCGTTACACGCTTGATATTGCCGCCTTTTCCGGCAGCATCCCAACCTTCGTATGCAATGATGACAGGAATCTTTTTGTGGTAAATGCTGTTGTGCAGCTCTCGAAGTTTTCCCTGTAATTCTTTCAGACGTATGGAATATTCTTCATCAGATATCGTCTTGTCCTGTAAAGAGATATCTGACAGCTTCGGCATGTCCATAAGAGGGAATACATTCTGCGGGATCGGAACTGCCAGTGAATGATTCTGTAGGGCAACATCGATTCCCTCGGTCAGGATTTCCAGAACCTGAAGCTCCGCCCATTTCTTGGAGCAGCCATCGATGATATACCATGGCGCGCGGGAAGAATCGGTAGCATCTAAGAATTTGTCAAAGATGTCCATGTATTTGTCATAATGTTTGTTCTGTGCCAGGTCAGTATCGGTCACTCTCCATTTGGTTGCAGGATCATCGGCAAGCGTCCGGATTCGTTTCTTCTGTTCTTTTTTCGAGATGTTCAGGAAGAATTTGACAACCAGATAGCCGTTATCGGTCAGCTGTCGTTCAAATCTCCGAACATTGGCAATTCGAAGCTCGTAGTCTTTTTTTGACAATTCTTTGTGTGCGTATTCACGCGTAAGCTGATCCATCCAGCCGGAATCCATAAAGACAAAATTGCCGGCTTCCGGTATCTCTTTTACAAATCGCCAAAGAAATGGTTTCCGCCTGTCCTCTTCTCTGACCTTTTCCAGCGATGCAACCCGGTAAAAACGTGGATCGATATTGTTGATGATCCGTCCGACCAGACTGCCTTTGCCGGAAGTACCCCAGCCTTCTACCAGAACGATGACCGGAAGCTTGTGTTCCCGGACAGCCAGCGTCTGCGCCGCCAGCTTTTTCTGCAAAGCCTTTAACCGTGTATTCATTTCCTCGTCCGATGGCTTTTCCTTCATAATTCGATTATTCAACATACATAACACCCCCTGTGTAATAATGAAATTAATTTTTTATATTGCGTGAATTATGCGTTGGGATATCTTAACTTACCAATACAGGGGCATTTGAGGTCGCCGGTCCTTAGATGGCGCATTAGCGGCATCTTAGTACCGTTGCAGACCTAACTGAGACCTTACCGAGGTTTATCCGAGGTTAGTTCGAAGTTACACAGCGGGAAAACGAGCGGAAGCGTCCCCTGATTGGTAATGTTAAAGGTATCCCATGCATATCAATGTATAATATAAAAAATTAATTTCATTATTTTCCGGTTATATCATAAAGTCAATGGACAAAATGTTTAAATTATCTAAAGGACACGCATATAAAATTTAATTTATGTATACAAATTCTATTGTCATGCCGACCGTTATATTGTAGAATATACATGAGGTTAGGGTTGGATTCTTGTAGAATTTATTTTGTGCTGAATTTTGAAATAATATTGAATGAAAGCATTCTTTTTTTTTCAGAAAGAATGCACATAGGAATGATACAGGAGGGACACAGACTATGACATCAGGTGAAGAATTATTAGAATTAAGAAAGTCTACAGGAATGAACAGACGCGAATTTGCTGAGTATTTCGAGATACCGTATAGAACTGTACAGGACTGGGAACTTGGAAATAGAAGAATGCCATACTATCTTCTTCGTCTTATGGTTTACAAAGTAGACAAAGAAAATCTTGCAAAGCAGGATTGATTCAGGTAATTATTTTTTAAACAGATGATGGGCGAATAGGTATTGAAAAATCACGGGCATGTTATGTGTCCGTGATTTTTTAAGAAAAACAGAAAATAAAGCACACAAAACAGGGAGTAGAAACAGTGGCAAAGCAGTACGTGATGATCAATGACATAATCGAAGAACATAATGCGAGAATGTATAACTTAAGAAAATACTACCCGTTTTTTGTGTTATCGGAAACTGCATTTACACAGTACAGGGATGGACGATATAACAGTCTGGATATGGGATATATCACCATGGCGGTACTGCGTTTTTTTATTGAGGAAAACAACTTCAACGAGAGGGACATCACATATCCCCAGTGTGAAGCATTTATAAAAGAGCTACTGATCCGTGATTTCGATATTGAGATCGAGGACGAGGATATGGCAGACCTGATCTTATATATATTTGACAAGATCAGAAATGATGGAAAAGCATTTGAATTTACATTTTACGATCCGGGTAAGAAGCAGAAGAAGACCGGGCGTGTCAGACTGATCGACAGCCGGATCACGGATGGAAAAGTGCTCTATTACATAACTGCGGATGGAATAGAATTCTATCTTGATACCAAGGAGATCAAGGACGAGAGCAAGATCAATGTAGAACAGGTTTTGCTTGAGAAGATGATCACCGGAGAGAATTTCAAGGGAGGTATCGAGGTTGTCAAGCGGATCAACAGCGAAGTGAACCGGCTTGTAAGAGAAAAAGACGATATTGTAGATCTGCTTTCTTACGATGTATTTGCTGGGGCAGAAGCTTATGAGAAATATATGAAGACGGTTGGCAAATGGTTTTCCGAGGAACAGAAATTATTTGCGAAGAACAAGGCACTGGTCGATAAGGCAGTTGCGAAAGCGAACTTTGACCATCTGACAAAAGGTTCTACGTTGTTGGATGAGATCAGTCAGTTGGAGCTGGAATTGAAGAAGACCATATTAAAGCATGGAAATCTGATCAACAGCACCATGGAATTACAGAATATATCGGACAACATTATTCAGAAGGCGAAGTTAAAGCGTCTGCGTCCGGTATTTGATTTTGAAAAGGAATTACAGAAGATGATCAGGGAGGATCGGCCGGATAAGATGGGCATGATTCTTGCTCCTTTATTTGCACCGGCGATCACGAAGTCGTTCTCGATGACATCGATCGACAATCTTCTTACGCTCAAATCAGAGGATGAGGCGAAGATGGTGACAGCAAAGAAAGAAGATGTAAATGCGAACTTCCGTTACGAGGACGAGATTGAAGAAGAACGCTCCGGCAGAAACTATGGCAAGTTATTCTTTGAACTGATGGATGTGCTTGCCCGCTGGAAGAAGCTCAGCCTGAAAGAATTCAACGGATTCCTAGAGATACGATTTGGAAAAGAAATCTATGAGAATGCCGATTATTACGCATTCCTTACCCATCTGGCACAGAAGAAGGAATATGATATCAGCCGGATGTTAAAGAAGCAGGATACCATGCTTGAAAAGCTGGTAGTTGACAGTATTCGGGAATATCAGAAGGTGCGGGACAGCATCGGAGAGCAGCAGATACCACAGGCTACAGCCGACAGCATTTCAACTGTAAGCGTACCGGATATTTATTCGGAAGATGCTTATGCTCCGGATATCTCATTTGAGCCATACAAAGATATGCGCTTCACGCTGACCTTTGACAGCACTGAGGAGATCCCGGTTGGAGCAGATATGTATGTTACGAACATAATATTTGAATTGCAATAAAAATACATGTGAGGAAAAAAGATGGACAGCAGAAATTTGGATAAGGCGATTGAGATCTACGCCAGACTGATACAGGGCGAAACGATCGCGAAAGCAAGCAGAGAAAACAGTGCTCTGTACGAAGATTATTATGGAAATGCAGAGGTCTACGAGATTGTAGGCAATCTGTTAAAGAAACTGAATCTGAGTATTTACGAATACAACGAAGCACTTTATATCACTCCGGGTGAAGGCAACCGGGTATTTGGTTATACAAATGACGATATGAAGCGCATACTTGGACTGCGGCTGAATAAAGAATTGTTCCTGTGCTATTTCCTCATGTATGTGATCCTGCTGTATTTTTATAAAGATTCCGGAAGCTATCAGTTCCGTGAATTTATCAAGCCGGAAAAGGTGATCGAAGAGGCGGACAAATATCTGGCAGATGTGACGAAGCGGTTGTCTGTATTTTCCGCAGAGGATGTCGGGGCAGAGAGCTTTAAAGCGGTTGGGCTGCTGTGGGATGAGCTTCCGGCAGTCAGTCATGCAGTCTATGACGGAGAAAAGACGAAGGCGTCAAAGGCATCCAAATCCGGTTATGTGAAGCTGACATTTAACTTTATGGTCAGCCAGAAATTATTTGTCGAGAACGAAGAACGCTACTATCCGACCGATCGGTTCAAGGCGTTATGTGAGAATTATTTTGAAGAATACAGGGGACGTCTGTATCAGCTGCTTGGAGGTGAAGAGGATGCCGTGCATTAACCGAATACGGGTAAATAATGTAAAATACAACTTTGGTACACAGCAGTACGATGATTTTTCGATGCGTATGTATGGCAAGAACACGCTTTATGACCTTGCAAACGGTGGAGGAAAGAGTGTGCTGATGCTTCTTCTGCTTCAGAATCTGATACCGAATTGTACGTTAGATGATAAGCAGCCGATCGAGAAATTATTCCGGAATGGTGGCGGCAATACGACTATTCATTCCCTGATCGAATGGAAATTAGACGACGCGGATATCAAGGATGGATACCGCTACATGACGACCGGCTTCTGTGCCAGGAAAGCAAAGGAATCCGACGAGGGAGCATCACAGGACGGACAGACGGCGGCGATCGAGTATTTCAATTACTGCATTTTCTATCGGGATTATAATAAGAACGATATCATTAATCTTCCATTGTCAAATGGTAATGAAAGAATTACATACAGTGGTCTAAAATCCTACATTAAGGAGCTTGGACATAAGGATATGAGCCTTGAAGTGCGCTTATTTGAGCGGAAAGGGGAGTACCAGCGGTTCATCAGCGAATATGGTCTGCATGAGAGCCACTGGGAGATCATCCGTGGAATCAATAAGACAGAGGGTCATGTCCGTACTTATTTTGAGACGAATTATAAGACGACCAGAAAAGTAGTAGAAGATCTGCTGATCGAGGAGATCATAGAGAAAGCATTTCTGACCCGTACCGGTAGGGATGGGGATGAGAGCACGATGGCAGAAACGCTGCTTGATATTAAGGATAAATTGAACGTGCTGGCACAGAAGAAACGGGATATCGCGAACTTCGATCATCAGATCGAGCTGATCAATGTCCTGCAGGCAAAGGTCAATTCCTGTATTAACCAGTACGAGGCACACGAAGATATCATAAGGCAGCTTGCGGATATCTATGTGACGGGAAAAGAACTGACATCGAGAGAAAATGAACATCTGGAAGAAATGCTTGTGGCAAAACAGACTGCATTTGAACAGAAGGAAAGCCAGAAGAAGCGGTTGGAGAATCTGAAGATCACCAGAGATGGTTTCCGTCTGCAGGAGCTCCGGGATAAGTCAGAACAGTTAAATGCAAATCTTGCTGAAAATGAACGACAGGTATCGGCATTAAAGCAGGATATGAATATGAAAGAAAGTATCAATGATTATCTGGGTTATCTGGAAGACAGAAAACAGTTATCCGAGAATCAGAAGATCATCGATCATATCTTACAGAATACCGGGGCAGACCGTGAGAAAATGACGGTCTATGCCTATAACAGAAAGCTTCGGGATGATGCGCGTTTGAAAGAGCTTCTTCTGGCAAAGGAAGAGGTCGAACAGTCGCATGAGTATGCAGTGAAAGAGGCTGATTACTGCATGAAATGTATCAAAGAGGGCGAGATCGATCTGGCTGTATCCGGGGATAATCGGAAAGCGGCTTCGGACAAATTACAGTCCTTAAATAACAAGATATCCGAGCTGACCTCACAGGTTGCCCTGCTTGTTGTGTCGGATGCGGCAAACGTGATCGAAGCATCCGAAGAAAAGGCAGCAGAATTTGAGGCATCCTTACAGGCACTTGCAGAGAGCATACGGGAAGATCAGGAGCAGGTATTTGAAGACCGTTACCGGTTGTCACTTGCGGAAAACAGTCTGGAAACACTGGAAAAAGAATATGAGACAAGCCATCTGGATGCAGAGGAATATCGTCAGGCAGCTAAGAAGTTAGAAAGCATTATGGCGGTATATAGTGTAGAGAAAGCAGAAGAAATCATAGATGCGATCAATGCAAGGATCACAGGAACGCTGACCGAGACGGTCATCAGAAAACAGGAGATTGACCGACAGCTTGCAAGACGCAAATATCTGGAATCCGGACGTTTATTCGGACCAAGTGCAGGAGCATCGGCAGTTATTGATTATATCGTGACCAGACATGGACATATGGCGATGCACGGAGCTGATTATCTGGCAGCACTTAAGCCGGAGCAGCGGACGGAGATCTTGAAGAAAAACGGGGCACTTCCGTATGGAGTAGTCGTGAAGAATTTCGCTGATATTGCAGAGGATATCAATCTGGATTCGATTCAGACAGACAATGAAATGGTTTTGATCTACGATATGGATGACCTGTCTGAAAAGGCAGTTACCATAAACGAAAATGCCGTTATGGTCTGCAGAAAAGGAGAATATTTTACAGATGATGAGATTCTGAAATCGTTAAAGGAAGAACTGACGATCCAGATCCGTGGCCTTGAGGATGAGATATCCATGATCGATGAGAAGCTTGCGACCTACCGGGAAGATCTGGCATTTGTCAGTCATCTGGCAGATGAGAGGCACCTGGATGCGGCAGATATCGAACGAAAGCTGAATCAGGATCTGTTAAATAAAAAGGATGAGGTCCGTGAGCTTCAGGATCGTATAACAGAACGGACAAGCCGGATCACCCAGCAGAAAGAAGATGAGGCATCCGTAAAAGAAAAGCTGCATGAGCTGGAGGAAGACAAATCAATCCTGCTTCGTATTAAGGAGCTTTCTGATCTGACAGTTGAGGAAGAATCCCGTTATACGGAGAATGTTCAGAAAGAACAGCGGATCACCGGACAGATCGAGGAGCTGAAGCGGGATGCAGTCAGATGGAATACAACTGTGAGCGAGACGGAGGCACGGATGCTTGCGATCGCAAACAGTATTCAGGATATACAGGATAAATGGCAGAATTACTTCAAACCTTATTACCTGGAGGATGGCAAAGTGGATGTGTCACTGGATCCAAAGCAGAAGATTCAGGTGGCACTTGGACAGGAAACGGAAGATGTATCCAGACGGGATATCGAGATCCTTACGATCTCTGATGAAGTGCTGGAGACAGAATTTATGGCGATGTATGCAGTAGCAAATAAAAATGCACCGGATGTAGAGGATAAGAAGAAGTTGGTTCAGGCATTGTCACAGTCAATGGATCGTATCCTGCATACGATCGAGAAGCGTGGCGTGAAACTCTCGGATCTGGAAGCACAGACACAGTTATTTACCACATCTGAACAGCAGTTACAGGCACTTTCTGATGAATTGATGCGTCTGGAACTGGTATCAGCATCCATGGCGGAAGAACTGAAGAATGTATCAAAGGCTTCCGGCAGATTGGAAGGAAATATCGAATATGCGGTTGCCAGTCTGAAAAAGACTTATGGTGAAGATGCATATGTAGAAGAACAGATTTCTTTAAGTGAAGCAGAGCAGGCGATCGCACAGGGCGATCAGATCCTTGCCGAGCTGGAACAGAGTTATAAGAAGACAGCAGAGAAATATGAGACCTGTAACAAAGAGCAGGGCTATATGATCGAGCTTTATAAAGATGTAAAACGTATCGTAGATACAAATGACATCAATGTAGAAAATGGTAAGCTGTTAGAAGCCGGAAAAGAGGAGCTGCGACAGGCATTTGAGACCAGTTTGTTACGATATGACAGAAGTCGCAAGAATTTGGAAAAGACAAGAAATGAACTGATGCGGTTCAAGGGACAGACAGCGGAAGCACTCAGTGAAATGGGTGTATTCGAGATGGCAGAAACGATCCGCAGAGATGTCATCATACCTGAAAACTACTATGATGCAAAGGCGTTACTTGAAAGCCTGTTACAGATCATTTCCTATATCGATCTGGAAAAGGAAAGAGTGGAAAAAGGAATCGAAGATATGGTTGCGATCAAGGAGAATTTTTGCAGTCAGTGTTTACAGCGTTGTATGGATGTAAAGACCGAGCTTGAGAAGCTTCCAAAATTATCGAAGATCACCGTTGGAGAAGAAGTCATCCGTATGGTTGATCTGACGATCCCATATGTGAAAGAAGAATTCCTTGCACAGCGTATGTCTGATTATATTGACGATATCGTAAAGGGCGCAGATGCCTATGAGGATGAGAGGAAGCGTGTCCGTTATATCCGTGACTGTCTTGCATTGAAGCGGTTATTTGGCGTAATGGTCACAGACATGAATGCGATCAAGCTGAAACTATATAAGAGAGAGCGTATCAAGGAGCAGAGCCGGTATCTTCGTTATGAAGAAGCGGTTGGTAGTACCGGACAGTCACAGGGTATCTACATTCAGTTCCTGGTTGCGATCATCAATTATATTGCAGGTATGTATTCTTATGGCGCGGAGGGTGAGATCTCTACAAAGACGATCTTTATTGATAACCCATTTGGCGCGGCAAAGGATGTATATATCTGGGAGCCGATCTTTGCCATGCTTGCAGCTAATCATGTGCAGTTGATCGTTCCTGCCCGTGGCGCAACTCCGGCGATCACCGGCAAATTTGATGTGAACTACGTTCTTGGTCAGCAGATGGTCGGTAACCGCCAGCAGACGGTTGTTGTCGATTACACCAGCAAGACCTCGCAGGAGGAACTGGAATATCAGGACATCACCTACCAGCAGGCAACCTTTGACTTTATATAATGGTATTTGTTTTATTTGTGGTTATAATCAAAGATTTTTACATAAATTTACCGAAAGTTACATTGAGACATGCTGTTTATTACATTAGTGTCTTTTTTGATTATTTTTCTGTTATGCTGAATCTGTCGACAATATAGGTGCCGGAAAGAAGAAACTTGTCAAATAACAATATTAGATGTGTTTTGACATGAAAAAGGTAGCGTAATATAATGAATAGAAAAAAGAAAAGACATACTGACAGTGAAAAACAGGAACTTATTTCTTCGCTGGTAATTATGAATGATGCAATGTTTGAGGTTATGTGTGAAGACCCTCTTTTTATAGAAGAACTTCTTCAAACAATTTTCAATAATGCTGAACTCAAAATTAAACCAGATTCTTTGATTGCTCAAAAAAGTATCCGCAATCTTGCGGGCCGTTCAATTCGAATGGATGCATATGTTATAGGAGAAGAAGATAATGTATTTAATATAGAAATACAACGATCTATGAATTGTAATCATGTGAAAAGGGTTCGGTTTCATGCGTCTGTAATAACAGCAAATAATTCAGAGCCAGGCGATTCGTTTGATCATGTTCAGACATTATGTATTATATATATTTCTGAATTTGATATTTTCAGAAAGGGACGAACGATATATCATGCTCAGAATACAATTCTGGAAACGGGAAGCGTTGTTGATAATGGACTGACAGAAATTTATGTAAATACTGAAATAAAGGATGGAAGTAAGATATCGGATTTAATGACTTTATTTCAAAAAAAGCAATTAACAGTCGCTGATAAGGATAAATTTCCAAATACTTATAACAAATTTACACATGTGAAGAACAGTATAAAGGAGGATGGTTATATGAAAGATGAATTTGCAGCTTTTGTACGTAGAGAAGGAATTTATGAAGCGATTGAAACTTATGATGAATGTGGACTTGATCAGAAGGAAACCATTGAAAGAATAATGAAACGATATGATCTGACCAGGGAGCAAGCAGAACAATACTATAGTGATGTGTTTATTGTTTCATAAATTAAGATAGATCTATAGGACAAAACGTGTTGATAAAAACCGCCTCCAGCCCTTTATTTATGAGGGCTGGAGGCGGTTTAATCTTTTTTTGATTTACTGGTGGTAGTAGCTTAAGAAATCAGCAATTCTTCCCATAGCGGTTTTAAGCTGCACGATATTTGGCAGATATACGATACGGAAATGATCCGGGTCTGTACAGTTGAAGCCGGTACCACAGGTGATCAGGATCTTCTTCTCACGGAGAAGATCAAGGCAAACTTCTCATCATCCTTGATATGGAACTTCTCCTGATCCAGTTTCGGGAATATGTAGAAAGAAGCTTTTGGTTTCACAACGGATACACCGGGAATGTCACAAAGGGCATTGTAGATATATTCACGCTGTTCGTAGATTCGTCCGCCCGGAAGCAGGAGTTCATCGGCACTCTGATAACCGCCCAGAGAAGTCTGAACGATACTCTGTGCAGGAACATTTGAACAAAGACGCATTGAAGACAGAAGATTCAGACCTTCGATGTAGCCTTTTACATGATCCTTTCTGCCGCATAGACACATCCAGCCGATACGGTAACCGGCTACACGATGGGATTTGGACAGACCGTTGAAGCTGATCGTGAACACATCCGGTGCCAGAGATGCGAGTGCAACATGCTTTCTGCCATCCATAACCAGTCTGTCGTAGATTTCATCTGCAAACAGGATCAAATCGAATTCTCTTGCAAGATCAACAATCTGTTCCAGAATCTCCTTTGGATATAAGGCACCTGTTGGGTTATTTGGATTGATCACGACGATACCCTTTGTATTTGGAGTGATCTTACTTCTCATATCATCGATATCCGGATACCAGTCACTCTGTTCATCACAAATATAGTGAACAGCAGTACCGCCTGCCAGTGTGACAGAAGCTGTCCATAATGGGTAATCAGGAGAAGGAACCAGAATCTCATCTCCATTATTTAAAAGTCCCTGCATAGACATGGTGATCAGTTCACTTACACCATTTCCGGTATAGATATCGTCAATTCCGACATTTGGAATATGCTTTAACTGGCAATACTGCATGATAGCCTTTCTTGCGGAGAATAAGCCCTTGGAATCGGAATATCCTTCGGTGTCTCTCAGATTGTAAGACATGTCTTTGATGACTTCATCCGGTGCGTGAAAACCAAATGGTGCAGGGTTTCCGATATTCAGTTTCAGAACATCAATGCCCGCTGCCTGCATGCGGTTTGCTTCGTCCATAACAGGACCTCTTATGTCATAACAAACGTTATCGAGTTTCGTTGATTTTTCGTATGTTCTCATGCGATATACCTCTCTTTATAAGAATTTATCCGGCTCCCAAAACCGGAAGTTAAGCAACCTTAAGAATCCATTCTTGTACAGGAAACTGTTGTTATGGGAATTTGCCGGACTTTATAAGATGACAATAAAAAAGCCCAAGCAAATAAATTTTGCTTAGGGCGAACTTATTATTTTTATAGTCCGTGTTACCACCTAACTTCAGGAAAAACTTCCTGCACTCTGTACGGCCAGATCTCTTAACCGTTGTTCCTGTAACGTGGAACCTTCCGTTGACTGCTAATCTAAAACCTATTTCGCAATCACAGCTCGGGGACTGCTTCCTTAAGATGTTCTACAGGCTCACACCAGCCGCCTGCTCTCTGAAGTAACACTTGCTTAAGTACTCCTTCCTGTCATAGCCTTTGATTTTTCTAAAAGTCTAGCACTGCACAGGGGAAAAGTCAACTTAATTTTTATGGAATTATAATTGTTTAAAAAATATACACAATTAATACTACAATACAACATTTGAATGAAAAAAGACAAAATAAATACAATAAAATGATTAAATTGTCAAAAAATAATGTTGACAAAATGGGTATTATCACATATAATAAAGATACATTAAAGAACGGTCATCAAACAGATGCCACCTGGATAAACAGATCGAGGTCCGGTACACGGAAACTGGTCAAAAGTAAAAGGTGTTTTCCAGAAGTTCAAGGAAGGAGGAGATTCCGTTGGATACAATTGAAGAACAGTTTTATCATAGCAGCATACATGATTGGGAAGTTGTTTCCACACGGGATGCCTTATCGATATAACTTGAAACAAGTCCCCACACAGATGCCGGTTCGGCATAGATTGAAGTATCGGGACGTAGGTATTAGATTACCGATTATGTTCTGCTAGGATTGTTCAAAACACAAGATATAGGTAGTGTTTCAAGGGCATTAGGCTATATCACATAGACGCTTAGAAGTTGTTGGAAGGATTGGTACAACATAGTATCTGTTCAGGCAGTGACTGTTACAGATGCCACTTGTTTAGATTCGTTATAAGCAGGAGTTTATATAATATGTACCATTGCGGTATAACATTTCACATCTTTTGAAATATTGTACCATACATCTAAAATTTGAATGATGCAGTTGCATCGGGAGCATACATAATTGCTCATCCTTCAGTAGAATTTATTTATAGATTTTATATAAAATGGCGTTTTATATGGCGGGTGTGGAAACCTCGAATATTTACAGAATACTTCGACAATAATCTAAAATTAAATACATACAAAGACCCAGGTGCTTATGCATCTGGGTTTTTGTATGTATTTAAATTGATCCGGTTTCAAATATTTTAAAACTTTTAGTTCACATGATCTGTCATATAAATAGCGGCAGAAAATTTGTAAGTGGATTTTGCAAAATAAACAGTGTAGCCGCTTGCGTTTGTTTTTGCAAACGACTATATTAAATATTAGAGAAAGCGAAAGCTGAAAGACCTGCATAAGGACATTTTATTACAAAGAAGAGGAGACGAGAAAATGGCTACAAATGAAAACAATAATGTTCAGGAAACGACCGGACAGACACAGAACACGGCAACAGCGACACAGACGCAGCCGAATACAGCTGCAGCACAGAATGTGTATGGAGCACAGCAGGGCTATACATATGGAGCATATGATACGAATGCACAGAATAATGCATACTATCAGCAGAATGCCTATTATAACAATGCACAGGCAAATCCATATAATACAAATTATTATACGCAGACGTCACAGCAGACGACATCGTCGGAGAACAATTATTACAATAGTCAGGTATCCGGAGATGTATTTGACGAGGTATTCGTTGAAAAAGGTGAAACGCCGGTTGCAACATTAAGCAATGGCATGGTTCTGAATCTGATTTCGGGTGAGGGGTTAAAAAATGAGCAGGCAGTACTTACAGATGAACGATTATATTACAATCACCGGGAAGGACTGATCAACCGGATATCTACAAGAGAGATTGTAGATGCAGCAGATATTACCGGTACAAAGATAACAGATAACAAGCCATATTCCATTCTGATCGTTGCGATACTGATTCTGATCGGTTCGATCATAGGAGCTTCATCAGCCGATGATGGCAGTATATTGGCAAGTGGTATCATTGTTGCAATTATATTCCTGATCACATTCCTTGTTTTGATCAAGAAATGGCTAGTGATCGAATATGCAGGTGGACGCATCAGACTTAGCGTAAAAAAATATGGTATGAATAACATTATTGCATTTCAGAAAGCTATCTACAGAGTAAAAACGGAAGTTAAGCAGCATTAATTAAAAAGGAGACAGTCAACCCATAGCAGGTGGGGTGACTGTCTCCTTTTTTTTCATACCGTCTGATCGGATGGAACAAAGATTGGAAAATCCGGGATATTATAAGAGAATACAGCCGTAATTATGATAAGGACGATCAGGAATATATAGCCGATGGCATATATCCATTTGGGGATCCGATGAAGTGGCAGCAGATGTATGGCACTTAAGAACTGCCCGGCAAGAATACCGATTCCATAGGCGGTCAAGTCGATCGCCATGCTGGTACGATCGAAGCCGCCGGATAAGACATAGTAGATGCTTACAATGATAAGATTGGCGATACAGATACCGGTTGAGATCATCAGGATAACTTTATGAATAGAAGGCTGATCGGGAATGTAGTGCAGTGCATAAAGAATCAACATGACGATCAGAGTCGGAAACAGGGTAAGCTTCAGATGCTCCCAGATACTTTCATTGATCGGAGCACACCAGGCAATGAGGCTGTTTTTTCCAAGAATATCATAAAGAAAATGCCAGATACTTCCGAGAATGACAATACAGATCGAAGAAAAGATACCCCAGATAAAAAAGTTATATTTGCCGGAATGATACATAAGAATGATTCTCCTTGTAAGATTTTCATAAAGCGCAGAAGCAGTTTTGTATTTAAAAATAGAATTATATTTTTACCATAATAATTAGCAGGATTCATTGATGCAGACTGCTTGTTTGTGCTATTATATCTATATATTATATTCCGTATAAACAGAATATATGCATGAACAGAAGCATGCAGAAATGCGGGCAGTCAAGCAGTCTGGCATAAGAAAATAATGAGAGATTAAAAGGAGAATGTATACAAATGGATTACAATAGCCTGAGCTTAAAGATGCATGAAGAAAATAAAGGAAAGGTTGAGGTCATTTCAAAGGTAAAGATCAAGGACAGAGATGATCTAAGTACAGCATATACACCGGGTGTTGCAGAGCCATGCAGAAAGATCCGTGACAATAAGGCTGATGTATATAAATATACATGTAAGGGCAATATGGTAGCGGTTGTTTCCGATGGAACTGCAGTTCTCGGACTTGGCGATATCGGACCAGAGGCTGCGATTCCTGTTATGGAAGGAAAAGCTATCCTGTTTAAAGAATTTGGCGGAGTAGATGCATTCCCTATTTGTCTTGATACAAAGGATGTAGATGAGATTGTAGAAACCGTAAAACGAATCGCTCCTGTATTTGGCGGTATCAATCTGGAGGATATATCAGCACCAAGATGTTTTGAGATTGAGAGAAGATTGAAGGAAGAACTGGACATCCCTGTATTCCATGATGACCAGCACGGAACAGCTATTGTTGTATCCGCAGGTCTGATCAATGCACTGAGGTTGGTAGGTAAAGATTTTGATAAGGCAAATGTTGTAATCAATGGTGCAGGCTCAGCCGGTATCTCTATCTGTAAGCTGCTTCTTCAGCTTGGCATCGGAAATGTAGTTCTGGTTGACAAGCAGGGTGCACTCTGTCCGGGTCAGGACTGGATGAATCCGGCACAGGCAGATATGGCAGAGATCACAAATAAAGACAGACAGACCGGAAATCTTGCAGAGATCATGAAGGGGAAGGATGTATTTATTGGAGTATCAGCACCGAATATCGTAACGGCAGAGATGGTAGCATCCATGGCAGCCGATCCTATCGTATTTGCTATGGCGAATCCGACACCGGAGATCATGCCCGAGGAAGCAAAGAAGGGCGGCGTTCGTGTTATGGCGACTGGACGTTCTGACTATCCAAATCAGATCAACAATGTTCTGGTTTTCCCTGGCATCTTCCGTGGCGCACTGGATGCAAAGGCTACAGGAATTACAGAGGAAATGAAGATGGCAGCAGCAAAAGCAATCGCATCAATTGTAACCGATGAAGAATTAAATGAAGAATATATTATTCCGGGTGCCTTTGATGACAGAGTAGCAAAGGTGGTTGCCAAGGCAGTTGCGGATGAAGCACATAAGCTTGGTATAACAAAATAATAAAGGCTTGCAGAAATGTCCACTGGCAGAAATGTCGTGGTAATTCTTATAAGGTAAGCAGGTTTTGACAGAAAGGAGACCTAATATGACAGATGATTTTGTGACACTTACGATTGAGAAACAGAAGAATATTGCACTGATCGCACATGACAGCAAAAAGGCTGAGATGATCGAGTGGTGTAATGATAATAAGGACATACTGAAAAATCATTTTCTCTGCGGAACCGGAACAACAGCCCGGATGATCGCAGATAAGACAGGACTGCCGGTGCGAGGTTACAACAGCGGACCATTAGGCGGTGATCAGCAGATCGGTGCCAAGATCGTAGAGGGCAGAATCGACATGGTGATCTTCTTTTCGGATCCTCTGACAGCACAACCACATGATCCGGATGTAAAAGCGCTGCTTCGTATCGCGCAGGTGTATGATATTCCAATTGCAAATAACAAGTCGACTGCAGATTTTATGATCAATTCCAAATACATGGATCAGGAATACGATCATAAGGTGATCAATTTCAAGAAGAATATCAGACAACGTGCAGAAAGTCTGTAAACGGTATATCTTATAAATTTACAGGAAAGACAAACATATAAAAATAAAAACAGTGCCTGGTTTTAATACTGTCAGATTCACGGTGGATTCGTGGAAATGGTTGTATCGGTCAGGCACTGTTTTTGTATGCAGAAAAAAGAATGAAAAGAAAAAACGCTCTGCGCAAAAAACAATTTAGAAATTCTACTGTTGGTTAGAAAATGCTTCGTTGGTTTGTTCTATAAAAAGACAAATTTTGACAGAATACAAAAGAGAAGGTTGAAGCATATTAATCCGGAAAGCAATATGGAGAGAGATTAGTGAAGATTAACAGAACGTTTCTAGGACAACGGTTGAAAGAAGCAAGAAAGAAAAAAGGTCTTACCCAGCAACAGTTGGGAGAATTGACTGAACTCAGTGATAAATATATCAGCAGGATCGAAACAGGTAAGGCAGATATGTCACTGGATTGTTTTGTTGCATTGATCAATACGTTGGAGATATCTGCTGATTATGTTCTTCAGGACAGTTTGTATATGGATTATGAAATTGGGGATGACGAGAAGAAAAAACATATCTCATATCAGAGATTTGGGGCTGAGAAAACAGAACAGTTGTTATATATGCTTGATAAACTTACAGCAATGATGAAATAAGTACAAATTATATTATGGGGGGGAATATTATGATTCGGATTGCGGTTTGTGATGATGAGCAGCATGTTCTGGACGAGATCAGTCAGATGACAGCAACGTATATGAGAAACTGTAATTTCAATTTTCAGATTGATACATTTTGCAGTGGCGAGGAGCTGCTGATGGAGATCGACCAGAGCGGGATGTATCAGATCGTATTTCTGGATATTGAGCTGACGGAGATGAATGGGATCCGGGTGGCAGTACAGCTTCGGAAACAGTATCCATCTATGCTTCTTGTATTTGTGTCCGGGTACAGTGAATATTATCGGGCGGCCTTTGATGTCCAGCCATTTCAGTTTTTAGATAAACCGGTAAATGAACAGACCTTTCTTCCTTTGCTTGACAGAATTATATGTCATGTCAGAAACAATATGGAAATTCTTCCATTCTATTATAATCGCACGTATTACGCTATTAACATTGGAGATATTATTTATCTGGAGAGTAACCGCCGGGTGATCACGGCTGTTTGTGTCTCCGGAATATTTGAATTTTATGATAAACTTGAGAATCTGGAAAAATATCTGGAGGAGCACCAGCAGCATTTTGTCCGGATCCACAAATCCTATCTGGTCAATACCAGTCATATCAGGGAGCTTCGATACTCAGAAGTTATCATGAGTAATGGGATGGAGCTTGCCATCAGCAGAGACAATAAGAAATATGTCCGGGAATATTATATGGACTGGATCGGGGGAGCAGGCATTTGAGTTCTATTCTGTCGCTGGCATCTAATCTTTTTTATATCTGGACAATCCGGTTATTTGGAAGTTCTGGTTGTATATCCGGAAAATGCAGGAAAATAGCCGGGAAATCTCAATATCCATGGAAACAGGCGGCTGTTACAGGCATTTATCTGGCAGTGTTTATGATCGCTGCGGAAAAGCTTGTTTATCGTTATTTTATTATGGTTGGAAGCCATGCTGATGTTGGAAAAGAAACTTTTATAAGGCTTCAGATATCTGCTGTATCTATTTCAAGAATTATCCTTTTAGTATTTATAAAATTGAATATTCTGGCGTGGAGAATGCTGTGGAGAAGTCATCATGCAAATGTCGGTGCACCCGATATGGATGAGACTTGTCCGGATCCACTACTGGTCTTGCAGTATAAGGTGACGTTTGGAGATTTTGTGGAGGTATTTTGTGTTCCGGTAATAACTTTGGCATTGTTTACACATTTTCGGACGGCATGTGGAGGAAAACATTTTCCGACCATTGTACTGCTTCTGTATGCGGTCAATATATTATCCAGTAACCTGTATCGTCAGGAAAGAAATGGACAGATACGGGAAGTGAATGTCCGGACGATGCGTGCGGAAGCAGAACAGTATAAGGCATATAGTTTTTCTCTGGGAAAGGTCTGGCAGGAATTTCGGAAATTTCGTCATGACCTGAAGAAGCAATATATGCTGGAATGTGTGTATCTGGAAAATGGTCAATATGAGCTGCTGCATCAGGAATATGAAAAGGCACTGGCAGTTGTGGTAGCAAAGGAGGTGATTTCCGGGCATGTTCTGATCGATGCAATTTTGTCCTATAAAAAGCGGGAAGCATCCGAACGGGGAATTGAGATCACGACATGGATATCAGTGCCGATCGATCTTGCGATCAATGACCATCATTTGAATATGCTGCTTGGAAATATACTGGACAATGCCGTAAAATATACGATTCGTGGGGGAAAAATAGGGATCAAGATTTTATATGACAGGAGCAATCTTATGATCGTATGCAGGAATACGATCAAGGAAATGACGGTAAACAGCATACAGATCAGCGGGCCTGTCGGCGGGGCAGAAAAGCAAATACCCGGATTGCGTAACGGGCAGGTGGAGCGGAACCCGCATGGTCTGGGCCTCAGATTGTACAGGAAGTAGTGGCGTTTTATAATGGAACATTTGAAATAAAAAAGAGTGAGTTTGAGTATGTAGTGCGTGCTTTTTTGGAATTGCAATACCAAAAGTTACATTGAGACATGCTATTTATTACATCAACGGTTTTTCGCAGGTGATTTTTTGTATAGTGATGTTACGGGATATATGAAGGGATTCCGATAAACAAAAATGGAAGGAGGGTAGTGACAACATAAAAAAATAAACCAGAAAATTTATAAGATGTCAAAAATGGTGCAGGTCTGGAAGCGCAGCATATCGGGAGATTCGCTTAGCTGCTTCAGGTCTGCACTGTTTGTATGTATTAATTCAGACATAACGTTCAAATGTCAGATAGATCCTGCCTTTCCGGGTTTCATGTCCACAGCCTTTATAGATGAATTTGCCATATCCGCGGATGGACAGAGTATCCTCCGGTTTCAGGTTATAGCTGTTATTTTCAAGAATGCGATTGTTTAAAAATACTTTTTTTTCACGGAACAGGGCGACAGTCTGGCTTCTGGAGAGCTTCGTGATAGAAGCAATGGCAGCATCGATCCGTTCTGAGGCAGCAATGCACTGAAATTCTTCCAGTGTTGGTACAATATCCGGCAGGTCATCATCCGGGCAGATGATACAGCGGACATTGGTATGTTTGATGCGGGTAAGATTATCAGTGATGTAATCTGCGATCGAAGATACACAGAACACATAAGCGGTATTTCGTTTTCCGCTTCTGGAGGATTCTTTCATAACAATGTCACCGGTCATTTCACGTTCAATACCAAGGTTCATCAGAGAACCCAGAACGTCGCGGTGAGTCAGCTCGTCTGAAAATTTGTCCAGTAATGGTGTGATCTGAAGTATGGTGATCGGAAATGAAAGTTCATATCCGGTCATATCCTCTGATCCAAAGCGGATCATAACACGGTCACATCCTTCCCGGCCACCGAAAATCTGATATGGTACATGGTTGATGTCCGGCAGGATAGAATAGAAAATATCCAGATCGGATGCAGACAGAAAATTCGTAAAGGTATAGATATTCTTCTGATAGGCTTTATTTGCAAGATCCTTGAATCGTCCCTGTAATAATGCATCTGTATTCATGTGGTTTTCCTCCTGCGCGGCTGTGTTGTGTTCTTTCAATCTATGTAGAATGATAGGATTATTGGAACAATTTGTAAAGGGGGGAAAGAAACCTTAACTTTTTTGAAATATTCTTGACAAAATCTATACAAACGTATATATTGTGTAAAGCGTCTGGCGCGATAGAAGAGGATTCCGAATACGGGGTCAGTAAGATTGTGACAGACGTTATATATTTGCATAGTATTTTTTTCGAAAGATGAGGAGTTCAGTTTTGAGCTCCTTTTTCTTTATATCTGACGGAGAAATTAGGTATTGTTACATTCCGGATTTTATTTTTTAAGAAGAAAATATAAAGCTTCGCGATATAAAAAAGTATTCTGAACAAAAAATGGCATTTTTCACAATATTTTCAAATTTTTGCTGCTGTAAAAAATCGTAAAATGTCGAAAAGTATCGCACGCAAATCAAATTTTATTTGATTGAATTTGGCTGTTTGAGTAAAGAAATAGTAAATTTGACAAAATGAGATAGGCAAAATCCGTCAAAATATTCATAAAGCTATCATATATAGTAAAATTTGTGCAAAAAGAACCATAAAACCCGGAAAACTTTATTTATTATGCAATATTTACAAATTTGAATGAATTTGTTATCATAGCACCATAAGAGATGGACAGGAAATAAAAACGAACATCTTGAAAGAAGTTACTACAGTGTAGTAAGTTAAAAAAGACAATTACTTAACATTTGAATAGATATGATGGAGGATTCCCAATGCACGAATTCGTATAATCCCTATATTACGATGTAATGTACCCCATAACCCCCCAAACCCCCCCAAACCCCCCCCTTTTTGGAATCCTCCATGACCCATGAC